>QCCD01000037.1 GCA_003281405.1 Prochlorococcus sp. AG-347-K16 | reverse complement strand
ACTTTCTTAATTATAAAACATCATAATGAGTTTAAAAATAAAGTAGAAGGATTTCATAATATAAATAATTATTAGCTCTATATGAGCTTAGATCTTTCTTTCATTGCATTTTATAAAAGCTAGATAATAGTGTTAAAGAATATCTTTATAAAGATTGAAAAATTTTCATAATTGTATGAAAATTACTATTAATATTGATAAATTATTTTGAAAAAAATATTGATAACGGGAGGTACAGGATACATTGGAAGTCATACAGCATTAAATCTTTTGCAGAGGGGATATGATGTTTTGATTATTGACTCAAATATTAATAGTTCCCAAAAAGTAATTTCCAATATTAACTTTATTTTAAAAAAATTAGATTTAGACTTAATTGGAAATTTAATTTTCAATAAGGGAGATATAAGAGATTATTTCTTCATTGAGAATATTTTCAAAAATTGTATTGAAAATAATAGTCCTATAAATGCAGTTATTCATTTCGCAGGATTAAAATCAGTTGCTGAATCAAAAATAAAACCCTTGAATTACTGGGATGTGAATGTTGCAGGAACAATAAATCTTTTGAAAATTATGGAAAAATATAATTGTAAGAATTTAATCTTTAGTAGTAGTGCATGTGTATATGGAGAAAAAAATAAACCACCATTTAAAGAAAGTCTTATGCCAAGACCAGTAAATCCTTATGCTAAAAGCAAATTATGCGTAGAAACCATTTTAGAGGATTTTATTAAGTCGAATAAAAATAATTGGAGGATTATTAATTTAAGGTACTTTAATCCAATAGGTTCACATCATTCTGGACTACTTGGAGAAGATCCCCTGAATATCCCAAACAATATATTTCCCTTGATTCTAAATGCTTATATTAATAAAGAAAAACTATTTATTTTTGGAAATGATTGGCCTACCAAAGATGGAACTTGTATTAGAGATTATATTCATGTTGAAGATGTAGTAGAAGGGCATATTAAAGCTCTAGAAAGTAATTTAAAATTTGGATTTTACTCATTTAATTTGGGTACTGGTCAAGGTACGAGTGTTTTAGAATTAATTAAAACATTTGAAAAAGTGAATAATATTAAGATTAAATATAAATTTTCTAAGAGAAGAGACGGAGATACAGCAATATTAATAGCTGACAATTCTCTTGCTAAAAAGAAATTAAATTGGTATCCCCAAAAAGATCTATGCCAAATGTGTAAAGATGGTTTTAATTGGATAACAAAAAATCCAAATGGCTATAATTAATTTTATACCAGATTCACTTTTGGTTAAATCATTATGATTAAAGATAAAATATTGCCAGTGATTCTTTGCGGGGGAATAGGGACTCGACTATGGCCACTTTCCAGATCAAGTTTTCCTAAACAATATTTATCTATAAACGATAGTGAACCTTTATCATTTTTTCAGAAAACTATTTTAAGAATAAGTAAAAATAGCAATACTGACGATCCTATTATTATTTGTAATGAAGAGCATAGGTTTATTGTTGCCGAACAAATTAGAAATATAAATATAAAAGTGAAAACTATATTACTAGAACCAGTTGGAAGAAATACAGCGCCCGCTATAACTTTGGCTGCTTTAAAAGCTAATGAGCAAGGCAATGACCCTAAATTACTAATATTACCTTCAGATCATCTAATCAAAGACTCAAAAACTTTTAATTTAGTCTTAGACTCTGCCAACAAGTTATGTTCTTTAAATAAAATAGTGACTTTTGGAATAATTCCTCATAAGGCAGAGACTGGATATGGCTATATAGAAGCCGATAAAATTCTTGACTATGAGAGTTTAGAGGGACAAAAGATTGTTAGATTTATTGAAAAGCCTAATAAAAATTTGGCCGAAGAATTTATTTTAGATAAAAGGTTTACATGGAATAGTGGTATATTTTTTTGTAAGTCGAGTATATATCTTGAAGAAATAAAAAAAAGAAATTTAGAAATTTATAAATCCTGTAAGGCGGCTTTATCTGAGGAACTTTATGATCTTGATTTTCAAAGAGTTAATAAAAAAATCTTTTCACGTTGTCAAAATATCTCAATAGATAAAGCAATAATGGAAAAAACTGATTTAGGATTTGTTTTTCCTTTAAATGTTGGATGGAACGATATTGGTAGCTGGCAATCTATGTGGGAGGTTTCAGATAAAGATAAAGATGGTAACTCTATTTCAGGAAAAGTAGTAGTTGAAAATGTTAGAAATTCATACTTGAGAAGTACAGAAAGATTAATTGTTGGAATAGGAATAGAAGATTTAATTGTAGTTGAGACAATTGATGCTGTTTTAGTCGTAAATAAAGCAGATTCTCAAAAAGTAAAAGAGTTAGTTGAATATTTAGTTAAAAATGCAGATTCAAAAGCTACAGAACACAAGACAATTTTCAGACCTTGGGGAAGTTACACTTCTTTAGCTGAAGGCTTAAAGTGGAAAGTTAAGAAAATAATAGTTAAGCCAAAAGAATCTTTGTCCCTACAATTGCATAAATACCGAACTGAACATTGGGTTGTTGTTAGCGGAAGAGCAATAGTTGAAATTGATGGAGAAAAAACAGTTCTTAATAAAAACCAAAGCACATATATTCCTCTAGGATCAAAGCATAGATTGTCTAACTCAGGGAATGAAAAATTAGTCTTAATTGAAATTCAAAGTGGAG
>QCCD01000036.1 GCA_003281405.1 Prochlorococcus sp. AG-347-K16 | reverse complement strand
GTTGTAGCCATTGTAGTATCTGCCCAGTCTTCAATTAGCTTGCATTGTGCAAATAATATTGGATCCTCCGGAAAAAGTGGATTGTTTTCATTTTTTTTATCTATATATTCGCAAATAGTTGAAGAGTCATTAATAACTTGATCATTACTATCGACTATTACAGGTACTTGTTTTTGACCTGATAATTTAAAGATTTCAAATTGGCCTATTCCAGGTGTTACTTCTTCAACTCGATATTGTAGTTTTTTTGCATGAAGAGCCATTCTTGTTTTTAAACAAAAAGCACTATGCCTAAATTGATATAATGTAATCATGCTGTTTAATGTTTGTTAAAACTTAGCTAAAAAAGTAATCTATTTGTGGAGCTGATGGGCGAATTTTTCTCTAATGTTGCGAGATATCCAAAGTATTTGATATCTATCATTGCTGGAGGACTTGTTGCTTTGCTTGAACCTTTATTCAAGAATAGATCAAATCCACTCACAATAGTAGGTTTGATATCTTCTGTCTTAAGTGCTTTCATAACTGTTTATTTTGTCTTGCAAGCGATGACAAACCCAATAAATTTACAACCATAATGCCAAATAATTTCCGTCTTGCAAAAGTTTCTTCTCTTTTGAAGAAAGAAATAACCCTTATTTTGCAGAATGATTTAGAAAATGATCTTATTAGAGATCATTTCGTCAATATTTCTAAGATTGATTTATCAGGTGATTTGCAACACTGTAAAATTTATGTAACTTCAACTGCTCAAGAGAAAGTGAGGAAAGAAATTGTATCAAACTTGAATACTGCTAAAAGCTCTATAAGGCATAGTTTAGGAAAAAGAATTGAGATGAGAAGAGTTCCAGAGATAATTTTTAAAGACGATGTTGTTCTTGATAAAGGATTATCAGTCTTGAAACTTCTCGATGAATTAAAAAATAAAAATCAAAATCATAATGTTGAGGACAAGGATGCCAAAAGTTGATCTACCCCTTGATCAAAGAAATATAATTATTACTCGATCAAAAGAAGGGATATTTGATATAAAAAAGATATTCATAAGCAAAGGCGCTAATGTATACGATTTACCTGCAATAAGTATTGCTGATCCTGATGATTTGAATCCTCTTGATGAAGCATTAAATCAAATAAATGATTTTCATTGGATTATTTTTTCCAGTAGTAATGGGATCAAATTTGTGGATAAAAGACTTAGATACTTTAATAGTTCATTAAAAGAATGTTCTAAAAAAATAAAAATCGCCGTAGTCGGAGAAAAAACCTCAAAAACTCTTTATGATTTTGGGATTAAGGCTGATTTCATTCCTCCAGAATTTGTTGCTGAAAGTTTAATTGATAATTTCCCAGTATCTGGTTATGGACTTCGAGTTTTTGTACCAAGAGTTCAAACAGGTGGCAGGGATTTAATTGCAGATCAATTTAGAAAGGCTGGTTCTCGTGTATTTGAGGTTGCTGCATATGAAACGAGATGTCCTGAATCAATTCCGGAAGAAACAATTGATATTATTTCTAATCGAAAAGTCGATGCAATTATTTTCTCAAGCGGTAAAACCGTAGTAAATGCTGCTTTTCTACTAGAAAAAAAACTTGGTAAACAATGGTTAGGATATTTTGATCAAATTAAGTTATTAACTATTGGACCTCAGACAACAAAAATATGCAACAAGATTTTTGGAAGAGTTGATAGTCAGGCACAAAAATATACTTTTGAAGGACTACTAGATGTAGCAATTAATATTTTTAATTAGAAATGTTTATTTTATAGTTCTTATCAACTAAATCTTTAAACCTATCAATATTGGTCTGTAATTCGTTTGTAACCATTTTGCCTAAAATATTTTCTTCCATAAACCGAGCAATCATTTTTGGTAGTTCATAAGTTATTGCTAAATTTACAGTTGTGATTTGATCAGTTTTACTTTCGAAAATTACTGATCCCTCAGTTGGTAAACCTCCTATTGATTTCCATTTAAGTTTGCTTTTTTCAACCCTTTCTGTAATTTGTGCTTTCCATTTAAATCTAAAGCCATTTGCAGCTAAAGTCCATTCTGTTAAATCTGGTAGCGTATTAGTTTCTTCGTCAACTGTTTTTACAGATTCAATCCAGCTCATCCAAAGTGACATTGAGTCTAAATCGCTCCATGTGTCCCATACATTTTCAAGAGGCGCATTAACAACTGTTATTACGTCATGTTTTAGCCAAGTACCCATTAATTAACCTACTGCAAGATTTTTTGCTAATTCGGCTTTCTTCTCTAAAATTGCGGCCGCAGCTAAATGACCACTCATTGTAGCTCCTTCCATAGAGTCTATATAATCTTGTTTTGTATAACTACCAGCCATGAAGAAATTAGATATAGATGTTTTTTGATCGGGTCTGAAAGGTTCCATACCGGGAGCTTCTCTATAGAGTGATTGTGGAATTTGTACCACGTTACTCCAAAGCAATTTAAGGTTTTTTGAGGATGGGAATAGACGGCGAACCTCTTTATCAATTTCTTTTGTAATTCTTTCTGTGGATCTTCCCATCCATCTATCGCCAGGAGTTAAAACACATTGGAGAAGCGATCCCATATCTTTTTTTCTATAGTCTGCTGGACTTGCTAGTGCTAAATCAGCAAAACAACTGAAAGAGGCATCAGCAGAATAAAGAAGGTTATCTAGTCCAATTGGTAGGTTTCCAGTATTATCTTTTTGTAATTCAGTAACCCAACCGTCATATCTTAATTGGATTGTGGCAACAGCAACAGCTCTAAGTTTTTTTAAACCTTCAAATTCTTTAAATTGATACCATTCTTTTGGAAATATTTTTTTTAGTCCAGGAACATCACAGGCAGCTAGAAATTTATCTGCAAACACTGCCTTGATTCCTTCAGGAGAAGATATTTTTA
>QCCD01000035.1 GCA_003281405.1 Prochlorococcus sp. AG-347-K16 | reverse complement strand
TAAGCGGTTTTTTTGAATTTGATGCAAATAAATCTTTTAAATTTTCACTTGTCATAAACATAGGAGAAGGCAAAATATTTAAAGCTAAATTATTACTTTGAACAAAATTATTAATCCTCTTCATTATTAAAAAATCATGAGGGTCAATGAGATTTATTTTCTGATATTTATTTTTAATAAATTCCGATAAGTAATCAACTGTAGAAACATTATTCTTGTTTTCGATGTATAAAACTTTAAAGCCAGATATTTCTAAATAATTTTTATAAGCGAGCATAGATGCTCTATGAAAAACTAACTTATTTTTATGGTTAATTAATTTATGAAATTTATCATTTCCAAAAAATAATGAGTCTTCCAAAATCAAAACTTCACAATTTATTTTTAAGATTGGGCTTTCTCTAAAAAGTTGATTCGGGAAAATAATTGATACTTGTTTCATCTTTGCGACTTTCTGTTACTGCATCTTTTTGAACAGTAGATAACATCATCCCAACAGTTTTTCCATTTTTTACGCCACTCAAACGGCCTATTGCAAACAGGACAAGTTTTAGCAGAAAGATTTTTCAAAATTTATAATTTTCTTTTATGGGTAGATTTAAATCTAGTTGAATCTTTAAGGGCCATATGTTTTGTATTTCTTCCCGAAACTCTCTTTCTCCAGACTTTAAAAGATTTGGGTTTAAGATTTTGACGCATAATTTTTATCGCATCTACCTCTTTTAAACCAAATTGATACTCGATAGCTTCAAAGGGTGTTCTATCTTCCCAACACATTTCAATTATTCTGTCTATGTCGATACTTTCCATATTTATTGTTCACATTGTGAGGTACAAAGTTTTTCAATATCGGATCTACCTGTAATTTGAAGTCTATATTTTGCCCAATATCTGTAAACCAATCTCAATAATGGAGATAAGAGCTTAATCTTCAAGGGATAATAAACCCAACCTAAACCAACTAATTCGTAAGAATATGCAAGTACATCCAGCCCCCTAATAATTTCTCCATTTTCAATAATCCCATGCAGGTTTGACATAGCTTCTGAATATGAGATGTCATTAAAAAGACTTTGATCATAATCCTTACTATTAATATCTATAAATGCAATTTGATTTAAGATATCTCTTTTTTTAAGGAAATTTGTTTCTCTCAAACAAAGTGGACAACCACCATCGAATAAAAATGTTAATTTATTTTTCATATTTTTATTCAAATATAGAAATTAAATAACTTTTTTGTGGAATAAAAAATTTTTTTTAGAGTATAAGCTTTATAAAGCCTTAATAATTGCCAGTTCTAATTTAATGAAATTATATTATCTTATTAATTAATAAGCCATTGATTAAGGGATACATCAATGGTTTAAAACTATTTATGATCAGTCATCTAGAAGATGAACTCCTTCTCCTATATCAGGAGTAAATTTACAATATTTTTCAAAAATAAGTCCAACACCTCTCATTTTTTCTCCTAATTCATCGTTAAATTTATTCCATTCTTCCGATTCACGATCAGGTAAATCCCACCCTTGTTTTTCTACCATACTTGTTATTACTGTATAGTCCCATTCTATGTATGCCATTGAGTTAATTTAAACTACCAAAATATTATAAACCAAGAGATTTAATAGGTAATCAATATTTTTTGAATATAATTTGAAAAGTGTGAAAAAATTATAAATGTCAATTTTGCCAAGAAGATTTGAACGAATCAAAAGTGTTTTAGATTGCAGAATGAAAAACTTGACTGTTTTAATTGAGGATGTCAATAAACCACATAATTTATCTGCCATATTAAGGACATGTGATGCAGCAGGAGTTTTCGAAGCAAATTTTATTAGCAAAAAAAATGCCGTTAAGACTTTTAATAGTACTGCTCAAGGAAGTCAAAAATGGGTAAAACTGAATAATCATGAAAACACTATCATGGCAATATCTGATTTAAAGAATAAGGGTTTTAAATTATATGGAACGACTCTTAATAGTAAATCAGTAGATTATAGAAGTTTTGATTATTCTCAAAATACATGTTTTGTTTTAGGAGCAGAAAAATGGGGACTAAGTAATGAACTTATATCAATGGTTGATGAATCAATTTTTATACCTATGAGAGGTATGGTTCAATCTCTGAATGTTTCAGTTGCTGCTTCTATATTATTATTTGAAGCTGTTCGCCAAAGAAAAAATAAAGGTATATTGCCCGCTAATGGAGAAGGGTTAAATATGGAAGAATATCAAAAAACACTTTTTGAATGGTGTTACCCTGAATTAGCTGCGGTGTATAAAAAATCAGCTAAAGAATATCCAAAGTTGAATGATCAAGGAGAACTTGATCCTGTTACAGATAACTAAATTTATTCAGAATTTTGACTATCAAAAATTTCTTCAAGGTCCTCTCCTATAAAAGAAAGACCTAAAACTAAAAAAAACATTGCTAAACCTGGGAACAAGGCCGTCCACCAGATACCTGTGGGTAAAGCGGCAAGAGCCAGATTTAAATCACTTCCCCACTCTGGGACATCTGCAGGAACTCCAAGGCCTAAAAATCCTAAACTTCCTAATACCAAAACAGCATCTGCAGCATTTAGGGTAAGCAGAATAGGCAATGGTGTTATTACATTTGGGAGAATATATTTAAAAATAATTTTTGTAACATCAGCTCCTGCAACTTGAGCTGCCTCCACATAAGTTTCGGATTTAACCAATATTGTCTGATTTCTGATTAATCTAAAATATTGAGGAGAGTAAACAATACACAATGCCAAAGCCGCGTTAAGGATACCCTTACCCAATACAAAAGCCACAACAACTGAAAGCAAAATTACAGGTATTGAAAAAATAGTATCCATTATTAGTGATAAGCATTTATCAAAAAAACCACCAAAATATCCACTTAATAATCCCAATGGCAAACCCAAACTTAATGAAAAAAGAATAGCTAAGAATACAACTTCTATTGCTAATGATGATCCTTGCAAAG
>QCCD01000034.1 GCA_003281405.1 Prochlorococcus sp. AG-347-K16 | reverse complement strand
ATTTGACATTCACAAATTTGTCACTTGTTATTGTCCCAATATTGAACTTATGCATTCTTATTAAAGATTTATCTTTTACAAAATATTTAAAGTTTTCATTATTATTAATTTGTGATTCTTCTTTAACTATCTTTTTATATTTTGGGTATGCTTTAAGACATTTTCCTCCATATTCTAAAAAGTCAAGACACCAATTCCAATCTTGATCTTTTAAGTTTCTATAACTCCAGCAATTTTTAATTCTTTCTTTCTCAATTTTCGGATCAAAGCCATTTCCACATGCCAAACTTATTAGATGTTGTAGAAGCACATCATAAGATAATTCAGGAAGTCTAATTTCCTCAGATATACCACTTTTTATTATTCTTCTCATGGCACTAATCTCTAATAACTCTAAAGAATTAGTAGGCATAAAAATTATTTTTGATTTTCCACCTGGTCTATGAGCACTTCTTCCCGCTCTTTGGATAAGTCTAGCTAAATTCTTTGCACTACCAATTTGAACTATTTGATCTACAGGTTGGAAGTCGACTCCCAAATCTAAAGAGCTGGTGCAGACTACCCATTTTATTAATCCGTCTTTAACCCCTTCTTCAACTCTTTTTCTATCTTCTTTGTCCAGGGAGCCGTGATGAAGTGCAATTTTGTCTTCCATCTCTGGTAGAAAAAATTTAAGACATTGATACCATCTTTCAGATTGATTTCTCGTATTGGTGAATAATAAGGTGCTTTTATTTTTATCTAGGATTTTTAATAGTGAAGAATGACTTCTAAGCCCAAGATGCCCACTCCATGGAAAGGTAGTTTCCTCTTCTGGTAAAACACTTAAAATTTCGATCTCTTTTTGAATATTTGTACTTATAATTTTGGGTTTAATAGCGCTAATCCCAACTATTGCTCTTGCCGCTTCTTCAATATTTCCAATAGTTGCAGACATTGCCCAAATTTGTAAATTTTTTATATTACCTCTTAGCCAACTTAAAGATAACTCGCACTGGTTTCCTCTTTTACTACCCATCAATTCATGCCATTCATCAATAATTATTGATGACAACTCCTTGAACAGATTATTAGATTCTTTATTAGAAAGTAAAAGAGATAAAGACTCTGGAGTGGTAATAAGAATATTAGGTGGTTTAGCTAGTTGCTTTTTCTTTTCATATGGGGTTGTATCCCCGTTCCTAATTTCAACAGTGATTTCTTTATTAAAATGCAAAGCTGCTAATTGTATGGAATTTTTTAGATCTCTACTTAGTGCTTTTAAGGGGGTTATTAATAATATATTCACACTTTTATTATTTTTGGGATCTTCTATCTTTGATAGAGGACCCATTAATGCAGCATAAGTTTTGCCGCATCCAGTAGGAACTTGTATTATTCCACTCTCTCCATTTAAAAATGATTCCCAAGATTCGATCTGATATGGTAGTGGCTCCCATCCATTTGTGGAGAAAAACTGTTTAATTTTAGAAATTAAATTATTTTGCTTATTATTTTTCGTAATATTTTTCATGATATTTTTTTCATTAGTTCATAAGCATTCTCTAGGCTATCTGCATCATTAATTTTTTTATCTTTTCTCCATTTTGTTATTCTTGGAAATCGTACAGCTATGCCTGACTTATGACGTTTAGAAATTTGTATTTTCTCAAAAGATATTTCGAATACCATTTCTGGTTTTAACGATCGAACAGGACCAAATTTTTCTATTGTATTTTTTCTTATCCATTTATCTAGCTCTTTAATCTCAGTATTCGTTAAACCAGAATATGCACTTGCAAATTTAATTAATTCTTTGTCTTTCCATAATGCAAAACTGTAATCTGTATACAGACCAGCTCTTCTACCCCTACCGCCCTTAGCGTAAATTAGAACAGCATCCAGTTGCATAGGATCAACTTTATATTTCCACCAAATACCTTTCTTTCTACCAGAGGAGTATATAGAATTCTTTTTCTTAATTATTAATCCTTCAGTATTATTTTCTCGAGATTTTTCTTTATAATTTAAAGCATCAGGCCAATCTTTAGGAAATATTAAATCACATATTTTGAAAATATCAGAGATATTATTCTCAGTTTTAATTTGCCATTTTGAAAAATATTTTTCTAACTCAATTCTTCTATTTTCTAATTTAATTTCTCTTATATCTCTCCCATTAATCTCTAAAAGATCATAAGCAATAAAAATAATTGGATATTTTATTTGGATTGATCTAGTAGGAGACTTTCTATTTATTCTTTTTTGAAGTAAAGAAAAATCAAAGGGAATTTGTTCTTTAAAATTCCAAACTAATAATTCCCCATCAAGAACAAAATCATCTTTTATATGTGACATTTTCTCTACTAATTCTGGGAAAGATTCATTTACTAATTCTTGTCCTCTTGTCCATAATGAAACATTGCCTGATCTTTTAATTAATTGCATCCTTATACCGTCGTATTTCCATTCAAATTGAAAATCATTTATTGAATTTTTGAAGATTTTATCTTCAATAGTATTTGCTAGAAGAAATGGAAATGGTTTGGAATTTAACTCTTGAAGATTGATATTCTTGTTAATTAAAAATTCATATGAATCAATTGAAGGTTTAAAATCACCCATCAACCTATGAGAAATAATCTCTTCATCAATATTAATTAGTTTTGATATTGATTTTGTGATTAATCCGATAGAGACTCCTACTCTAAAAGTTCCTGTAAGAATTTTATTAAAAATTAGATGGTTATCTTCAGGTAATGTTTCCCAAAGATTTTTAATTTCTAAATTTTTCTCCTCCTCATTAAGTTTTGATAATGCAGGTATTGTTTCGCTTAGTAATTCATTAAGACTTATATTTGATAATTTCTTTTTTCTAGAATTAGTTTTATTTTTAAGTAATAACGTTATTACCTCAGCAGAATCACCAACTTTTAAATAACATGTATCAATTAACCACTGAGGATATTCATATATTTGAGAAAAAAGATTTTTTAAATATCTTCCGCTAATAAATCTCTTATTACTTTTTCCTGTTAGTAAATATATTGCCCATGAATTATCTATTGGATCATTAGAAAAAAAATAATTCTTCAAGACTTCAATTTTATTATTTGTACTATTAATTGAATCTAGATCGCCAAATAATTCTGAAAACTTTTTTAAGCTCATATTTATTTACCTAATAAAA
>QCCD01000033.1 GCA_003281405.1 Prochlorococcus sp. AG-347-K16 | reverse complement strand
TTCAATTAAACCTCCAGCAGCTACTGAACCCAAAACTGGTACCCTATCTATTATTTCATCAACTATTTGCATTGTTCTTGCTTTACCTTCTTGCCATGAAATATATCCCTTTTCTTGTAAATGTTTTAAACGACTTTGAATAGGTGCTGGAGATTTTAAGCCCATAGCTTTCATCATTTGCCTAATTGATGGACTGTGTTGAAATGTTTTCAAGTAATTTTTTATCCAGCTATATAACTCCTCTTGAGCCTTCGTAAGACCACTATCAGAAGAAGTTTCCATAATACATATGTTCTCTAATACATTTGTACCTCTTTTTTAATTAATGCGCAACATTTTCAAGAAAGTAGGCACGACAATAGTGCTTGTTGAGCATGCATTCTATTTTCTACCTGTTGGAAAATTCTACTTTTTCTGCTTTCAATGACCTCATCAGTAATTTCTTTAGATCTATAAGCAGGAAGACAATGAAGAATAATTGCATCTTTATCTGCTTTATTTACTAAATTACTATCAATAGTAAAGCCTTTAAAGTCTTTATCTTTCTTATCCTTTTGATTCTCTTCTCCCATCGATGACCAAACATCTGTATAAAGCACTTTTGCTCCCAAAATAGCACTATTGATATCGTTGGTAATTTTCAACAAATTCTTATTGTTATATATTTTGTATGCTTTATCGATTAATAAAGAATTTGGTTCATAACCTTTAGGGCATGCAATTCTGACTTCGACTCCTAATAAAGCCCCACATAAAATAAGAGAGTTAGCGACATTATTACCATCTCCTATGAAGGTTAAAGCAACGTTTTCAAATCCATTGAATTCTTCTTTGATTGTTAAAAAGTCAGCTAAAGCCTGACATGGATGCTCTAAATCCGTGAGTGCGTTAATTACTGGCTTTGTAGACCACTCTGCATACTCCTCTAAGTCAGAATGCCTAAAGGTTCTGATTGCAAGCACATCACAATATCTACTTAACACTCTTGCTGTATCTTTAATAGGTTCACCTCTCCCTATTTGTGAGGTTGTTGGATTCAAATCGATAGTGGTTCCTCCGAGTCTTGACATTGCCACTTGAAAACTAACTCTTGTTCGGGTTGAGGATTTGTCAAAAATTAAACCTAATACTTTGTCTGTATATTTGATATTAAGTTTCTTTTTTTTAAAATTATCTGCAATCTCTAGAATATGTGTTAATTCTTCAATTGAAGTGTCCAAACTTGATAAAAAATTTTTCTTAGCAAGCTTAATTGGTTTTATCATAAAAAACTAGTTTGATCTAGATTCTACTATGATGGCATTTTACTATCTGCGAGGAGAGCTTTGAGATCTTCTCCTTCAATAACTTCTTCTTGAAGTATTTTCTGAGAAATTGATTCAAGTAAGGGTAAGTTACTTCTCAAAATTTTTAAAGCAGTTTCATGTGCATCATCAACCAAATCTCTCACTTCCTTATCGATTGCTTGAGCGGTAGCATCACTAACTGATCTTCTTGGATTATTACCATTTCCTAGAAATTGACCACCACCTTGTTTATCATAGGCAAGAGGACCAAGAATATCGCTCATACCAAAAGTTCCTACCATTTGTTCTGCAATATCAGTTGCTCTTTGAAGATCATTAGAAGCTCCTGTAGTGATTTTCCCAAACACCACCTCTTCAGCAGATCTCCCACCAAGTAAAGTTGCTATTTGACCCTTCAATTCTTCCTTAGAATTTAGGAATCTTTCTTCTGTTGGCAATTGAAGTGTATAACCCAATGCACTCATGCCTCTTGGGACGATTGAAATCTTAGCAACTTTTGACCCTCCAGGCATAAGATGTCCAACAATTGCATGACCGACTTCATGATAAGCAACAACTTTCTTTTCATCGTCTTGAAGAACTCTACTTTTCTTCTCCAAACCAGCAACAACCCTTTCAATAGCCTCACTTAGATCTTGTTGCTCAACACTTTTTCTTTTAGCTCTTGCCGCCAATAATGCAGCTTCATTAACCATATTTGCTAAATCTGCACCTGCGAATCCGCTTGTAGCTTGCGCAATTGAATCTAAGTCTATTGACTCAGCCAACTTAACTTTTTTAGTGTAAATTTCTAGAATTGTTTTTCTACCAGATAAGTCAGGTCTATCAACTAAAACTTGTCTATCGAATCTACCGGGTCTCAATAATGCCGCATCCAGTACTTCAGGTTGATTAGTAGCAGCAAGAACTATAACTGGCTTCTCGGTTGAAGCAAAACCATCCATTTCAGTTAGTAATTGATTTAGAGTTTGTTCTCTTTCATCGTTTCCACCAACAACTCCCATCGAACCTGAACGACTTTTACCAATAGCATCAAGTTCATCAATAAAAATTATACAAGGAGCTTTCTTTTTAGCTTGCTCAAATAAATCTCTGACTCTTGCAGCACCAGCACCAACGAAAAGCTCAACAAACTCTGATCCTGATATTATAAAGAAAGGAACTTCTGCTTCTCCAGCAACAGCTTTTGATAGAAGAGTTTTACCCGTTCCTGGAGGACCAACTAATAAAACTCCTTTTGGAATTCTTGCACCAATATCTGTATATCTTTCAGGCTTTTTTAAAAAATCAACAATTTCAGTCAACTCATCTTTAGCCTCATCAACTCCAGCTACGTCTGCAAAAGTGACTTTTGACTCATCATCTGGAACATAAACTTTAGCTTTACTTTTAGTAAAACTTAATGCTCCTTGAGCTCCTCCTCCGCCCATACTTCTTCTTGCAAAAAATTGCAAGACAAGGATAAAAATCAATGGAGGAACGACCCAACTTAGAATTGTTGAAAAGAAATTAGGTTTTTTTGGAGGCGCAGCTGCAAACTCTACACCTTTGCTTTCCAATCTCTGTGGTAAATCCATATCAAAAATTGGGGTTGTTGCTAAAACAGAGGGGGCACCTTCTTCAGCTCCATTAAGCTCATATCTAATTTGTTCTTGGGTTATATAAGCTCTTTTCACTTCACCATCATTAACCTGATCAATAAATAAAGAGTAAGGAACTCTCGGTATTTGCATATTTTGATTGGGGAAAAGGCTGCTAAATAAAAGTAATGCTCCAACTCCTATCAATATAATATTTACAATTCCAAATCTTTTATTAGGTTGATTATCGTCTTGTCTTATTGGCATAGTTGTTATAAATATTGAACTTATTATAAACTAAACGAAGAGTTTCCGTATCCGTATTGTTTTTTTTGGGTAAGAACCGTACGATAC
>QCCD01000032.1 GCA_003281405.1 Prochlorococcus sp. AG-347-K16 | reverse complement strand
TTGCTGCTCAATTATCCCTTATTAAATTTCCAAAGTCTGCAGGACCAATTCTTTCAGGAGAGGGGAGCCAAGAATACATAAATAACCCTTATTTAGAAAATCTTTTCATTTGGAGGAACAACTTAGAAGAATATCTTTTTAGTGCTAATTCTCAATAAATTCAAACTTCAATTTATATTTATTTGTTTTGATAGCATGAATAGAAGGATCACCAACTTTTGAACCATAAGAAGCAACATATTGCACTCCACAAATTGATGGTTTGATTGAATTATGCAATTCCAATATTTCTTCGGAACATTTTTGAAATTTACTAATAGTCTCTACCTGATTAATCCTTGAAGCACCTGGCTTATGTGCAGTTTGTATAACTAGCTCATCTGCGAAAAAAATATCATCATCTTGGATCTGATTTCTCCCTGTAATTCTTGAATCGATATAAAAATCATCTTTTAAATAAGTAATTTGATTATTAATAGATTGAGGATCATTTACAACCTTGATTAAGGTATCACCAAATATTGCTTTTCCAATAGATTCAGAATTTTTTGCACGATTACCAACAACTAAATCTGAATCATTCTTAAAGAAATTTACTTTATAAATAACTGGCTCTTCTGAATCATTAATTATATTTTGAGAAGTAACAAGCCAATTCCCCTCGAACCATTTAGGATAAATTAAATCTTCAGAAGTATCCGACAATTTAAAATTTGGTAAATATAATTCTGGCCATTGCTTTACACGATTTTCCAAAAACTCTCGTACATTAGAATCTACAAAAGCAAAAGAACTTTCTAAAAAAATTCCTTGAAAAATCAAGCAAAGAATTAATCCAAGAAGAATCTTCATTATGTCAAATCCACTAATAAGAGCATCAGATCATTATGTATTATTAGAGCCAGATTCAAAAGAAAAAATTGTATCAAAGCAAGAAGCAATTTTATGGTTGAAGAATTGGCTCAGTAAGACAGAAACACAAACAATATATCAAAATATAGAAGATCCTGATCAGGAATTTTTTGAAGAATTATTAGAAAGTACTTATGAATTAGAAATAAAATTAGGATACGTTATCAAATGGTTTGCAGTAAGAATTGAACCAGATTAACTAATTATTTCTTTATGAATTGCATTAATTATTTTCATAGCGACTTCTTCAATATTTTCCCTTTTTACTTGAATTCTTAAATCTGCTTGAGAATACAAATTTTCTCTAGATTGAAAAATGCTCATATATAAATCATTTAGATTCTTTCCCTTAAGAAGTGGTCTTTTTTTAATTTCATTTTTCAATCTTTCAATTGCTATATCTTTGTCGAGATCTATCCAAGTAATTATTCCCTGCCTTAAGATTCCCCAATTTTCTGATTTGGTGACTATTCCTCCCCCAGTAGAGATTACTAATGAAGGAATTTTGATAGTTTCTTTAAGGCAGCTTGCTTCTAATTCACGGAAATTATTTTCTCCTTCATCATTAAAAATTTGATTGATAGATTTTTTTGCCAACTTCTCTATTAACGAATCTAAATCAATATATTTATACTTCAATAATTCAGCCAGCTTCAAACCAGTTTGTGACTTACCAGAACCCATCATTCCTATTAAAAATATGTTTCTGCCCTTTAAAGTATGAACTGTTTTTTTGATAATGGATTGTTCCATAAAGACAAAAGCGTATTTAAAACCTTAAGATAGTATTATCGCAGAAAGGTATGACTTCTACACAATCCAAACCATTACATGGAAAAGGACGTGAATGCGTCATAACTCGACGTGCCTGCTTTAGTTCTAGTCACCGTTATTGGCTTCCTGAAAAAACCTCAAAAGAAAATTTATCTCTTTTTGGAAATTGCAGTATTGCACCAGGTCATGGTCATAATTATGAACTTATTGTTTCAATGGGTGGAGAACTAAACTCTGATGGAATGGTACTTAATCTCTCTGATGTAAAACACTCTATTAAAGATAAGGTTACTGGACAATTAGATTTTCGTTTTTTAAATGATGTCTGGCCTGAATTTAATGTTGATAATCAAGAAGGTATACTTCCCACAACTGAAGCGTTAGTAAAGGTTATTTGGAGTCGTCTAAAGGATGATTTACCTCTTACAAGTCTAAGGCTTTATGAAAACCCAAATTTATGGGCAGATTATTTTGGAAAAAACATGGAAGCATTTTTAACAGTACAAACTCATTTTGCAGCCGCTCATAGACTTGCAAAAGAAGAGATTTCCTTTGATGAAAATAAAAAAATCTATGGGAAATGTGCCAGAGTTAATGGACATGGTCATAACTATCTTGTCGATATAACTGTAAAAGGAGAAATTGATAAAAGAACGGGAATGGTTTGCGACTTATCTTCGCTCCAGGAGATAATTAATGATTTGGTTGTTGAACAACTAGATCACACTTTTCTAAATAAAGACATCGAATTTTTCCAGCATTGTGTGCCAACTGCTGAAAATATAGCTTTATATATTTCTGATATTCTTAAAAATCCAATAAATGAACTTGGTGCAACATTACACAAAATAAGACTCCAAGAGAGCCCAAATAATGCTGCAGAAATTTATGTTGATCAAAAGCTAACCAATTCATTGAAGTTGAAACTTGAAAATAGTTTAGTCTCACAAACTTGAGTATCCCAAGAGTAATAATTGTTATAGCATCTAGTCTTGATGGGAGAATTGCATTTCCTGGAGGTGGAGAATCTCATCTTGGAAGCGAAGAAGATAAAAAAATGTTAAACCAAAACTTATCAATGGTTGACGCCACCATTTTTGGTTTAGGTACTTTAATAGCTCATCAATCAACTTACCTAATTAAAAATCTCAATGGTAATGACGAAGTAAATATATCAAAAAGCCAACCAATTTCTATAGTTGCTTCAAATAGCAAAAAATTTAACAGTAATTGGAAATACTTTCGTCAACCAATTAGAAGATGGCTAATAAGCTCGTGTAAAGTTGATAATTCGTCGAATAATGACTTCGAGAAACAACTCTTTTTCGAAGATTCATGGAGTAAAACTTTAATTTCACTTAAAAAACAAGGGATAAATGATCTAGCTCTTTTAGGAGGTACAAAACTTATAAATGCATTTATAAAAGAGGATCTAATAACAGATATAAAAATTACAATAATTCCAAGAATTATTGGAGGTAAATATACATGGATCCCTCCGGAACAAACAAATGAGATTTTTAATCTCAAAAGGCTATGGGAAATAAAATCAATTAAAAATTTAATGAATAATGAAAT
>QCCD01000031.1 GCA_003281405.1 Prochlorococcus sp. AG-347-K16 | reverse complement strand
AAGTCCTCTTAAAAACCTTTTATCGACTTTAATATTTTCATTTAAGATTGAGATAATTTCCCATTTATGAATTATCGAAATTACATTAGTCAAATTATCGTGTTTGCATATTTCAGCTAGTTCCATCCTTATTCGTATGCCTAGTGCAGGAGGGTAAATCATTTTCTGATGAGTTTCTGAACTTTTCCATGGCCATTTTCTAACTGTTTCTTGAGATTGTTTGAGGGAATTTTTTGAAATATTAAAAGCTAACCTTGAAGCATATTTTGCACATCTAATTAATCTACTTGGATCATCTGAAATACTATTACTGTGAAGTAAATTCAATCTTTTACTTTTAATATCAGAAATTCCTCCATAAAGATCATAAATTTGCCTTGTAGAGACCTCGAAGGCTATTGAATTTATAGTGAAATCTCTCCTCATAAGGTCCTCCTCAATAGTACTGTTATTTACTGTGGGATTTAAGCCTGGAGCAGAATAAATTTCTTTTCTTGCAGAAGCAATATCAATTTTATAGTCATTAATATTTATTTCTACAGTGTTGTATAAATTAAATTCCTTGATTAAACATAAATCTACATTTACAATATTTTTTTTTATAAATTTTGCAAGAGAAATAGAGGATCCTTCTATAACAAGATCAATATCTACAGGTTTAGAAAACGATTTTTTGTGGAATTTACTAATTAATAAATCTCTTAAATAACCGCCAACAAAAGCTACTTTAGTATTTTTATTAGATTCTATGTATCTAGCAACTAGGTCATATAGATTAAATGGAGTTTTGATTAATTCCCCTTGGATGTAATCAGAGATATCGTTCATGAGTTTTAACTTACATAACGAATTGGAGCTAACCTAGGGTCTAGAATTTTACTTCCCTTATCACCAAATTTTACTGCTAAAGATATTTTTTCCCCACTCCCAAAAATATGTATAATTTCACCTTTCCCAAACTTTGAGTGAATTAGCTTATCTCCAACTATCCAGCTTTTCCCTTTGCTGGGACCTGAATATAATTTCCTTACTGCATTTATTGGTTTGTTAACAAATTCATTTGGATTGTTTCGATCAACTCTAGTTAAACGATCAAGATGCCAATCTCTTCTAATTGAAGCACCACCAGTTTGTGGTAATTCGCCGTCCATTAAATCTTCAGGTATTTCTGAAAGAAATATTGAAGGAATTGTTGCTTCACGCATTCCACCCCATAATCTTCTTTCTCTGGCATGACTTAAGAAAACTCTTTCTTTAGCTCTAGTAATACCTACATAGCATAATCTTCTTTCCTCTTCAAGAAGTGAGGGAGTATCTACTGATCTATGGCTAGGGAAAAGACCTTGTTCAAGTCCAGTGATAAAAACATTTTGAAATTCTAAACCTTTACTATTATGTAGAGTCATGAGAGTTACAGAGTTGGGATTATTTTTCTTCGTATCATTATCAGTTGTTAAAGCTGCTGTAGACAGAAATCCTTCTACATCTCCACTTTCTGTTTCTTCTTCATATTGAGTAGCTGCATTAATTAGTTCTTGTAAGTTATTTCTTCTATCTTCAGCTTCTTCAGTCCCACTAGAGAGCAAGTCACTTAAATAACCACTTTTTTCTAAGATTAGTTGTAACAGTTGAGCAGGTCCTGAATTTTCAAGATAGCAAAGTAGATCATTCATAACTTCAGTAAATTTGTTAATTCCTTTTGATGATCGGCCTATTGTTTCTTCAAGACTTTGCTTATCATTAAGAACCTCCCATAATGGGATATTTAACCTATTAGATAATTCATTAAGTTTTTGAATAGTAGTCTTACCAATCCCTCTTCTAGGAACATTTATGATTCGTAAAAGACTAACGTTATCTGAAGAATTAACCAGAACTTTTAGATATGCTATTGCATCTTTAATTTCTCTTCTATCATAAAAACGCAATCCTCCAAAAATTGTATAAGGAATGCGCCACCTTACAAGAGACTCTTCTAATACTCTTGACTGAGCTCTCGTTCGATATAAAATTGCAAAATTTTTCCAAATTGGGTTTTGATTAAGGTTATTGAGTGATTTTATTTTATTAGTAATTGCTTCTGCTTCGGAAATTTCATCATCACAGCTGAGTAAAGTTAAAAGCTCCCCTTTTTCTTTAGTAGCCTTTAAAACTTTGTCAATTCTTTCAGAGTTGTTTTCAATTAGTGAGTTTGCAGCATCAAGGATATTAGAAGATGACCTATAATTTTCTTCTAATTTAATTAAAGATGATTTTGTATCGTCGTTGATTGAAGTTTTAAAATCTTCTTGAAAGCCAATTAAAATTCTGAAGTCAGCTGCTCTGAAACTATAAATACTTTGATCAGCATCCCCAACTACAAAAATTGACCGATCTTCCCAACTAAAGAATTTTTTTGGTTCAGTATTTCCAGCAGTAATTAATTTTATAAGTTCATATTGTGTCCTATTTGTATCTTGATATTCGTCAACCAAAATATGTTTAAATCTTTTGTGCCAGTAATCTCTGACTATATCATTTTGCCTCAATAAGAAAACGGGCAAAAGTAGTAGATCATCAAAGTCTAAAGAATTATTTTTTGATAGAGAAATTCTATATCTCTTATAGGCTTCTGCAACTGTTTTATCAAAATTATTATCTGCTTTTTCTAAAAGATCATTTGAAGTTAGGCATTGATTTTTAGCGTTACTTATTAATTTTTTAATCTTTTTGGGATCATATCTTTTAGGGTCAAGATTCATATCCTGACTGATAATTTCTTTGACTAATGTTTGGGAATCTGTTTCATCATAAATTGAAAATTGTCTTGTCCATTTTAGCCCTTCTGGATCAGTATATTTTTCAATATCGTACCTCAGCAATCTTGAAAATAAAGAATGGAAAGTACCGATCCAAAGGTTCTGAAGCCGCTCTTGGTGAACGTTTGTTCTTAATTGATTTTGATCAATTTCTTTGAGAGTTGTCCAAGGCTGACCAAATTGATTTAAAGCTAATTCTTGGGCTAGAAGAACCTCTAATCTTGCTTTCATTTCTTTAGCAGCTTTGTTAGTAAAAGTGACTGCTAAAATGTTATAGGGATCTATAGAGTTATTTTCAATAAGATTTGCAATTCTATGTGTAAGAGCCTTAGTTTTTCCGCTACCTGCACCTGCCACAACTAATAGTGGCCCATAAACATGTTTTACTGCTTGAAGTTGCTCATTATTTAAAGATTTAAAAAGAAAATTGTTGGTTTGAGACACTTTTGGAAGGGTTTTTCAAAAATTAGAATTTATTATGAGGTTCAGATTCTGTTTCTAGGTCTTCTAACGCTTTTTTTAAGCTTATAAGTTCATTATTATTATTAATTATTTC
>QCCD01000030.1 GCA_003281405.1 Prochlorococcus sp. AG-347-K16 | reverse complement strand
ATTAAATAGAAGAAGCAAAGTTAAAATGAATATCGTAAAAACTCTTTTGATCATAATTTTTCATAAATTGCAGAATTAATATAATTTAGAATTTAACTTTGCGGACTAAGTTTTATTAAAAATATAGAAATTAAAAAATTGTTGTACATAACAGCTATTTCATATTTTTGAAGATAAAAACTCTCTAAATGAGTACTTTAAAGTTTGAATTTTTTTTGGTAGTTTTTTTAAAAAACGCCTAAATGCTTTTGGCACAATAAAAATCCCTATTAATAATTAATAGATAACAAATAATACTTGGGTATTCAATAAATAATTATCTAAAAATAAGTAAATTAATTATTAAATATATGAATTGAGCTATGGAAATGTATTTAAACATGAATTTTTGTTTAATTAAGTATTAAATACAAATTAAATATGGCTTTACCAGAACTTATATACGCTCCTATAGATGGGGGAACAATACATAGATATGAGATTAGCGGTGGCAAGAGAAAATTCTTAAGATTTATAGGTTGTTATTTAGGCCAGTGTAATTTCCACAAAAATATTGATGATGCTATTGATTACATAAAAAATTTGAAAGAATCACAAAAGATACAAAAAACATGAAACAAAGATACATAAATACGACAGGGAATCAATATTTTTCAATAACTACATAATTATTGCTACAAATAATAGAGAATTTTCTTTTTATAAGAAATTGATTATTTACTTGGGTTATAGTTCCGAAAGATAAACAGTCAATTAAAAAAGAAATTAATTTATGGAAAACAGACAAATTAATTTTTTTAAATCAAAAGACTTAAATACCGTTCTTAAACCATTTAAAAAAGGAACGGTAGTAAAAATTGACTCGTTTGATATTAGAGAAAATCAAAATGAATTAAAAATAGGTTTATTTGGTTGGTATGCTATATGTCCTACGAAAGAACTAAAAAAGAATAAGCTATTGTATTTTTCACTCTATGATGAGCCTCTTGTTCTTTATAGAGATGAAAATGAGCACGTTAGGTGTATTAAAAATATTTGTCCGCATAGGGGGGCCTCTTTTTTTGAAGGAACATTATCAGATGGAGTAATAACCTGTCCCTATCATGGAGCTAAATTTTCGTCTGGTGGAAGTTGCCAAAATCTCGATAGAATAACATGCAGACATATAGTAGATAATAACTACGATAACTACGCCAAAAGAATTCACTTATCTCAATACAAAGCTTTAGAAAAGAATGGATATATTTTTGTACATTTTTCTAAAAAATCTGACACTGATTTAAACAATATAAGTGAAGATGCACCAATAAGTAATTACGAATTATATGAAAATGGGTTTACGCATAAGGATTATGTATATGAAGAGGTATTAGTTGACTTCAAATGTGATTGGTCAAGAATAATTGAAAATCACTTAGATATCCTTCATCTTTTTTGGGTTCATGGCGATACAATCCCTGATAAAGATGTTAATAAAAACGTTCTAGTTAGTTTTAACCAAAAAATTAATGTAACTCCTCAATACATTGAAAGTATTTATTACTACAAGAATGAGCCTACAAAAGAATTTATCCGGATAAAATACATACCACCAGGAAGAATATTAATTTATAAAGGTGATCCCTCTGCAGCAAGATATTTACAAGTCTTAGATCATATTCCACTAGGAAATAACAATGCAAGAGTAATAGTGAGACATTACAGAAAATTTTTAAAAAATAAAATACTTAATAACCTCATATTGTTTAAAGAGAATCAAAGAAAGATTTTTTATAAGATATTCGATGAGGATTATATGATTTTAAAAACACAAACATACAACCACAATATGGGATTTATAAGTAAGGATGAAATAAAATTATTGGGAGAAGATAGAATAATAAATTATTTTTGGAAATGGTACAAAAAGTCTGAAGATAAAGATGAACCATGGAAAAATCATGTTAATTCCCATAATCTTGATGTATATGACAAAGTGATATTAAAATATCCTCCTGAGATAAAGAAATTAGAAATCGCAAATAATATAGATATCATTAGAAAAACATTTGTAAGATTTGCTGCTCCGCTTATTTTTTTTATGTTAATAATATAATTTATGAAGAAAGTAGATAGACCTTCATGGTTGAATTGGCTATATCTTTTTATTTTTATTTTAAGCTCAATTCAATTGATTATATTTTGGAGTAATAAATTTTAGTCTTGAATACATTTTGGTTTGACGCAAAAAATATAAATTGTTTTAAAAATGGCTTTAGAGTAATTAAAGATTTAAATTTAAAAATAGCGTATTCAGAGAATGTAATATTAATTGGGCCAAATGGTTCAGGTAAATCGTCCTTAATTGAAATAATTAATAGAAACATATACCCGATAGAAGCCAATGAATCGAAACTGAAGATATTTGACAAAGAACTTATAAATTTATGGGAACTAAGAAAAAAAATAAGTACCGTAAATAATGATATAAAAAATAGAATAAATCCAAATTTACAAGTTTTTGATTTAATTTTAAGTGGACTATATGGAAGATATTGTTACGTACAAAATAAATCTGAAAAAGATTCTAATAAGGTGGAAAAAATAATGAAGAAAATGAATATATCTAATTTATCTAAAAAGAATTTTTCCTATTTGTCAGATGGAGAGAAACAAATTTCTCTCATTGCTAGGGCATTAATCAAAAAACCAAAAATCTTAATCCTAGATGAACCAATTGCAAATTTAGATTATAAATCAAAGTTTTTTGTAATTGATAAGGTTAATGAATTATCAAAATTAAATACTAAAATTTTATGCGTCACTCATGATATTTCAACGATAACAAAAATTTATGACCGGGTGATAATGATAAAAGATGGCAAAATAATCGCCGATGGAGATCAAAATGAGGTTATAAATAGTGAAAATCTTAATAATTTATATGGTATTCAAGTAGAGGTAACAAATAATAATGGAATTTGGAATATAGAAAGATTAATTAAATAACAATTATGAAAATAGCTATCGCAATAGCTAGAAATACTAAATATTTACTTTTTAAAAATGAAGAGGATTTATTTTTAAATGAAGAAGATCCACATTTAGAACATACAATCTTACCTCCTAAAGATCGATCTGAGACGAATGAAGAACTTCCACAATTAAAACAAACTCTATTTACGCCCATCTAAAATAAAATTTTTAGCAATTCTATCTAAATTATATTGCTAAATAGTATGTAAAGAAAAGCTTCAGAATAAATATGATAATGAGAATCTATTGCAATAAGTGAATTTATAGTGCATAATTGATAATAATTCTCATTATCATATTTTAATTAATGAATTTCCATAGTTATGGAGAATCTCCGTCAAAATTAGTAAGGATAATAACTGGACAATCCGTATTAATTGATCCTTCATCAAGACCAAAAGGGACCTGCCTAGAAGTTGAAAGTGGAATTGCTAGGGTTTATTGTCCTTGTGAAGAAACTGAAGGAATGACACTTGCATTTTTACAATCAGGTGATCAACTAAGAACGGACCTTTTATGTAGCGAAGGCGTCTGTGTTGAAGCGTTAACAGATTTGTCTTTTCATAGCAATGTAAATATTGATCAGAATATTGGTTTTGATGCAGTAAATGAATGGACTTTGCAACTCCTTAGGATAAGACACTTAGGCAATGCAGAACAACGATTACAAGCCTTGTTTTCAATACTAGTAAATCGTCTAGGTAGAAGATGTGGTCAATGGTGCGAGTTACCCTTTAGGTTAACGCACGAAAGGATTGGAGAATTAATCGGTTCTACACGCGTAACATCAACAAGATTAATTTCTAAATTAAGATCATCCGAGTTATTAATAGCTCCAATTGGAACCCAAACAGTCAGTGTTGCCCCTTCTTTTATTGAAACATCGCCGCTATAAAAACATGAAGGAATCACAATCACTTACAAACAACTTATTAATGGAAGTTGATTTTTTATCAAATAGACTCAGAAATATAAAGCAATCCTACAAAACTACAGAAAATA
>QCCD01000029.1 GCA_003281405.1 Prochlorococcus sp. AG-347-K16 | reverse complement strand
CAAAAGAAAATTCAGCTAATAGAAATAAAAAAGATGCAAGAAGTACGCTTTTCATTTACTCCCAACCGTTTTCTGCATTTTGAATAATCCATTGTGCAAGAACCTTATCCTCACCTTCCTTTAATTTATTTTTATAACCCTTCATAAAACCAATCCCATCATTAGCAATTATTGTTATTGAATTTACATCTGCTATTCCTCTTTTTTCAAGGTCGGAAAGTTTTAATGATTTGGATCCTTTAAGAACTACTGATCCACCTCTTACATGGCAGCCTGCACAAACATTTCTAAAAATTGTTTCTCCATTTCTGATATCAGAAGCCATTAGATATCTATTATGCAAAGAGGTTTGAAAAATAATTATTAAAGTTATTACAGGAATTACAAATAGAAATTTAAATATTTTCATTTGATTTATTCCACCCAAAATCAATTTAGCAATTAATTCTGAATCTCGTTCTATTTATTTTAATAGTTCTACTGCTACTACAAGATTGCCCAACAAACCGTTCAAGATATTTAGCTGTTCTTTACTACCAAATGCTATTAATACCTGACCTGGTTGAAGTATGAAATTCCCTCCAGGATTAGTGAACAACTTTTCATTTTCTTTAATGGCTAATATTTTTGCTCCACTCTTTTTACCTATTCCAAGTTCAGAAAGTGATCTCTTCTCTGCAGTTTCAAAAAGACTAATATCATTACTTAATTCAAATTCTTCAATTTCACATTCACTTCCTGCAAGCAGATCAAGGAAGTCGATAGCTATTGGTCTTAAAGCCATTGATGCCATTGCTCTTCCTGCAGCTATATAAGGGCTTACGACTATACTTGCTCCAGCTAATCTCAATTTACTTGCAGCTTCTTCAGTTCCAGCTCTTGCAATTACTCTTATAGAACTTCTTATTCCTTTAGCGCTTAAAACCACATATAAATTTGCAGCATCATTAGGCAAGGTAACAACCAAACTTTTGCATTTTTCTAATCCTGCCAGTTTTAACGTCTCATCAAGAGTGGCGTCAGCACAAAGTACTTCTAAACCATTTTCTTCCGCAATCTTTTTTCTATCTTCATCACTCTCAACAACAATAATTGGAATATTTTGCGTTTTTATTTGGTTAGATATTTCCTGACCTACCCTCCCATATCCGCACAAAATTACATGATTTTCCATTTTTCTAAGAAGTCTTTTAAAACGTAATTCGTTTACTCTTTGAAAATAGCCGGATTCGAATAATCTAACAGCTTTTTGAAAGGTAAATTGAATAAAGATCAATCCGCCAACGATTACTAAAACAGTTACTATCCTGCCTTCAGGACTTAAAGGTTGAACTTCTCCAAAACCAATAGTGGTTATTGTGATTAGAACCATCCATAAGCAATCACTCCATTCCCATCCCTCTGTTATTCGATAGCCAATTGCACCTAAAAAAAACAGAAAGAATAAAGAATAAATAAGACCAAACCAAGGCCTTAAATAGTCTTTAATAAAATAGAACTCAAATAATCGAAGCTTCATATCCCTTATTATCGTTAACTATTCAAAAATTTCAAAAAAATTTCCTAATATGTTCCTAAAACTATTTATTTGTATAAGTGAAATACATATTAAGCAGGATAATAATATTTATTTTCGTAGCTTTATGCATTAAACAAATGATTACTGTCTCAGGTCTTATTTAATTCTTTATTAAAATTAACTCAAGGTTTTACTTGTACTGACTCAATAAGAAAATCAGAAGCTGCTTTTAACCAATCAGCGACGGTAAGACGAAGGTCAGGTTGAGAATATACAAGCGCGACAATAATTCCAACTAAGATTATCTTTACCATGGCAATTCAAATATTCTTATGAATTAAAGCACAACTATTTAGTAAAAAGAACCTTAAATTTATAAAAAACAGATTAATTAAAATTTCTCTAATTGATTAAACAAGTATTCCACTCTTCTAAGATTTACACCTAAATCTGATTGCCCTAATCTTGCTGCAGATCTTATTTGAATTATTCCTTTAGACCTATCAACATAACTTCTTACATCAAGCTTTAAAATTTCCAGGTCATCAGGAAATCTAAAAATCAAGCTTCTACAAACACCTCTCCAGTAATTCCTTCCACTTTCTATGACTTCTGTACGAGGTAACCCTTCTGCTAGAGAAACAAGTTGAAGGAACTTTTGATCAACATTTATTAGTTTCTTTTCTATTAAGACACTATTTAATGGATTAGTTATTGGTGCAAGACCTTGAATGGAGGAAACCATATTTTTTAAAACGATATAGATGTTCTAACCGATTTCATACACAAAGTGAGAGAAAAAAAGTAAAGAATTTTCCCATAAATTTATCTCTTTATAAAGATTCCTTATTTTGTGATCAAAATTCTAAAATTTGAGATTTTTTATTGTTTTTTTTGATAAAGATGGTTGCCTACTTTGTTTACTATTTAGTTTCCTAACCCATAAAAAAACTCCCACAAACAAAAATATTTCAATAATAATTCCAAGCTGTATCAGACTCATTTTTTATCCTCTTTTTTCTTATTGGTGCCCTCTATGTATGGTACGAGGATATTTAATAACCATTTTTTAAATGAACTTAACGGTTTCATAATCTATTTACTTGCCTTTTCTCCACATACTCCTCCCTTTAATGAGATCCTCTATATTTGGCCAAGCTGCTATTAATTCTTTAAGTGCCTTTCTATTAGGAGTATAGAAAACACATGACAATGCACTTATTACATAAAGTATGAACCACAACTTACTTTCTGAATAAGCTAAAAACAAAGAGAAAAGAAAACTTCCAATAAAGAAAAAGAAAAATATCCTATTTACTATTTCTAATGGACTTCTTTTAAGTCTGTAAAATTTAGTATTTTTTTTGTCTGGTTCAGTATCTTTCAGAAATTTACTTTCATATGAATTAATTATTTCTTCTTCTAGAACTTTTTCATACTCTAAATTATCAATTGGATCACTACTGTCCTTTTTATTTATCATTGGTATCTTTACCGTACAAATATGGTAACTAATTTAGGGTATTTTAAAAAGTATCAAATTTTATCTGTTAACTTGAGCTATACGAAGAGATCATGGTTTTGAAAATACTTCAAGATTGTCTTATTTATAAAAGATAAATTAGTCAAAATATTCTTTTTAAATTTCCCAAATCTTTCGGTCATTTAAAACAATCACTTCTATAAACTTCATAGCATTAATTAAATTAGGAGGCAATATCGAAATCTAGAGTTAAAATAGTTTAGAGATTTTAACAATAATCTATATGCAAAGGTATTTGATTTCCTACGAATTTACTGATGGCGAGGATCAAGAAGAAGGGGCAGAAATGCTAATTAATTGGTATGAATCAGGTGGTCCCCAAAACAGACCTGAAAACTATGAGGTTCATTCTTGGATTTTTATGGTTCAAAATGGGATTGGACATTCTGTAGTAAGTGCAGATTCTCTTGAGACAATTTGGAAGCAATGGCATCCCTGGAGAAGGTTAATGGATATAAGTATTCAGCCGTGTATGGATCTTGATGAGACAGTCGGATTATTCAAAAAACAAAAAATGAATACAAGGATAGTCTAAAAGTATTTGAATTCCAAATATAAATATCTTTTTAGTAGCACCTAATACTACATACATATCTCACTGCGTTAAAAAGGATAAGATTAATTTTCCATGATGAATGATTCTTATCACATTTACTTCAAAGGAGAAATTCTTTTCAAGAATTTAAGTAAAGATGAATTTGAATTTGTTTGGGGAAAACTTTATACATCTTATATAAATGCCCTAAATAAAGAGCTAACCTACGAATTAATTAGCGAAAACAATATTATTGAGCCGGCCGTTAACCTTGAGCCATCTTACTAAATCAAGAACTAAATCCTAGATTATGAATAAAACAAGAAAAGCTGTCTCTCTTTTATTTTGAGGTACTCTTTTTCTTCTTTAGTTATGTCTAAAGCAATTTTATTTGCCTCAATTTCAACATTCGAACTATAAGTTTCAAAGTTTTCCTCTCTTTTAAATAGGGCAACAATGCCAATATCTGTTATGAACCAAATAAAATGATAAGTTTCTCCAATTGGCTCTTCTTTTAAAGAATCAATAATCAAGTCACAAGTTGAATCCATTTAATTAATCTGAGAGGGGGTTTAATTGCCCCCATTGCAATACCTTACGGCCTCAGAATTGGTGCCACCATCTTCAATTATTTCTGCAACACATTTATTAAAAAGTTTAGATTCCTTTTTTACTGAACAGAATCCAAAAGCGATTGCAGCTAAAGCTATTGCCGATACGAAACTTGAACCAAGTTGTATAAAACCATAGGCAAACATAATGTTTTTCTTTCCAGAACATTTTTTTGAATCCTTTTTTTCTTCTGTCATTTAATTTTTTTTAACTAGGCTAACCCTATTTGATTAGTATTAAGTTTGAGAAATATTTGCATAGAGAAAACCGAATTAAACAATTTTTAATCATCTATGACAAAAATTAAAAATTTCAAGTTTAGATTGATTTTTCTTCACTTTAATTTTCAATTTGATA
>QCCD01000028.1 GCA_003281405.1 Prochlorococcus sp. AG-347-K16 | reverse complement strand
AAAAATACAAAAGTTTTATTAACTCAGCCTTATTTAAGTGACACCGTTCGAGACCTAAAACATCGTGGTTGTGAAATAATTTCGGCTCCATTTCCTCTTGGTATCGAAGGAAGTACTGAATGGTTTTTAGCTGCAGCGAAAGCTTTCAACATTAGTGAACTTAAAGTTCATGAAATTATTTCGCCTTTAATTAATAGAGCAAAACTTGCTATTGAATCTCACAAAGAAATACTTAAGGGGAAAAGATTATTTCTTCTTCCTGAATCCCAACTGGAGATATCTTTGGCAAGATTTTTGCATAATGAATGCGAAATGGATCTTATAGAGGTAGGCACTCCTTACCTAAATAAAGACTTAATGAAAGAGGAGATTAATTTATTACCTGATAATACAAAAATTGTCGAAGGGCAACATGTAGAAAAACAATTAGATCGAGTAAGGGAATCTAATCCAGACTTAGTAGTTTGTGGAATGGGTTTAGCTAACCCACTGGAGGCCGAAGGAATTAGTACTAAGTGGTCAATAGAAATGGTATTCAGTCCAATACATGGTATTGATCAAGCTGCAGACTTAGCAGGTCTATTCTCCAAACCTTTAAGAAGGAATCAAATTTTAACTACAAAAACTTTAGTAACTCATTAAAAGAATATGGAATTAACTCTATGGACATATGAAGGGCCACCACATGTTGGAGCGATGAGAATTGCCTCTTCAATGAAAGATATCCATTATGTTCTTCATGCACCTCAAGGAGATACATATGCAGACCTTCTTTTTACAATGATTGAGAGGAGGGGGAAAAGGCCTCCAGTGACCTATACAACTTTCCAGGCTAGAGACCTCGGAGGCGATACTGCTGAATTAGTGAAGAAAAATATTAAGGAAGCTGTAGAAAGATTTAAACCAAAAACTCTTTTAGTTGGAGAAAGTTGTACAGCAGAACTAATTCAAGATCAACCTGGAGCTCTTGCAAAAGGAATGGGGTTTGATATGCCAATAGTTAATCTTGAATTACCTGCTTATAGCAAGAAAGAAAATTGGGGCGCTTCAGAAACTTTTTATCAATTAACAAGAACTCTTTTAAAAGATAAAGTAAGTTCTTCAGAAAAAATAAGTCCTCTGAGGTGGAAGGAATTAGGGCGCAGACCAAAAGTCAATATATTGGGGCCTTCATTACTAGGATTTAGATGTAGGGATGATGTTATTGAAATCCAACGCATACTCTCAGAACAAGGAATAGATACAAACGTTGTTGCTCCATTAGGTGCTAGTCCAGAAGATATTAAAAGATTAATTGATGCTGAAATAAATATCTGTCTTTATCAAGAAATTGCTGAAGCAACATGTGAATGGCTTAGACGGAACTTCGGAATGCAATATACAAATACTATTCCAATTGGAATAAAAAATACAATTGAATTTATAAATGAAGTTCATAACAAGTTGGATCTCCCTCTTACTAATAAAGAAGAATTAGAACACAAGTCAAAACTTCCTTGGTACTCAAAGTCAGTAGACTCTAATTACTTAACTGGCAAAAGGGTTTTCATTTTTGGTGATGGAACACATGCGATCGCAGCTGCAAAAATTGCCAAAGAGGAATTAGGTTTTGAGGTAGTTGGTCTTGGTACATACAGTAGGGAGATGGCTAGGCAAGTAAGAGCTACTTCAAAAGATCTAAATCTAGAAGCTCTGATAACCAACAATTATCTAGAAGTAGAAGATGCCATAAAAAAAACCGCCCCTGAACTAGTCTTAGGGACCCAAATGGAAAGGCATAGTGCAAAAAGACTCGGTATTCCATGCTCAGTAATTAGTACTCCGATGCATGTACAAGATGTTCCTGCGAGATACAGCCCTCAAATGGGATGGGAAGGAGCAAATGTGATTTTCGATGACTGGGTACATCCCCTAATGATGGGGTTAGAAGAGCATCTTATTGATATGTTCAAACATGACTTTGAATTCGTCGATGGTCATCAAAGCCATTTAGGACATACAGCGACAAGCACAAAGGACTTTTTAAAATCTGACGAAAAAAGAGAAAAAAATAGTAAAGAAGGAATTATCTGGACTGAATCTGGTAGAGCTGAATTAACAAAAGTTCCATTTTTTGTAAGAGGTAAAGTTAAAACGAATACTGAAAAATACGCAATCTTAAGAGGAATTCCAGAAATAAGTGATGAGACCCTCTACGACGCAAAAGCCTATTTCAGTTAATTTGTACTAATAAATTATAATTAAGTCATGAGTATTTACACTCATAATTTAATAGATTTAATCTTAAAAATTCAGTTATAAGAACAAATTCCCCACTTTTAATACAATTAAATACATATTTGTTTAGAAACATATTTCATGTGTATTTACGCTGTAAGAATATAAATAATAATGTGTTTTAAGCTTGAAATGACAAGTACTATAAATAGGCCTCTTGATGGAGAAGGAAGTGTTCAAGTAAAGCAAGATCCAAAAATAAATATTGAAGAAGGGGCTTTAGTTATTGCCGTGTATGGGAAGGGTGGCATCGGAAAATCAACTACATCATCAAACCTTTCTGCTGCATTCTCAAAACTTGGTAAAAAAGTTCTACAAATTGGATGTGATCCGAAACACGATAGCACTTTCACTTTGACGCACAAAATGGTTCCTACAGTTATCGATATTCTCGAAGAGGTTGATTTTCATAGTGAAGAATTGAGGCCAACCGATTTTATGTTTGAAGGGTTTAATGGCGTAATGTGCGTCGAAAGTGGAGGTCCTCCTGCTGGGACAGGGTGCGGAGGATATGTAACTGGTCAGACAGTTAAACTATTAAAAGAACATCACTTATTAGAAGATACTGACGTTGTTATTTTTGATGTCCTTGGAGACGTTGTTTGCGGGGGATTCGCAGCTCCATTGCAACATGCAAATTACTGTCTAATTGTTACTGCTAATGACTTCGATTCAATATTTGCAATGAATAGAATAGTTTCTGCAATCAAAGCAAAAGCAAAAAATTATAAAGTCAGATTAGGTGGGGTAGTCGCAAATAGATCTAAAGATACAGACCAAATAGATAAATTCAATGAAAGAACAGGTTTAAAAACTATGGCCCACTTTAAAGATGTCGACGCCATAAGAAGATCAAGACTTAAAAAATGTACCATATTTGAAATGGAACCAACTGAAGATGTTATTGAAGTTCAGAATGAATATTTATCTCTTGCCAAAAATATGCTTGAAAACGTAGAACCTTTGGAGGGCAATCCACTTAAAGATAGAGAAATTTTTGATTTATTAGGATTTGATTAGTCTATATTAATCTAATCCAACCAATTGGCTTGTTAGATCATAAGTTTGTTGGGAAGTCTTCGTATCAATTATTCTTTTTGACAACTTTTGAGAAAAAGCTTTTCTACCAGTTTTTTGACGATTTCCCCAGCTCCAATGGACTGCTGGTTTAGCAAATTCTTTATAAGTTGCCACTTGAGCGACCCTTTCTCCTGCCAATCTTTGTGAAACATATCCTTTTGTTATGAATTTTTGAAATATCGGGAAAAGGAATCTAAATAACCAAGGAGTATCTCTAAAGAGTTTTGTATCAGCAACACATCCAGGATATAGAGAATTAACAATAATTTTCTCTGTAGGATATCTTTTCGATAATTCTTGAACAGTCACCATATTGCAAAGTTTACTATCCTTATAAGCCTTACCAGGTTTGAATTTCTTTCCATTCGCCATACTTATTGGAGATAAAAAACCATTTTTGAATCCAGACAAATCTCCCAAATCAGCAGGGGCAGGGATGGGGATTCTTCCTCCAAGTTCAGAATAATTAGCCGTAACAGTCCCTAATACTGTGATTCTTGGCTTGAATAAAGTAGATTTTCCATTTAAAACAATTTCTCTTTCTGAAGATAAAATATTTTCCATAAGAAGGTTTATTATGAGAAAATGGCCAAAATGATTTACTGCCATAGAATTTTCAAAGCCCTGAAGAGACCTTTCAGGTCTCTTTAGTCTGGGTTTATAAACTGCTGCATTACAAATAAGAGAATTTATTGGTTTTTTGAACCTTTCTAATATTTCATCGCAACCTCTTCTCACATCATCCAAATTAGAAAGATCTATTTCAATAAAGTGAACATTTTTAACTTCTTCTTTTGTCAAGAATTCCTCAGCTATTTTTATAGCTCTTTTATTTGATCGATTAACAGCTATAACTTCCCATCCAAATCTTAATAGAGGTTTTAGAGTATTTAAGCCAACTCCTGAAGTTGTTCCTGTGATTAGGACTAAACCCTTGATGTTCTTACTCACTTGCAAAACAGTTAATTGAAAAATGAAAAGTAGAATGACTATTGATCATCCTTATCAACGCCATATTACTCTGATAATGTCCCTAGAAATTATTTGATCCTGATCCTTCATAAATCTTTGCTCGCCTTCAGAAGAAAATAAATCATCAAAATTATTTGTTAAAACATTGAATCTATATTTTTCATATGAAAAGGATTCTTGAATTTCCCTTAATCTTGTCAACCTTACTTTGGAGCTATAACCAAGTTTAATCAGGCTTATTATTGCTAAAAGGGAAAAGCACATTTTTATAATTAAAAAAATTAAAGATACAAAATAGTCCTGTTTCTGTTGTCTTTTTATGAATAAAGACATTAAATATTTTTTGTGAAAATTTCTATTTTTATAAAAAGATTTTGACAAATTTAGTACTCGATATTCTTACTGAATAAATAAATTCAGCCTAATATATTATTACCTTATAAATTAAGATTTTCTAATAGATTTTAGTTTCTACCTAAACTAATTCCTAGTCTTAGTGCTAAAACTCCTGCATGCACAACTACTAT
>QCCD01000027.1 GCA_003281405.1 Prochlorococcus sp. AG-347-K16 | reverse complement strand
CTATATAAATTATTTCCTTCTAAATTTAAACATAGTTTATGGCCTACTAGGCTTAAATCAAGAACCTTTGATTTTGGAAAATATAATGAAGAATATCAGATAGGAGAATTACTAAATATTGGGGCTGGTCCATACTTCACATCAAAAAATTTTATAAGCCTAGATTTTTTAGATGGATTTTCAAACAAAAAAATTGATAAATTTGGGAGGATGTTTTTAGATCTTAATAAACATCTTGATTCAATACCATTTAAGAATTTAAAAGTTATTTATACATCTCATTGCCTCGAGCATTTTCGGAAAGAAGACACTATAAGACTTTTGAATGCTTTATATAAAAGTATGTCGCCAAAGGGAGTTATAAGAATAATAGTGCCTGATGCGGAATTAGTTATCAACAAGCTAAAGCAAAATAAATTAGATTATTTTGCTCCAATATATTCAAATTTTGACTTTGATAATTTCGATGAATTAAATAGTCTAGATTTTCTATACCATTTGCTTTCAACTCCTCGATGTAGATTTATCAATAAAAAATTTAATAAAAATTATTCTAAAGATGAATATTTAATTTTCGAAAAGTCTAATCAAGAAATTATAGATTTTTGCAATAATCATAATTTTGTTAATAACAAAGAAGGTAGATTTCATTTATCATGCTACAGCGGCAAGTGTATGATGGATATCCTTAAAAAAGCTGGCTTCAGAGAGGTTAAATTGTCTGCATTTATGCAGTCTGATTGCTTAATTCTAAGAGATGTGCCTACTTTTGATGGAAGTCATCCTTGGTTAAGTACTTATATTGAAGCTTCTAAATAAGGAATTATTTATATTCCATATCATTTAGTTAAACAATTCAGGATGATAATAATTATTTAATTAAAATTTTATTAATAAACTAAGAATGTTATAAATAGTTTTATTATGTTTTGTCCCATTTGCTTAGCAAAATCAACAAAAACTTTAACTGCGATTAGTTCTCAAAGAAGCGCTATATATTTTTCAGCCCGCCACCCAAGTTATAGGCAAAAAAAATTACAAATATTGATATCAAAATTGTGGTCTTTGAGAAAATCTTGCAAAATAGTTGAATGTAGTAATTGCGGCTTTATCTTCTCAGAACCTTTCGTTGGAGGAACCAAAGAATTTTATGATTTTGCTTTCCCAAATCAAATGGCTTTCGGCTACCCTGATTGGAAGTGGGAATTTGATATTGGAATCAAACGCTTAAAAAAATATTCAAAGTCTAATCCTAAGATATTAGAGATAGGCTGTGGTAAAGGAGCATTCCTTAAGAGAATCTCAAAACTTAAAATAAGTAAAAATCTTGTTGGCTTGGAATATTCTGACTATGGGGTTAAAGAAACTAAAAAAATTGGAATTGACTGTTTCGCAAAAGATATTAGAGAATTTGCCTTAGATCAACAAGATGAGACCTTTGATTTTATTTTTATTTATCAGGTATTGGAACATTTAGACTATCCCAATAAACTTTTTGATATCGTAAATAATCTTTTAAAAAAATGCGGGGAATTGGTTATTGGGGTACCTAATCAGAAAAAAAGTTTGTTCAATTTTAGAAATAATGCTTACCGAGACATACCTCCTTATCATATTGGTTGTTATGTTAAAAAAACGTTTGAATACTTGGCAAAACAACATGGATTTTGCCTGGAAATGGTAGAAATTGAACCATATGATTTCAGGGAAACGATATCCTTACTTTATTCCCAAAGATATCATCAATTTATACATAAAAACTATAAAAGTAGAATTTTTCTCAAAATGGATAATTACAAAATTTTTAGAAAATTATTAATGATTTGTGATTTATTATTTAACCCTTTGGTTTTTTTCGAGGTTATATTTCAAGGACCAAGTATAGGAGGGGGATCTCAAGTCGCAGTTTTTAGAAAATTATAGAAATAATTAATTTCACTAACAAGATTTAGTATTAATAAACCCAATTTCGAAAAAAATATTATCAGAATGTCATTAGATATAAATCAAAAATCAAAGTAAATGAAAGCACCAGAGCTTGAACTGGCAAAAGAAATAATGATCAACCACAAAACAAACAATAAAGGTATAAAAAAGCGTGAAGGTAAATTATTTGATATCTGTTTTAAGTAATCCCATTTATCCCATTTATGAGTCAAGAGAAAAAAGGAAATTAGCATTATCGGAAAGCTATTTTCAGAACAAAACTGACTGAAACTTGATAAATCAAAAACTAGTAGCTGTTTTAATATCTCAAAAGATCTAGTAATAGTTTTTGCTCTAAAAAAAATCCAAGCAAAAGAAACAAAATTAAACGTTATTAATATTGATAAGAATCTGGGTAATCTGAAGACATTCCCCAAAAAATGTTTTTTTAATCTTAATATTGTCAATCCTAACCCATGAATTCCACCCCATATTACAAATGTCCAACTAGCACCATGCCATAACCCCCCAATTAGCATTGTGAAAATCAAATTTCTGCTTTGCAAAGATAATCCTTTTCTATTCCCTCCAAGTGGAATATAAATATAATCTCTTAAAAAATTAGATAATGTAATGTGCCACCTTTTCCAGAAATCTGTAATCGAACTCGCTTGATAAGGACTTAGAAAATTTGTAGGCAGATTTATACCAAGTAATAAAGATACTCCAATAGCCATATCAGTATAACCACTAAAATCACAATAAATTTGAACTGAAAATGCATAGATTGCTAAGAGAGTTTCTAAACTATTATTAATTAGATTTGTATCAAAAACTCTCTCAACAAAAATAGATATATAATCCGCAAATAAGAATTTTTTTAAACAACCAATAGTAAAAATAAGTATTGGGAATGATATTTTATTTAAACTTATTTTACTCTTTAATTTTTTCTTGAGTTGAGGAATTAATTCATTAGGTCTCAAAATTGGTCCCGCTATCAGTTGAGGGAAATAAAGTATGTATGCAGAAAAAGTTACCAAATCAACCTTCTCTTTATATTTATTTTTGTAAACATCAACGAGAAATGATGTAAGGGTAAAAGTTATAAATGAAATACCTAAGGGGATTGCAAAATCAAATGAACTTTCTTCAAGTCTAAAAAAAGGAGCAAGAAAACTATTATAAATAAACCCTGAATATTTAAATATTATTAATGGGAAATAAATCAGGATTAGAGATATTATTAAAGTGATAAACCTTTTTTGCCCTCTCGCTTTAATTAATTTTCTATAACCTATAAAGGCTGTAAAGATTAGAAAAAAAGGGACCCAAGTATTATAAGGTAACCACCAAGAATAAAAAATTGTACTTCCAATGATTATAAGGACATTTCTTTTTGAAATTGGAGTAATTAGATGAAATATAAAATAAGATATAAAAAATAATAAGAAATCAATTGAACTAAAAATCATTTTAATCTCTTTTAGTTCGTATTTAAGAGTACTGGAAAAGCAGTTTCTGCTAAGATCCTATGTCCCTTGGAATTAGGGTGTGGATCTCCAGGCATTGCATAGAGTGATTCAAAAGATAAACCCCTAAATCTTGGTAATGAATCTAAAAAAATATAATCATTAGCCTTAGCAATCTCTGCTATTTGTGCATGAATATAGTCGAATTTATAATCAATTAAATTTTTTATGTCTGGGATCATAACAATGTAAATTCTTATATTATTAGATTTTGCATAATCAGATAATTTTTTTAAATTTCTCTCCATAGTTTGAAAACCAATGCTATTTTTTTTGTATATTGAACTATAATGTTTTTCCATGGAATTTTGCCCTCTGCTGTTAATTGTTCTATTAAATGCTGTCCATACGGTTACAGCAAGTTGACTATTCCTAAGTAAATAATTTGGTTTTGTTGGCTTTAAATCTTCTGCATCTCTTAAAAAATAATTTATTACTATGTCTGTAGGTTTTAAATCTATGAGTCTTTCAAAGAATCTAGTGACATAGCGATTAGTATTGTAATTTAACATTCCTCCATTTAAGACTTCTACATCTTTACCACTATCAAGGAACATTTTTTCTATTCTATTTGTGACAACATCTTCTTCATCTACTCCCCAGCCTAAAGTAATAGAGCCTCCAAGAAATAGTATTCTCCTTGCTTCTGAATTTCTTAACTTATCTCCTCTCAAACCTCTTTCATTAATTCGGAAATCTATATTTTGAAAAGTACCTTTTACATTTTTGCGATGTTCATAATCTAAAATTGGATTATCACTTTTAATTTTTAAATCTTTTGCGTATTTCCAAACTTCAATATCATAGTTATCCATCCTCGAATTCTTAGCTCTTAATATGATTTCAGCAGTTCCTATACCAATAGTAGTTGAAAGCAAAACCAAGAAAAAAGACAATATACTATAGCTAAGTTTTCTATTCATTTTTATCTGATTTCGAGTATATAGTTAATCATAATTTAAGTAATTTGAATTTTTGTTTTGGCTAAATTATTTTATTAATAAATTTTGGAATCAATAAATCCATCTTGTTTAGAACTTCAAAAATAAAGATATTTATTTTAATATTGTATCGCTAATTCTTAGTTTTATGGGAAAAATATAAAAGAAATTATAAAAGTAGAAAGTATTGTACTTAGTTTAATAATTATAAATCAAATTTTATATGTGACTAGAAATTCAATCGTATTATCTATGCCTGAAGATTTTCAATATCCTCCCAGATTAATTACAAAATCTAGTAAAGAATTTGAAGGAAGTTTATGAAATAGTTTATGGCTAAAAAAAATTTATATTACTTATAGTATTAGAGAAATTTTATTAGATTTTATCAAATTATTAAATAATATTTATCCTAAAAATACGGTAAATTTTTAAATAATTGATTGTCTAGTAATTGATGCAATAAAAAAGAATCAAGTTTCCGATCTAA
>QCCD01000026.1 GCA_003281405.1 Prochlorococcus sp. AG-347-K16 | reverse complement strand
CAAATTGAGGAAAAACTAAATAATCTTTCTCTAATAGCAAAAAATAATATAGATAATTCTAATACTCATGAAGAATTGGATCAATTGAGAGTTTCCTTGCTAGGAAAAAAAGGTGATTTATCAATTATCTTGAAAACTATGGGTCAATTATCTGCTACTGATAGACCAATTATTGGCCAGAAGGCAAATTTAATAAAGATAAATTTGCAAGAACTAATAACTGAAAGAAAAAATAATCTAAATAGTGAAGCCTTAGATAAAAAAATTAAAACAGAAAAAATTGATGTAACTATCCCTTCTGTTGGAACACCTCCTGGGAAAAAACATCCTTTAATTTCAACTCAAGATGAAATAATAGATATTTTTTGTGGTTTAGGATATTCAGTTGAAAGTGGTCCTGAAATAGAAACTGATTTTTATAATTTTGAGTCTCTGAATATACCTAAAAATCATCCCGCAAGAGATATGCAGGATACATTCTACCTAGACGAAAATCGACTTTTAAGGACTCATACTTCTCCTGTTCAGATAAGATACTTAGAGAAAAATCCTCCTCCAGTAAGAATTATTGCTCCCGGGAGAGTATATAGAAGAGATGCAGTAGATGCTACTCATTCCCCTGTATTTAATCAGGTTGAGGTTTTATGTATCGATCAAGACATTAATTTTAGTCATTTAAGAGGAACAGTTCTTACATTTTTAAAGACTTTTTTTGGAGATATACCTGTAAGATTTAGAGCTAGTTATTTCCCATTTACTGAACCTTCAGCAGAAGTAGACGTCCAGTGGAAAGGAAAATGGTTAGAAGTAATGGGCTGCGGAATGGTAGATCCAAAGGTCTTAGAAAAATTAGGAATAGATTCTGAGAAATGGACTGGTTTTGCGGCAGGATTAGGAGTAGAAAGATTCTGTATGGTGAGACATCAGATCGACGACATTAGAAAATTTTATACAAATGATCTTAGATTCTTAGAACAGTTCTAATAAAATTGAAATTTTAAATTAGGATTGTCCAACAAATTAGTTTAAGATAGTCCTAGTTTTAATTTTTTGTTTGGTACGTAAAGCAGGGCTAATTGTTAATGATGGAAAGGAACTAGCTGTTCAAACTGCAACTTCTGTTCAAAAAAAATTGGAAAAATCTAATTTTGAAGTTGTAAGAGTTAGTAGCTCTGGTGGGATGGTTGGTTTCGCAAATCCTGATCAACATGTTCGTCCCTTGGGATATACGAATTGTGTTCCTGAGGGGTTTGATTCATCAATGGAATTTGCAATTGTTCTTGGCGGAGATGGGACTGTGCTTTCTGCTGCAAGGCAAACAGCACCCGCTAAAATTCCAATTCTTACAATAAATACTGGTCATTTAGGATTTCTTGCGGAAGCTTATTTATCTAACCTAAATGAGGCTATAGATAAAATAATTGTCGGAAATTGGGATATTGAAGAAAGAACCTGCTTTATCATTAGTGTAATGAGAAATGATCAGAGGAGATGGGAGTCTCTCTGTCTTAATGAGATGGCTCTTCATAGAGAACCTCTTACAAGTATGTGTCATTTTGAGATTTCTATAGGGCGACATGCTCCCGTGGATATCTCAGCTGATGGAGTAATTTTATCTACACCAACCGGTTCTACTGCATATTCGTTAAGTGCTGGAGGGCCAGTAATTACACCTGATTGTCCCGTTGTACAATTAACTCCAATTGCTCCACATTCATTGGCATCTAGGGCATTGGTTTTTAATGATTCAGAGCCAGTAACTGTTTTCCCCGCAACTCCTGAAAGGTTGGTAATGGTTGTTGACGGAAATGCTGGTTGTTATGTCTGGCCTGAAGATAGAGTTTTAATAAGAAAAAGTAAACACTCAGTAAAATTTATTAGACTTGAAGATCATGAATTTTTCCAAGTTTTAAGAAATAAACTAGGTTGGGGTTTGCCCCATGTAGCTAAACCTAACAAATAACAATTATTTCAATTTATTTTTTCCCTTTTAATAAAAAAACAGGATTATTTGGTTCTAATCTCAATCCCGCAGCAATACTTAAGCTTTTGTATGTCTGAATTAAATTTAAATTTGTTTTGAAATTTTTACCTTCTAATACCTCTTTCAATTCTTTAATAATTTGAATGTCAATTATTGGGATAACGATAATATCTCCAATACTCATACCCTGAGCCAGTTTATTAATAATTTGAAGTTTAGTCTCTTTATCACACCCTCCAATTAGTAATCTATTGGGTTTTTCAAAAGAACTTAGATTTCTCTTATTTAAGGTATTATTTATATCTTCCTCAAAAATAAATTTTGGTTTAACGCCAAGTCTTTTTGAGTTTTCTAGTATCAATGCTTTTGAGCCAATCCTTTTATCTATACAAATTAAATCTAGATTAGGCCTTAATTTTAATGCCTCTAAACCAATTGACCCACAACCGGCTCCTACATCCCAGATTACTCCATTTTTAGGGAGTTCTAGATCAGCCAAGATTTGAATGCGAACCTCCTTTTTAGTTAATAAATTTGGTCTATCTTCAAAAGTTTTAAAAATATGGTCACTGATTCCAAAAAGAGGGAGATTATTATTTGAGAAATTTTGCTTTGTTTTTGTAAGAACTACAATATTCAATTTGACTCACTGATATAGTAAAAATAAGTATTGCTTTATCTTACTTAAATATCGTCCATAAATAAAATTTATTGATTAATGAAACCGTTAAATATATTAATTAGCAATGATGATGGTGTTTTCGCAGCAGGGATAAGAGCTTTAGCAAAATCAGCCCAAAAAAGAGGACATAAGGTAAAAGTAGTATGTCCTGACCAAGAAAGATCAGCTACTGGTCATGGTCTTACTTTACAATCCCCATTAAGAGTGGAAAAAGCTGATGAATTATTTGGAGAAGGAATTGAAGCTTGGGGATGTTCCGGAACGCCAGCAGATTGTGTCAAATTAGCACTATCTGAACTTTTAGATCATAAACCTGATCTTGTACTATCTGGAATAAATCACGGGCCCAATTTAGGAACAGATATTTTTTGTTCAGGCACAGTCGCTGCAGCTATGGAAGGCACTTTAGAAAATGTTCCCTCCATGGCTATAAGTGTTGCTAGCTTTAAATGGAAGAATTTTGAATTTGCTGGAGAAATTGCAATGAATATTGCCGAACAAGCAATTAACGATAGTTGGCCAGCCTCACTTTTATTAAATTTGAATATCCCCCCCTGCGAAAAAAACAAAATAAAAGAATTATCCTGGACAAGATTATCGGTAAGAAAATATAAAAATCAATTTTCCAAAAGGGAAGACCCAAGGGGTGACGATTATTATTGGTTAGCAGGTGAGGTTGTTTTAGATCTTAAATCAAAAGGTTATGGTCCAAAAAACTGGCCCAGTGACGTATCTCAAATACAAGAAAATAAAATATCTCTTACACCTGTAGAACCAGATTTATTCTGGAGGGGTAATTTAGAAGACTTACCTAAAATTAATAATTCATTTGTAAATCCTTCTTAAAAGCCATAAAGAAAAACAAAGTCCAAAGAAGTGCGCAGCAATAACTTGTGTGTTACTGAGGACTGATAATATTTCAAGTCCAGTAATTGGGATATCAGATGTCGCTGTTATTAATTGTCCAGTTGTTTGAGAGGATGCTTGTATAAATAGTGCACCCATAAGTGCTTGATATCCAATTAATCCAAACAAAACTCCCAGCAAATCAACTACTATTCCTCTTTTTATTAATTTACTTGTCTGTCCTCTTGATGGTCTTGCGTTGCTTGCAATTGCTCTACCAGTTCTAACTATTAACCAACCTTGCCAAAGACTAAAAAGTAGTAAAATCAAGGATATCGTTGTAAGTGATAGGCCAGGCGTTAAGCCAAGCTGTCCTTCGCTATTATTAACAACATTTGAAAAAAGCAAAACAGCTGCGACAACAACACCTAAAATGGATTGAACCCAAAATCGTATCCATCCAATTCGTCGCATTCCAAATGAAAGGGACTGAAAATCTATCTTATCAGACATTCATTTGATTGAATAAACTATAATCTATTCAAATTTGCCATCAAAATCATAAAATTGCACGTAATCTTTTGATCTCTTTAATATCTCCATCTGAAGTTAAGAATCCTACTTCAATAGCTATTGGAAGTTTTGATGGTCTACACGCTGGCCATAGAAAATTAATAAAAAGTGTAGTTGAAGAAAATCAATATACCCCAACAATTGCGAGTTTCTGGCCTCATCCCAGAGAAGTTCTATACAAAGAAACGCGTCTTAGACTCGATCTCCCTGATGAGAAACTACCTATTCTTGAAGATCTCGGGATTGAACAATTAGTTCTGATTCCTTTTGATAAGGAACTATCTAAATTAAGTGCAGAAATATTTGTAAGAGATATTTTAATAAATCAATTACAAGCAAAAAACATTTCTGTAGGTGCTAATTTTAAGTTCGGGTTTAAAAGAAGTGGAGATATAAATACTATAAAAAATATGATTAAAGATAAGGATATAAAACTAAAAATTACTCCAATTTTAGAAGACAAAGAAGGTAGAATCAGCAGCAGCAGAATAAGAGATTTATTAGGGAAAAGTGATCTGAAAAATGCTTTCAGAATTCTTAATAGGCCTTATAGTTTTAATGGAAAAGTTGTCAAAGGTAAAGGGATTGGGAAAAGTATAGGATGGCCCACCGCAAATCTCGAGATAGATGGCAGAAAATTTTTACCAGGAGAAGGAGTCTACGCGGCTTGGACAACTATAGAAAATTCCAAGCAAAAAATACAATCTGTTATGAATCTTGGCACTCAACCAACAATAAATCCACTATTGCCATCTGCGGTTGAAGTTCATTTAATACATAAAGATATAGATCTATATGGTTTAAATCTATCTGTAGAACCAGTTGAAAAGCTTAGATCTCAAATCCAGTTCGCGAATTTAGATCAACTGTCTTATCAAATAAAAAAAGACAGAGATAATGCTCTAAGAATTTTTAAAAACCATTTAAAATAAACTACAAATGAAGTACTATAGTTTTAATGATTCTGAAGATTTAAGAATTTTTCAAATTATTGACGCCAATCTAGACAGAGCTAGAGAAGGTTTAAGAGTTCTTGAAGATTGGGCCAGATTTGGATTAGGGGAAAATAAATATGTTAGAAAGATTAAAAATTTTAGACAAACTTTAGGAAAGAATCATTTAGAAATTTATAAACGAACCAGAAATCATATTGAGGACCGAAGCAAAGGACTTGTACATTTTGAGCAATTCAACAGAACAACCCCTGAGCAAGTCATAAGTTCTAATGCAGGGAGAGTTCAAGAAGCATTAAGAGTCATAGAAGAATTCTCAAGGCTACACAATCATGAGCTTTCAAAAATAGCTTCCGAAATTAGATATGAAATTTATACTATAGAGATAGAATTACTAAGTTTAAGTAAGCGTAAAAAATCGGAGAAAATATTAAAAGAAAATGACTTATATGTAATCACAGATCAAAAGCATAACTTACTAGAAATAATAGAAGAGATTTTAATTGCGGGAGTAAAGATCATCCAACATAGATTTAAAACGGGAACTGATAAAGAGCATCTTCAAGAAGCCATTCAGATTAAAAATCTATGTAAAAGATATAATTCTTTGTTCATAATTAACGACAGACTTGATATAGCTCTAGCATCTGATGCAGATGGAATTCATCTTGGACAAGATGATTTAGACTTAAAAACCGCGAAAAAATTAATTGGATATTCAAAAATTGTTGGTATAAGCGCAAATAATGAAATTGATATTTCTAATGCTCTTCAGGGAGGTTGTGATTACATAGGAATAGGACCAGTATTTGAAACTGAAACAAAAAAGGACAAAAAACCTATAGGTATTGAAAAGATCAA
>QCCD01000025.1 GCA_003281405.1 Prochlorococcus sp. AG-347-K16 | reverse complement strand
TTGAAGCGTATTAATAAAACTGAAATTGAAGAAAACGAATCATTAGCTGCTTAATTTTTTATGAAATTTTTATATGAAAAGTTATGGGTACCAGTTTTTGGTTATATTTTATCAAAATTTGTATTTTTAATTGAAGGTAAAAAGCAAGATTCTAAAAAAAAATAGATTAATTACTGTTTGTCTTTATAAAGTATTTTTAATTACATAATTTAAGCCAGTATATTTTGATAACAACAAAAGTTGTGCTTTAAATTTACGAATATATGCATGGTTGGAATATACATAATTGCTTTATAGCAAATTAATATGAACAAAAATAATATGTTGAAGCCGTATACAGTGCATTATCGTGATTTTCAAAATATAAGATTAGAAAATTGTTTTTATGCTTTTGACGCTTACGAGGCTAGAACACTAGCAATGGAATTTAATAAGTATATTAATGAACATCCAAATAGTATAGACCTAATAAGATGCGAAAAATGATTAAAAATTTTAGTAATTTAAAATAAAAATTTATTTAAACACTTAAGAATTTATCAATAACTGCCTGACTCAACTCACTAGTATTTCCGCTAGCAACAATACCTCCGCGTTGCATCGCATAATATCTACTGGCTTGCCTCACAAAATGCAAGTGCTGTTCAACTAACAAAACACCAATTCCTGTATCTCTGATTATCTGGTTAATTGCATTTTCAATGTCTAAAACTATATTCGGCTGAATACCTTCCGTTGGTTCGTCAAGCAATAGAAGTTGAGGTTTGCCTAGCAATGCCCTTGCAATAGCTAATTGCTGTTGTTGTCCTCCACTAAGATCTCCTCCTTTCCTTTGAAGAAAATCTTTAAGGATTGGGAAGAGATCATAGATAAATGTATCTATTTTCTTGTTCTTAGATAATCCACCTGGTAGAGACTCCATCCCTAACATAAGATTCTCTTCAACTGATAGGTATGGAATAATTTCTCTCCCTTGAGGAACGTAGGCCATTCCTTTCCTAGCTCTCTGATGAGGAGCTTTTCTGTTGATATTTTCACCAATTAAATAAATATCTCCTTTTTTTTGTTTTAACAAACCAATTAGTGATTTCAATAAAGTTGTTTTGCCAACACCATTTCTTCCAATCAAACAAACCATTTCTCCTGATTTAACGTTTAAATCTACATCTCTAAGAATATGACTCTCACCATAATAAGTATTTAACGATTTTATTTCGAGTAAATTTTCCATAACTAGTCCTCAGGTCTTCCTAAGTAAACATCAATAACTTTTTGGTCTTTTTGTATGGTTTCCATCGTTCCCTCACATAATACTGTGCCCTGATTTAATACTGAAACATTACTATCAAGTCTTCTTATAAATTCCATATCGTGATCTATTACCACTACTGTATTTTCGCCTGATAAAGATTTTAATAAATCAGCTGTAAGATCTGTTTCTTCATCAGTTAAACCGGCAACAGGTTCATCTACTAACATTAAATCTGGCTTCTGTCCTACTAACATGGCTATCTCAAGCCATTGTTTTTGGCCATGTGATAGAGATCCAGCTTTAGAATCAACTTTTTGAGCTAAATTAACAATCTTCATGAGACGATCAATCTCATTAAGCTGCTCATTCTTAATACTTTTATTTATAAGGTTTAAGGGACTTTTAGGAGTTGTCACCGATATTTCAAGATTTTCTTTAACTGTTAGATTTTCAAAGATTCTTGGACTTTGGAACTTTCTTCCAACTCCAAGTCTTGCTATTTTATGCTCCTTTCTACCTACTAAAGATTTCCCTTTAAAAATTACTTCACCTTTTGTTGGCTTAACCTTTCCAGTTATTACATCAAGAAATGTTGTTTTGCCTGCGCCATTGGGTCCTATTACAGCTCTTAATTCTCCTTTCTTCAAATTTAAATTAAGTTTGTTGAGAGCTAAAAAACCCTCGAAACTAACAGTAATATCTATTAAATTTAGAAGATCTTTATTATTCATTATTTCCCTCCTTATTGTTAACTTCTAAGCTTGGATAGGTTTCAATCTTCCTTTTCAAACCAAATCTCTGAAGAAGATTCCTAGGACCATCTCCTTGAATCCATCCTAAAACTCCTTCTGGTAGAGCTGTTACAACTAATATAAATAACCCTCCTTGAATAAACATCCAGCTAGCAGGTAAAGCTTCACTTACAAGACTTTTTGCATAGTTGATGAAAACTGCTCCTAGTATCGCTCCCAATAAAGTTCCTCTTCCTCCAACAGCAACCCATATAACCATTTCTATAGAAAAGGGAACCGTCATAAATTGAGGGGATACTATTCCAGACTGAACGGTATATAAAGCTCCTGAAATTCCAGCAAGTCCTCCAGCAATAGAAAATATTATCGTCTTGAATATAACTGGGTTGTATCCTGTAAACCTAACTCTTGGTTCATCATCTCTTATTCCTATAAGGATATTTCCAAATCTTCCTTTAACTACCCACTTTGCAAAAAACCATGCGGCTATTACTAGTATGGCGGTTATCCAAAAGAATATTCTTTGCATAGACTCAGAGCCTACCATCTGACCAAATAGTTGTGTTACATCTGTTTTTAATCCATTTGTTCCATTTATCAGTTTTTGTTGTCCATTAAAGAAGTTAAAGAATACAAGAAGAGAAGCTTGGGTAAGAATAGAAAAATAAACCCCTTTGATTCTATTTCTGAAAACAAGAAATCCAATTAAACCAGCAACCATTGCTGGAATTATCCAGATAGCGAAGAAGGTAAAAACAGGCGATCTAAACGGTTCCCAGAAAAAAGGTAATTTTTCAACACCATATAAAGCAAAAAATTCAGGAATATTATTTGGAAATTCAGAGGAGCTGGTTATTTGCAAATACATTGCTGCACAATATCCACCTAGTGCAAAAAATATACCTTGTCCAAGACTTAGTAAACCTGTATATCCCCAGATAAGATCAACACCAAGTGCAACTATGGATAAGGATAAGTATCTACCTAGAAGGTTTAGTCTAAATACAGGGAGTATAGTTGGTGCTGCAATAATTAAGGCTATTAATATTATCCAAAATGATAATACTATTTTTTTATCAAATTTAATTTTACTTAAGGACATTAATTTTCAACCATCCTTCCTTTCTGAGGAAATAAACCTGTAGGTTTAAATTGTAAGAATATAACAATTAGTGCAAATATCATTACTCTTGCCATACTAGTGGTCGCAAAAAAGTTAATTGTGTTTGATAAAGGTAAAGGCATATCTGGCCATATTGATAAGAGTCTTCCAGCTCCAATTAAATCAGTCATTATTCCTATTCCAAATGAAGCAAGTACTGTTCCTAATAAATTTCCTACTCCTCCCAACACTACAACCATAAAACAACCAACTATATAGTTTCCTCCAACATTTGGTCCTACAGAACCTAAAAGAGATACTGCTACTCCAGCAACTCCTGCTAAGCCAGATCCAATTCCAAAAGTAATTATATCCACTTTTTCAGTAGAGATACCAAGACAATCACTCATTTGTCGGTTCTGAGTTACTGCTCTTATACGCATCCCCCAAGCACTTTGATTAAGAAATAATGTTATTGCTATTACAGAGATTAGAGTAATGACTATTATCATTAATCTTGTTTTAGGAAATGCAGTGCCAATAATTTCTACTTGACCTCTCATCCATGAGGGTGCTGTTACATCAACATTTCGAGCGCTTGCTCTACTAAGTTTGCTCACAGAGGATGAGATTAAGCTACCTGTCAGGACCCCAGTTAAAGCCGCAAATATCCAAGAACTAAATTTAAAATATTTGAAATTTATTGATTCTTTTATTTTTGAAGGGAATGTTGATGGTAAGAATAAACCAATTATCAGACTTATAACCAGACCGGTCCCGTAAGCTAAAGGTACACTTCTGACAAATTGTTGAAGAATTAAGCTTACACCCCAAGTTGCGAGAAGTGTTTCTAATGGACTTCCATAAAGCTTTCTTATTATAGTTTTTTCAAGGAGAATGCCTACTACTCCACTAACAATAAAAGCAAGGAAAATAGAAACTATTATGTACGAATTATAAAAAGGTTTTAATAAAGGTAATTTGAAAATTAATTGTGTTACGTATGTTGTGTAAGCCCCAAGCATCATAAGTTCTCCATGGGCAAGATTTATTACACCCATAAGACCAAAAACAATTGCTAGACCTAATGCAGCAACAAGTAGTACAGATCCGATTGCAACACCGTTAAAAAGACTATCGAGAAGTAACTCCAATTTAGAAAAAGAAAATATTTGATTATATAAAATAAAAGGAGGTGTTAACCTCCTTTTATTTTGAAGTATAGGTTTTAAATGAAATTAAAGCTTATACTTTTCTCCTTTTGAAGGATCTGTCCAATCGCATGCAAATCCTTTTGAACTTGGATGCTTTTGGTTCCATGCTTGAGGAAGAACAACTCCTGTCTCTTCAAGAATTGTAAATCCACCCTCTGCATTAATCTCTCCAATTCTTACAGTTTGAGACAAGTGGTGATTAGGCATAACTTCGACAGGACCTTGTGGTGCATCAAAAGTTTGTCCAACTAGGGCTTCTCTTACGGCGTTGTCGTCGAATGTTCCAGCATCTTCAACCGCTTGTTTCCATAAGTAAACCATGTTATAAGCGGATTCTTGTGGATCAGCTACAACACGATCGGCTCCCCATCTTTTCTTGAAACTTGCCGCAAATTTCTTAGATGCAGGAGTATCAATTGACATCATGTAGTTCCATGCGCCGTAGTGACCCTCAAGGAACTCAGGACCAATTGTACTAATCTCTTCTTCAGCAATTGAATAGTTCATTACGTAGTAGCCACTTGAAGGTGTGATACCAGCGTCTTGAATCTGTTTGAAGAATGCAACGTTTTGGTCACCATTAAGTGTATTAATGATTATTCCACCTTCAGGAAGTGCCTTTTTGATTTTTGAGATAATTGGAGCAACTTCAGTATTTCCTAATGGAAGGTAATCTTCTCCAACTACCTTACCTCCTAACTGTTTTACCTGAGCTTTAGTGATAGTGTTGGAAGTTCTTGGGAAAACGTAATCAGAACCTACAAGGAAGAAATCTCCACCAGCTGCGGGAGAACGCTTATACATGAAATCTGTAGCGGGTTCTGACTGTTGGTTTGGTGTGGCTCCTGTATAGAAAATGTTGTTAGAACATTCTTGAGCTTCATATTGAATTGGGTAGTAAAGGAAAGCATCCTTTGATTCGTAGACTGGTAACATTGCCTTTCTACTTGCAGATGTCCAACCACCAAATACGACAGGAACTCCGTCCTGGTCTATAAGTTTCTTAGATTTTTCAGCAAAAGTAGGCCAGTCAGATGCACCATCTTCAACTATGTATTCTATTTTGTAGCTTTTACCGCCAACTGTTACACCTCCAGCAGCATTTATCTCTTCAATAGCCATTTTTTCAGTATCAACAAGGGTTGATTCAGAAATTGCCATTGTTCCAGATAACGAATGCAAAATACCAACGGTTACTGTGTCGTCGAAACTTCCGGAGGTTCCACCTCCACCGCATGAAGTTGCTGTTACCGCAAGTGAGGCAGTAGCTAATCCTGCCAAAATACGCCTTGAAATTCTCATGAATTAGGATAAATTAGGTAATTGACCCTCATTAGGGGGATAAAGTAAAAGTTATTAACGAGTGAGGATTCGTTTTGTATCAGTCGTAACTTTTTGTTGAATCCAATATATTATTTACGGATATTTTCATAGTTTCGATTATTGGGTATATGTGATTCTAAAAATTGAGATATTTCTTCAACTCCTGTGCCGTTACTTAGGTTGGTAAAAAACCAAGGTTTCCCTTTTCTCATAAATTCAGTATCACTTTTCATTATATTTAAATCTGCACCAACCATATCTGCTAAGTCAATTTTGTTTATTAATAATAAATCTGACCTTGTTATTCCTGGTCCGCCTTTTCTAGGAATTTTGTCTCCGGCAGATACATCAATCACATATATTGATAAATCTACAAGTTCTGGACTAAAACTAGATGCTAAATTATCACCTCCACTTTCTACAAAAACAAAATCTAAAGGATTATATTTATTTTCTAAATCTAAAACTGCATTTTTGTTTAAGGAACAATCCTCTCTTATCGCTGTATGAGGACAACCTCCTGTCTCTACACCAATAATCCTTCCTTCCTCTAAAACTTTTTTATTTATTAGAAAGTTAGCATCTTCTTTGGTGTAGATATCATTGGTGACAACAGCTATCTCATAATTTTTTTTTAGGCTTATGCATAGATTCTCCACTAATGCCGTTTTTCCTGAACCTACAGGCCCAGCAACTCCTACTCTCAATTTGCTGCTCATAAATTAATTTCTAAATAGCTTTGTATAAAGGTCATTATGATTTTGTTGTGCCATAGCTAAACCTACATTGCCAAAATAGATGTCATCAATTTCTTTGTCCATAATTTCTT
>QCCD01000024.1 GCA_003281405.1 Prochlorococcus sp. AG-347-K16 | reverse complement strand
GCAGTTCTATTAGGTATTAAGACTATAGACATATAACTTGAAATAAAGTGGAAAAATAAACAAATTTTTATCAACTCATTAACAGTCTTAAACAATTAGCGAGGTAATTTTTTATTTTCGCTATTTTTTTTAAGTTCTTCCAAATTTGAAGGTGGAGATTGTGGTTTAGTTAAAATTACTGTAGACGATTTTACTAATGTTTGGCATGCAAGTCGCCAATTCTCAGGTCTATTTTTAAGTTTTTCTTCTTCCACTGATGTGAGAGGGCTTAAGGAATTTTTGCTTCCTCCTTCAACTGAAATAAAACAAGTACTGCATTGCCCTGCTCCGCCACAATTTCCTAAAATTCCTTTTAATCCATAAAGTTGTAAGTTCTCTTTCATCACTAATTCTCTTAGATTCTCACCAGGATTACATTGAACCTCTAAATCCTCACGGATAAATCTGATAGTTGCCATTTTTTTAGTTATTTTTCTTATTTTGGCGTTTTACTTTGAGAATTGTGACCAAAATATTAACAATTTTTAGCCTAAAATTCCTTGTAACCCTAGTTATGCTTATTGATTTGCCCAATTTCTACAAGAAAATAAATTTATTTACAAAAATCCCTCAAAGACGAAAAAACCCTTACTATCGTGATGTTTAGCTGTTTATTCAGCATAGTTACTAGAAATTAACCGATGGGATTGCCTTGGTATCGAGTACACACAGTAGTCATTAATGACCCAGGTCGACTACTTGCTGTGCATCTTATGCATACTGCATTATTAGCCGGCTGGGCCGGTTCTATGGCTCTTTACGAATTAGCCATTTTTGATCCTTCTGATGCCGTTCTTAATCCAATGTGGAGACAGGGTATGTACGTTATGCCTTTCATGGCAAGACTAGGTATCACAAGTAGTTGGAACGGATGGGATATTACGGGTGCTACAGGAGTTGATCCTGGATTCTGGAGTTTTGAAGGGGTGGCAGCAGCACACATAGTATTTAGTGGGCTACTGATGCTGGCCTCTATTTGGCACTGGACATATTGGGACCTAGATTTATGGGAAGATTCAAGAACTGGTGAGCCTGCTCTTGATTTGCCAAGAATATTCGGAATTCACCTTCTTCTAGCTGGACTAACATGCTTTGGTTTTGGAGCTTTTCATTGCGCAAACGTGGGGATCTGGGTTTCTGATCCTTATGGTCTAACTGGTCATGTAGAGCCTGTGGCCCCTTCCTGGGGAGTAGAAGGATTTAATCCTTTTAATCCAGGAGGAATAGTTGCGAATCATATTGCGGCTGGACTAATGGGTATTATTGGAGGTATTTTTCACATCACCAATAGACCAGGAGAAAGACTTTATAGAGCATTAAAACTTGGAAGTCTTGAAGGAGTTCTTGCTAGTGCTTTAGCTGCTGTACTATTTGTATCTTTCGTTGTTTCTGGAACAATGTGGTATGGTTCAGCGACAACTCCAGTAGAGTTGTTTGGTCCTACCAGATACCAATGGGACTCAGGCTATTTCAAAACTGAAATTAACAGAAGGGTTCAAGCAGCTATCGATGATGGTGCCTCCAAAGAAGAGGCATATGCATCAATTCCAGAGAAGTTAGCCTTCTACGATTACGTTGGGAATAGTCCTGCTAAAGGAGGATTATTCAGAGTTGGAGCTCTCGTTAATGGTGATGGTTTACCAACTGGTTGGCAAGGTCACATTTCTTTCCAAGACAAAGAAGGTAATGAATTAGAAGTTAGAAGAATACCTAATTTCTTTGAAAACTTCCCAGTTATACTTGAAGATAAAGAAGGTAATGTTAGAGCAGATATTCCATTTAGAAGAGCTGAAGCAAAGTATTCATTTGAACAAACTGGCATAACTGCAACTATCTATGGAGGAGATTTAAATGGCCAAACATTTACTGATCCTGCAGTAGTTAAGAGACTAGCCAGAAAAGCGCAGCTTGGAGAAGCATTCAAGTTCGACAGAGAAACTTATAAATCTGACGGTGTATTCCGAAGCTCCCCAAGAGCATGGTTTACATATGCTCATTTATGTTTCGGATTGCTATTCTTGTTTGGCCACTGGTGGCATGCTTCAAGAACTCTTTATAGAAATTCCTTTGCTGGTATCGATGCTGAGATTGGTGACCAAGTTGAATTTGGTTTATTCAAGAAGCTTGGTGACGAATCTACAAGAAGAATCCCTGGAAGGGTTTAAATTAAACTTTATTACTTAAACTTATGGAAGCTTTTGCATACGTTCTTATTTTAACTCTCGCAGTTGTCACCTTATTCTTTGCTGTCGCCTTTAGAGATCCCCCTAAATTCGATAAAAAATGACGTTATTAAAAAACCTCTTTAACAAGAGGTTTTTTTTACTTTTCATAATTAAGATAATACTCTACTATTAGAGTTGAAGTGCAACTTATCTCACCACATGCAGTGTCCAACCTGTCAAAACACAGATAGCAGAGTTTTGGAATCAAGATCTGCTGATAGTGGTAAAAGTGTTCGAAGAAGAAGAGAATGCTTAAACTGCAGTTTTAGATTTACAACTTATGAAAGAGTCGAAACAATGCCAGTTTCAGTTATTAAAAAAGATGGGAGCAGAGAATTATTTGATAAACAAAAATTGTTTACTGGTATATCAAGAGCTTGCGAAAAAACCACATTCACTAGTGAAGCAATAATAAATTTTGTAGATGGAATTGAATCGCATATTGTACAAGATTCAAATAAAGATATTAAATCTTCGCAAATTGGAGAATTAATACTAAAAAGTCTTAGAAAAGAAAACGAAGTAGCCTATATAAGATACGCTTCAGTTTACAGAAAATTTAATGGGGTAAAAGATTTTATTTCTACTCTTGAATCTCTAAAAGGAAGTTCAAAAAACCAATTAGCTTCAATTTCATAAAATTCAGCATCTTAAAGTGTAGAATACATATCACAAATGTTTTTGCTACTGGTTTGCAGGCTAGTAGCATTCCTTTCTAACTACCTTAGGTAGTCTGCGATATAACAAATGAACGAAAATTCTTCTCAAACCATTAAAGAGCTTTCTGAGGATCAAGAAATTAAAAATTCGTCTGAGTTAGATAATGATGCAGCCTCTCAAAATGAGGAAGATTTATCATTCGAAAAGAGCGATATACCTTCAGCAGACTCTTCCTCTAGCAGATCAACTACTGACTTCGACAACGCAGGATTCACACAAGAAGAATTTGCTTCACTTTTGGGAAAGTATGACTATAACTTTAAACCTGGAGATCTAGTTAAAGGTACCGTTTTTGCTTTAGAGCCCAAAGGGGCCATGATAGATATAGGGGCAAAAACAGCTGCTTTTATGCCTGTTCAGGAGGTTTCAATAAATAGAGTTGAAGGACTTAATGATGTTTTACAGCCTTCTGAAAGTAGAGAATTTTTCATAATGAGCGAGGAAAATGAAGATGGCCAATTAGCCCTCTCTATTAGAAGAATTGAATATCAAAGAGCATGGGAAAGGGTTAGACAACTCCAAAAAGAAGATGCCACTATATATTCTGAAGTTTTTGCCACGAACAGAGGCGGGGCACTTGTAAGGGTAGAAGGTTTGAGAGGTTTTATCCCAGGCTCTCACATAAGTGCTCGAAAAATCAAAGATGACTTAGAAGGTGAATATTTACCTTTGAAATTTCTTGAAGTTGATGAAGAGAGAAATAGATTAGTACTAAGTCATAGAAGAGCTTTGGTTGAGAAAAAGATGAACCGACTTGAAGTAGGAGAAGTTGTTGTTGGTTCTGTAAAAGGTATTAAACCTTATGGAGCCTTTATTGATATTGGTGGAGTTAGTGGTCTATTACACATTTCTGAGATTAGTCATGAACATATTGAGACTCCTCATAATGTTTTAAATGTGAATGACCAAATGAAAGTTATGATAATTGACCTTGATTCAGAAAGAGGACGTATTTCATTATCTACTAAAGCTCTTGAGCCTGAACCGGGAGATATGCTAACTGACCCTCAAAAAGTTTTTAGTAAAGCTGAAGAAATGGCTGCGAAATACAAACAAATGTTATTTGAACAAACTGACGATATTGAAGAAATTAACAAAGTTTCAGCTGAAGGAGTATAAAATAACTTATTTCTTTTGTGCACAAATATCGCAATTCAAGTCTCATTTTTCCTATACAAATTTTTTTTTAATTTACAATAATTGATTTGTAACAATAATCTAATTTAGGATAATATCTAATTTCAAAATTATTTGTAAATGAGTGATTTCATTTTCACTTCAGAATCCGTAACTGAAGGACATCCTGACAAAATATGTGATCAAATTAGTGACGCTGTTTTAGATGCTTTATTGACAGAAGATCCAGAAAGCAGAGTTGCATGCGAAACTGTTGTTAATACGGGTCTTTGTTTACTTACTGGAGAAATAACTTCAAAAGCAAAAGTCGATTACATAAAACTTGTTAGAAATGTAATTAAGGAAATTGGATATGAAGGTTATAGAGCAGGTGGTTTTGACGCAAATAGTTGCGCTGTTTTAGTAGCACTTGACGAGCAATCACCAGATATTTCCCAAGGAGTAAACGAAGCAGATGATGTTAACGATGATTTGGAAGATAATACCGGGGCGGGTGACCAAGGCATAATGTTCGGCTATGCATGCGATGAGACGCCTGAATTAATGCCTTTACCGATTAGCTTGGCTCATAGATTAGCTATTCAACTTGCTAAAGTCAGGCATGAAAAAGTTCTTAATTATCTACTCCCTGATGGTAAAACTCAAGTAAGCATTGATTACGAAAAGGGTTTACCAGTCTCCATTAATACAATTTTAATTTCAACTCAACATAATCCTGAGATAGATGGTGTAACAAATGAAGAAGAAATTCGTCAAAGAATTAAGGAAGATTTATGGACTCATGTTGTAATTCCTGCTACTGAAGATTTGGAAATCAAACCAAACATTAGCAAAACAAGATTTCTAGTAAACCCAACGGGAAAATTTGTCGTAGGCGGGCCACAAGGAGATGCGGGGCTGACTGGCAGAAAAATTATTGTTGATACCTATGGTGGATATGCAAGACACGGAGGAGGGGCATTCTCTGGTAAAGATCCCACAAAAGTAGATAGATCAGCCGCTTATGCCGCAAGATATGTTGCTAAAAGCATAGTTAAGGCTAAATTAGCAAAAAAAGCAGAAGTTCAATTAAGTTATGCAATTGGAGTAGCAAAACCAATTTCCATTCTCGTCGAAACTTTTGAGACAGGTGTTATTTCACAATCTAATTTGACTGAATTAATTAAAGAGCACTTTGATTTAAGACCCGCAGCAATAATAAAAGAATTTAACTTAAGAAATCTACCAAAAAAAATGGGAGGCAAATTTTTTAGAAAAACTGCTTCCTACGGACATTTCGGCAGAAGAGATCTTGAGCTCCCGTGGGAAAATGTAGAAGAAAAAGCAGCCAAATTGGCAGAGGCGTCCAAAATCTTTTTATAAGTTATTTTTCTATGCCTGATAATTTTTATGGAGGGTTAGATTTTGGGACCAGTGGTGCAAGAATATCAATAATTAATATTCATAAGAAATTAGTATATTCAAATTCAGTACCTTATTCATACAGCTTTAAAAATCCAAATTCTTGGATTAATTCTTGTGAAAATCTTTTAGTTAGTTTACCTATCGAGGTAAAAATTAACCTTAATAAATTGGCTATCTCCGGCACCTCAGGGACTTTAATCCCAGCTAATTTGCAAGGAGAGCCGATAGGAGAAGCAATACCTTATGACCAATCGTGTAATGAACATAAGATCCTTCTTGAATCCTTAACTTCTGGAGAAGATCATTTGCGAACTCCATACAGTAGTCTTGCAAAAGCATTAAAACTGATAGATAAATATGGGACAAATATACTTTTACGACATCAATCTGATTGGATCACTGGTTGGTTTTTAAAAGATTGGACTCATGGAGAAGAGGGCAATAATCTAAAACTTGGTTGGGATCTAAAAAAAGAATCTTGGCCAAAAAGTTATCTCAATACTTCATGGCAAAAATGCTTACCTCAAATAATAAAAAGTGGGGAAATTATTGGAAAAGTGAATTTTGATTTAGCAAAGAGATTTAACTTGAATAAGAAATTAATATTAATCTCAGGCACCACTGACTCTAATGCAAGTGTAATAGCTGCAGGTTTATGCAAAGAAGATGGTCTCACAGTTTTAGGAACAACTCTTGTAGTGAAAAAAATCATTGATAACCCTATAAAAAAACAAGGAATTACAAACCATAGAGTAAACGGCCATTGGATATGTGGAGGAGCATCAAACGCGGGGTGCGGTATTTTATCTCAGTTCTTCTCTGATTTAGAAATAAAGGAGCTCAGTCGACAAATAAATCCATCGAAAAACACTTCTTTAAATCTTTTGCCTCTTAATAGTAAAGGAGAGAGATTTCCTGTTAATAATTCTAATTTAGAGCCGATACTCGGTCCAAGGCCAGTAAGCGACTCACTTTATTTACATGCATTATTCGAAGGGCTAGCAAAGATCGAATTGAAAGGATGGGAAAAACTATACGAACTAACAGGTTCACTTCCAAAAAAAATTATTACTATTGGTGGAGGTTCACAAAACGCTCAGTGGAGAAAAATAAGAGAAAAAATTATCAATATACCAATAGTTTCATGTAGAAAAACTACTTCATTTGGTACTGCCTTATTAGCGATTAACTCAAAATAAAAGTTTTTTTTTGGATATTTGATAAAGATATAAAATTTTTAACTAAAAGGGTTTCACAAACTACACATCTTAATTTAAAGTATATAGGTTAGTGCCGGGATAGCTCAGTTGGTAGAGCAGGCGACTGAAAATCGCCGTGTCCCCAGTTCAAATCTGGGTCCTGGCACCTTTAAAACCTCTTCTATGAAGGGGTTTTATATTTTCTAGAATTGTAGAAACTTATTTTTTATTTTATTTATAGAATTTGAAATTTTTAGTTTTCCAATCTGCAGACTTGACTAATAACACCCAAAATTAGTTCGTCACCATTTGGCTCTTGCCAATCAGCGAAATCATTGAAATTGCTATTTACTTCATCTATGGAGACATCAACGTCTCTGAATAATTTTTCAAAACAATTTATATCCATCGTATAAAGAATAT
>QCCD01000023.1 GCA_003281405.1 Prochlorococcus sp. AG-347-K16 | reverse complement strand
AATTAAATTGATCATAGAAAAATGGTCTCAGATATAAATTTTCTATTAGTAGGCAATAGTAGGCTTCATTGGGCTAAATATTCTAAAAATCAATCTAAATTCTTCCATACCAAAAAAGACCAAAAAGTTCCCGAAAATATAGATCTTGATCAATTAATTTGGGCTTCTGTAGGAAAACTACCAAATTTTTTACTGAAAAAAGAAAATGAAATAAAAACTAAAGATATCCAATTATCAAATCTTCCTGATTATTTTGGAGTTGATAGAGCTCTTGCCTGTATTGCCGCTTTAAAAATTATTGAAAACCCTTTTAAAAAAAATTTGTTAATTGCAGATTTTGGAACAATATTATCAATAACAAAATTGAATTCAAATGGATCTATTATTGGAGGTCAACTTCTTCCAGGTTTTCTAACACAATTAAAATCAATGGAACAAAATACAAAAAATCTTAAAGTTCCCACAAAATATGATATTCCAATCAAAGATTTTTTAATTAATACAGAAGAAGCAATCTTAAAAGGAGTAATCAACTCTCTTACTGGTGTGATTAATAGTTTATTTAATCCCGAAAAGGATATTTTAATAATCTGTGGAGGAGACTCTCAATTACTCACAAAATCTCTAAAAACTAAAAAAGAAAATATTATTAATGCTCCTAATTTAGTTATGGAGGGAATGATTATTCACCACCTGGCCATAAAAAATTTAGCTTAAACCAAGGTCTGTAATTATATGATCAGCCATTATTGCTGCTTTTACCTTTAAGTAAATTTTTTCGATGTTACCTTCAGTATCAATTAAAATAGTATTTCTCATCATTCCCATATATTCTTTTCCCATGAATTTTTTCAGTCCATAGCTATCGTAATCAGAAGAAACTTTGAAAGGTTCAGTATCAGTTAAAAGAATAAAAGGTAAATTAAATTTTTCTATAAACTTCTGATGAGAGGATGCATTATCTTTACTAATGCCAATCACAACAATATTATTTTTTTTGAATAAATCCCAATTCTCTTTAAAATTACATGCTTCTTTAGTACATCCTGGAGTATTATCTTTTGGATAAAAATATAGTATTATTCTTTTACCTTTAAAATCACTAAGAGAAACTTCTTTCTCAAAAGAATCTTTTAATTTAAATTCTGGTGCTTTGTCGCCAATCTTAAGAGCCATTGAAATTATTAAATGAATATGAATATAAAATACCAAAAATTTGGTTTTATGAGATTAAAGGTGTGCAAGATGTCGCAACTATAGAAGAAATTAAAACTGCAAAAAACCTAACAAATTCAAGATCAAAGATTTTCTTAGAAACAAGAGCTTATTTGCGACAATCACTTTCAACACTTTTTGATTTAGACCCCCTAGCAATTCCAATTAATGCTAAACCTGGAGAACCTCCAAGTTTACCCACTGGCATGGGAAATATCAGTTTAAGTCATTGTAAAGATGCCATTACTATAGTGTGGCATAAAAACAAAATAGGGATTGATATTGAGAGAACTGATAGAGATTTTAACCATATAAAATTTGCAGAAAAGTATTTTTTTCATACCAATAAATCAAACCATAATAATTATTTGACAAAAAATATGATATTAAATCAATGGTGTGCTGTTGAAGCGGCTATAAAATGGGATCATGGAAAATTAGCTAAAGACATTAATCATTGGCAATTTTTTGAAAAGCCAAAACAGTTAATTCATAAGAAGAAAAACATACATTTAAACTATTCAAAGATTAACTTCCATCATTGGACTATCGCTTTAGCCTACGAAGAAAAAAATTCTTTTAATACTGAGATAATTTGTTGTTCGAAAAATTTTTAGTTTTCTTTTCTTCTAAGAAGTTCTTCATATTGAGTTTTTTCCCATCCATTATTATTTGGTTCCCATATTTTTAAACCTCTTAAAGATTTGGGAAGATATTCTTGTGCGACCCAATTACCTGGATAATTATGAGGATTAACATAACTATTAGAATTATTTTTTAAATGAAGTGGAACTTCAAAAGCATTGGTAGATTTGATTGTTTCAATTGCTTTAAAAATAGTTTTCGTACTATTACTTTTTAGAGACATAGCTAAATATAAAGAAGCCTGCGTTAAAAAATATAATCCTTCTGGAAAACCAACTCTATCAAAAGCATCACAACAGGATTGTACAACTACTATGGCATTAGGGTCAGCTATTCCAACATCTTCACTGGCAGATATAAGTAGTCTTCTAAAAATAAAATTAGGATCTTCACCAGCCTCAATCATATTCGCAAGCCAGAATAAAGTTGCATCTGGATCAGAACCTCTTATGGACTTGATAAAGGCACTTATTACATCGTAATGATTTTGACCATTTTTATCGTAAACAATATTTTTCTTTTGAATTGCATCCTCTGCTATTGAGAGATTAATGTTGATTTCTTTAGCATCATTTTCAGCAGTTGTTTCTATGGCCATCTCTAGGGCATTGATTAATGTTCTTGCATCACCGCCAGAAAATTTAACTAAATGACTTATAGCATCTTGAGTTAAATTAACCTCTTTTGAATCTTTTTGTTTAGAATAATGAGCTATAACTTTTTGTATTATTTTCTGCAAATCATTTTCTGACAAAGGAAGTAAAGTAAAAATACGAGACCTACTAACAAGCGCTTTATTAACAGCAAAGAATGGGTTTTCAGTTGTAGCACCAATAAAAGTTATAGTTCCATTTTCTATTGAAGGTAATAAAGCATCTTGCTGAACTGCTGTAAATCTATGAACCTCATCGATAAATAAAATTGTTTTTCTTTTTGAATTTAATAATCGATCTTTTGCATTAGCGATTTCATTTCTTAATTCTTTAACACTTGATAATACTGCATTTAACTTAATTAATTTTGAACGCGTATTAAAGGAAATAATTTCAATTAGAGTAGTTTTTCCAACACCAGGAGGGCCAGAAAAAATAAAATTACTAATCTTATCGTTTAATATTGCACTTCTCAAAAGGGAATTCTCATTCAGGATTGGTTGTTGACCAAAAAAATCTTCCAAATTCTTTGGTCTTAATTTATCTGCCAAAGGGGCATTATTTTCTATTTGAGAATAATTAATAAATAAATTTTCTGAATGCATATAAATAAAATCAAAAAATCATTACTTTCAATTCTATGTAATTACTGTAGGAGTTTCCATTTGAGTAAGTTTTGAAATGTTTAAAAAAGCATCTAAATCATCTATTAGAGGTTTCAAAGCGATCTGAGGATTTAACGAAAGATTCTGTTGAGGATCAAAAAATTTCTCAAAGTAAAGTCTTAATGTTGCACCCTTAGTTCCAGTTCCAGAGAGGCGCACAATTACTCGAGAATTATCATCAAGGACCAATCTTAAACCTTGATTTTCACTTATGGAATTATCAACTGGATCTAAATATGAAAAATTATCTGCAACTTTAACTAAATGACCAGCAAAACTATTTCCTTCTAAATTTTCGAGCATAGAAGTTAAATTACCAAAGATTTGATTAGCAATATTTGAGGGGATTGCCTCATAATCATGTCTTGAATAATAATTCCTACCAAATTGTTTCCAATGATTCTGCATCAAATCACTTACCGAACATTTTTTTTCAGCTAAAACTTGTAACCAATATAAAACTGCCCATAGTCCATCTTTCTCTCTCACATGATTACTACCTGTTCCGAAACTTTCTTCTCCACATAAAGTAATTAAATTAGAATCTAAAAGATTACCAAAAAACTTCCAGCCAGTAGGCGTCTCGAAACAAGGTATATTTAATGCTCGAGCAACATTATCAACCGCTGAGCTGGTTGGCATGGATCGTGCCACACCTGTAATACCATCTTTATAACCAGGGACACATTTTGTGTTAGCAGCGATAACTGCAAGGCTATCACTAGGATTTACAAAACATCCACTTCCTAAAATCATATTCCTATCTCCATCTCCATCGCATGCAGCACCAAAACTATAAGTTTTTTTATTTAGTAACAAATCAGCCAAGTGGGATGCGTAAGTAAGATTAGGGTCAGGATGTAAACCTCCAAAATCTTTTAACGGGTTACCATTCATGACACAATCAGGTGAAAGACCCATTTTTTCAACAAAAATATTTTTTGCATATGGGCCCGTAACCGCATTCATTGCATCAAAGATTAACGAGAAGTCTTTTTTTAAAAAATCACTAATTTGATCAAAGTCAAAAATTTTCTCCATCAAATTAGAATAATCTGTTAATCCATCAATAATTTCTAAGGTAGTTTCGTCGTAAGGATAAGTTCCATATTCACTAAAATCAGGTAATTGAATTTTACAAATTTTATAACTAGTTAGTAATTGTGAAGCCTTGAAAATCTTATTAGTAATTATCTCAGGAGCTGGTCCACCATTAGAGATATTCAATTTAACTCCAAAGTCGCCATCAATCCCACCAGGATTATGGCTTGCAGAAAGAATAATTCCACCAATAGCTTTTTCTTTTCTAATTAAATGTGATGTTGCAGGAGTAGATAATAAACCGTATTTTGGAACAATAACCTTTTGAACTTTATGAGCAATACATATTTGGACAATTTTTTCTATTGCTTCAATATTGCCATATCTGCCATCACCACCAACTACTAATGTTGAACCTTTTAAATCTTCTAATGATTGTAAGATTGCCTCAATAAAAACTTCTAGATAATGTTCTTCCTGAAACTTTAAAGTACTTTTTCTTAATCCAGAAGTACCTGGTTTTTGATCTAGAAAAGGAAAATTGATATTAATTACGCTTACTTGATTCATATTTTTAAGAAACTTCCAAAAATCTAACTAAATTAATGAGGCATTTCGGAAGTTCTTAACATAGCGATAAACCATAATGAAGAAATTAATAATGCACTAAGAATTCCATATTTAACACCAAATTTAGAAATTGTGATTGGAACTATTAGTGGAAACGTTAATGCCCCAAACAATGGAGTAAAAGCTACAATTTTTTTCAGCATTAATTTAATTTATTAAAACCATTCAGTCTCAGCATTATCTTTTTCATTAGTATCGTCAAGTGGTGTAGTTCTATCAAATTTCATTGTTATACTTTTTTCTTGCTCACCAGATACATCAACAGCTTTAATATCATATTTTTGAGTGCCGTCTCTGAATGGAACTTGAATTCTAAAAGTACCATCTGCAGCAAGAGGTACATCTTCTCCACCTATTGTCAGTTTTGCAGAAGGCTCTGTAGCTCCATAAACAATTAATTCAGCATCAGCAACAAGCCAAAAAGATCTATTTTTAACAATTCCGCTTCCAGAATCATTTAAACCTGAGGACCACTTACCAGCACCTGAATCTGTAAGATTATCGTTGAGGTTTGTTGAATTTACGTTTTCCATAAATTCTTCAGAACCAACTTTTCTTCTGAGAGGGATGTTAGTTGCTGCTTGGTATAACCTTTCATGCATACCATTTTGTTCTGAAACATCAGGACTAGAAATATCTGGGATTGAATCAGGAGTAGAATCTAAATTAAAAGGTACAAATTTATCAAGAATTTGCTCAGAAGGATGAGACCCAGGAACATGGCTTATCGAAGAAAATGCCAATGACATCCAGTTAAAACCATATTTGTAACCTAATTCAACCTTATAGTCTCTATCTGCAAGTGGGATTGGCAAGTACCACTCGGTGCTGTAACTATCAACTGCTATCTCCCTTAATGTTCCTTGATTCAAGTTGATTCCTTCAGAACCAGATGCATCAAATAATCGTAAACATAATTTATTTGCTCCCAAAGATTGTGCTTTTTCTCTATCTGCATCAGATATTTGCCAAAAAACGTAAGCCCAATCTGGATCTCGGGGTAGGAAAACTACATTTGTTTTAACTTCTTCACTATTGTTGAAGACTTTGGACTCAGCAGTTTTTTCAGATTTTGACTCAAAAGGTGTAATGTATGTTTTTTTTGAAGATTTTTGTTGGTATTTAAGTATTAAATCAACTAAAACAGCTTTTGTTTTGCGACTGTAAAGCGGAACCGATAATTTACTTGCTACTTGACGTAATTTTCTGAGGGTTAGTGAGAGTAATTGATCTTTATTCATGATCCCATCAGCCACTTTGAATTCTCCGTTTTTGTTTGGGATCAGTATGTTCTTTTTTTTTAGGAATTGTGTGTCTTTTTGGCCTGTCGTCAGGATCCTCTGACTACTAAAAAATTATTAAAATTGATATTTCTCTTCAAAACAGTTGGTATCAGAGAAATTAATTAATTTTCAAATCTTTTTGAAATGTAAATTAATTTTCTTTTTTTTTAAATTTTATTACCTGAATTTGTTAACGACTCAACAAAAATATATTTTTTCTTCGGGATCAGTAAATAAAAGAGAATTTAGCTTTGTTCAACTAAAAGTACTAAATCATCTATCTCTAAATCCTCAATACTTTTACCTATTTTTTTTGAAAAAGTACTTAATTTTTTCGAAGTGGATTCTAACTGCTCATAAAAAAGGTCACTAAATTTTTTATCATTAAATTTTTTGGATTGTTTATCACACCATTCTCTCAGGCGATTTTTATTTTGATATTCCAAACTATTATCTAAATTGATAATTTTTAAAATCTGAAGGCAATGAGCGAGTATTCTTAAATGATGTTTCTGCATTATAGGTAGATCAAGATTATCAATTTCTTGAATAGTTTCTATGTTTAATGGGTTAGACGAGGGATCAAGATGAGTAGACATTAATTTTTAGTTTTAATAAAGGAAAAAAACTCAATATTGGGGGTATCTTTCGTTAAAGTATATAAAGCTAATTGTAATAAGTTATTTTTGATAACATGGTCAACGAAAATTTAGTTAAAGATGTAGTAAAAGAGCCCTACAAATATGGTTTCGTTACTGATATTGAAACTGAAAAAATAGAAAAGGGATTAAATGAAGATATCATAAAATTAATTTCACAGAAAAAAGAAGAGCCAAAATTTCTTCTTGATTTTAGATTAAAAGCCTTTAAAAAATGGCAAAAAATGAAAGAGCCTGATTGGGCAGCATTAGGATATAAAAAAATTGATTATCAAGATATCATTTATTACTCTGCTCCTAAGCAAAAAGAGAAAATTTCTAGCTTAGATGAAGTTGATCCCAAACTTCTTGAGACTTTTGACAAATTAGGAATACCGCTCACGGAGCAAAAAAAACTCACAAATGTAGCAGTAGATGCTGTCTTTGATAGTGTTTCTATTGCCACAACTTTTAGAGAAGAACTTGCTGAACATGGAGTTATATTTTGCTCAATTAGTGAAGCAGTAAAAAATCACGCGGATTTGATTGAAAAATATTTAGGTACAGTAGTTCCAGCTAGTGA
>QCCD01000022.1 GCA_003281405.1 Prochlorococcus sp. AG-347-K16 | reverse complement strand
AGGAATAAGCTTTAAATTAAACAGTTAATTTAAGATCAAATCCAAAGATCAAATCATCGAAATCATTATCGCCACCACCATATAAATCTTCTAAACCTATAACTCCATTTCCAAATTCTCTAAAATGAGAAATCCCATCAGCATTGGCTTCCGTAAATGAGAAATAAGTTTGACCTGTTTCATGCACTGATGCGTAGGGAGCTAACATCTCTGAGTCAGAGAATGATGTGATTGAACTTGTTATAGTGTTCCCATTGCTAGTAGATAAAGTGCCAAGAGAGGAAAATAAATTAGTTGAATGCAACGCTGCCTCTTTATAACCAGTTGCATCGGGAGTAATTAGATCTCCAGTTGTTGGGTCTGTAACAGCTCCATTACTATTTTGTATTTTATAAAATCCAACTGTGCTGTCGTACATTGCTTCTCTAGCAACGGAAACAGAACCCTCCAGACTTAATCCTGCAAATCCTGAAAAATCTAATATTGGATTAAATCCTAAATCACTCGAAATTAAATCATTTACGCCAGAAAATCCTTGTTGTAAAGATATAGAAATTGTGTTACCTCCATTAGAAGCATTAGCTGAATTTGTTGTAGTGTTACTTAGATTGAGGATATTAAAACTAGAGCCAAAACCATCCAAATTAGTATTGTTTGCAAGAAGTGATTCAAGAGTTGTATCTACTACTTCAAAGAAGACTAACTTTTGAGTATTTATTAGACTTATATCTGCAGTTAGATTCATAGAAGAAAGATTAGGCGTATCAGAATTTTCTACATTTGAAAGTAATATTGAACCTCTATTTTTAATCAAATCATAAGTTAAAGTATCACTTTCATTTGAGTTAAGTGCCACATAACCAATCTGATTAACAGTACTCGCATTGCTGCTAATACTTACGCTTAAATTAAAAGCTGCAGGAGAAGTAGTATCTGTTGCATCAGCCACAGTTAAGGCAGTGGTGGATGATGCTGTAAAAGCAGGTGTTAAATCAACAACTCCAGCAGTAGATGGGTCAACAATTGTTCCGTTTTTAACTCCATCTTTATCACCATAACCACCATCTATTAATTCTAAATTAACAGTATCAGCAGTTCCATCTCCATTTAAATCATAAAATCTTGCTCCTGCTTTTTTGGTTGGATCATAAGTAAGTGTTGTAGCTGTAGGAGCAGAACCATCTCCTGTTTCGGTATAAGAAAAATATGCAATATTTTTGCCCGTTGTAGTTAAGCCATCTATAAGTGGGGTTAGATCTGTTGTAGTTTTTCCTTTGTTATTAATTGCAGAATCTCCTAACAATAATTCAAAATCAATTCCAGTTTGTCCTATTGAAAGTCCAGAAGGTTTATTAGAAATTGTCGGTGCATTAGATAATCGATTAAGTGTTAAAGCACCGTTAATAGTTCCAAAAGTAGGACTGAATAATGGAGTGATTGTTGAAGAATTATCAGCTTTCCTGTAAGACAGTCTGTAGAAAGTATCTGAGGCATTACTTTTCTCTCCAATATCAGTAATTGTGACTGTATGGGTTTGATCAGAGGTATTATTCTGCGCATCAGTAGCTCTAACAACAACTACATATTGATTGTCAGAACCACTGTCTGTAGGATTTTCATAATCAGGAGCACTTGAGAATGAGAGTGTCCCGGTAGATGATCCAATGACAAATTTAGAAGCATCTGCCCCACCGTTCAATGACCAAGTAACTGTTTCATTGGCAGTGAAACCATGAACTCCCGTAACATTTTCTTGTATAGATTTAGCACTTGTAGCTGCCCCTGCACTTCCAGAAGAACCTGTTATTTGAGCTGGAGTTTCATCAACATCAAGAATAGTAATAGTAGTTGTCTGATCAACATTATTACTTGATCCATCAGTTGATCTAACTACAACTACATAATCATTATCTGTATTCGAATCGAATGGATTTTCAAAATCTAATACTGAATTAAATCTTAAGTTACCATCAGAATCTATTGAGAATTTTGATACATCTGCTCCTCCATTTAATGACCAAGTTACTGATGAACTAGAAGTGAATTTATGAACAACTTCGGAAGTACTTAAATTCTCATTAACCGATTTAGAAAAGGTAGTACTTCCTGATTCTCCGGCTTCGATAATATTAGAGACAGTAACAGTAACTGTTTGATTAGAAATATTTCCCTGACTATCAGTTGCTTTAACGATGACGACATAATCATTACCACTATTTGCATCAGATGGACTTTCAAAATCTGGCGCGCTACTAAAACTTAATGCACCAGTAGAAGAATTAATTGAGAATTTAGAAGCATCGGCACCGCCATTTAATGACCAGGTAACAGTTTCATCAGCAGTAAATGTATGAACAGTTGTTTGGTTTTCGCTGACTGTTGTTGTACTTGTAGCAGCTCCTGCACTTCCTGTATTCCCAGTAATTAATGGATTTGTATCATCTACATCTGTTACTGTTATGCTTACTGTTTGATCAGAAGTATTGCTTCCATTATCAGTAGCTCTAACGACAACAAAATATTCATTATTTAAACCATTATCAGTTGGATTTTCATAATCAGGAGCGGCAAGGAAACTTAAAGCACCAGTTGAAGAATCAATTGAGAATTTAGATGCATCTGCTCCTCCATTAAAACTCCAACTGACAGTTTCATTAGCAGTAAATGTATGGATAGTTGTGGTGTTTTCTGCAATAGATTTTGCACTCGTAGCATCTCCAGCACTTCCAGAAGGTCCCGTTATATTTGCCGCCGTTGTATCACTTGAATCTCCCGAATCCCCAATCATTCCAGGGTCACGTACCTTACCTAAAGCTGTATCTGCATCATATTTTCCATTATCTCGGACATAAACAGTTAATGTTTTTGAAGAATCATCCCATTTTGCACCTTCACCAGTTTCTGAATTAAATTGAAAATCAAAATATTCACCAGTTGCAGGGTCTTTTTTGAAATAAACAGGATTTCTTGTATCATCTGGTAGAACCCAAGATAAAGAAACAATCTTTCCATAATTACTCGCATCTGGAATAGTGACATTAAAGTCCATAACTCCAGTTAATGCTTTGATATTAGAAGAGGAAACTCCAGTATCTGCAGCAACTTTTCCTAAAACAGCAGCACTTGCTTCTTGAACAATAGAAACATCCATTGTGTAATCTGTTTTGGCACTACCATCAACACCTTTAACGAACATCTCAATTTTGGAATCAGATGAAGAGGAATCAGAATTAGAAATTGAGTAGATATCAGATTGGGCTGTATTAGAAAACTGCTCAAGAACCTTTGCATCCGTATTAGATGTTGTTACAGCATCTGCAAAAGTATCAGATGCCGATGAAGTTGATCCATTACTGATATTTCCATCACCTGTTATGTCCTGCCCAAATTCTGATTCATTAAGTTCTGCGGCGGTTCTGTAAGTAACCTCACCCCAATCAATTAATCCTGCAGAAGTTAATTTATAAACCAAATATGAGATATCAGTATTAGATCCAAATGTGGCAGTTTCTTTAACAACTAATTTGTAATCATTACCAACTTTCTGTACTGCAACAGCTTCTGATTTGAAGGATCCTTCAGTAAAAGTATCTGTGAAATTGAGATCAACATAACCACCATCTGGAGATGTTATTTGGAAAGTAGAATCACTATCTTTAATGAAAAGACTTCCATCACTTGTTTGTCTAAGCTGCGCTCCTGTTGTATCAGTAGCAATTGCTGTTGTACTACTTGAACTAATTGTTGTTATCGTTCCGTCGCCATCAATATCAATTTGGAATGCTGATTCTAGTTTTTTAGGATCATCGTAATAAGAGAAGGTTCCCCAATCAACAATCATTGTTGACTGTTTTATATTTACCGTTTCATAGGCTGTAGTGGTGTCAGATCCAGAGGTAGTTGTGTTTTTAATTAGAACTTTATAGTAATCAGTGCTTGAAACTGTAGCTGATTCAACGGCAAGGACTTCTCTTTTATCACTAAAATCTCCAACTGTATAAATCTCATTAAATGAAATTAGACCTCCAGAAAAATCTAATACTGCATTTTTTGTTTGACCAGATCCAGATGCAATAAATAAATTTTTAGAAGTATCTAAATAAGCTAAAGCTCCTTTTGTATCAGAAGAAACTGATGTAAGAACCTCACTTGTTGCGGACCATATTTTCCCATCTCCATCTAAATCTTGATTGATATCTGCTTCATGTAATTTTGATTCACCAAAGGTTTCTGTACTCCAGTTAACAACACCAGCAGTAGAAATTTCAATCGTCTGCCATTGTGTTGTTAAAGCATTTGAATTATTATTTTTTAATTCATGCTTGACCGCAAGTTTATATTTATCAATAGTATTATCAGAATCACTATCAATTCCTTCTACCGCATATGCTGCAGAAGTTCTTGTCTCTCCTGCCCAAGTATCAGTCCAGTCGAAGGCGACTGCGGCATCATTAGAATCAACTATCAAAACATTAGTTGATCCTTTTGTTATGTAAAGACCACCCTGAGCATCTTTAGTTAATGTAACTGCTGTATTTGCGGTAGTACTTGTATCGGTGCTAACAGCTGTAGTTGTTACTTTACTTGCATCGTAGGTCGCACCATCACCATCAATATCTTGCCCGAACACAGATTCTTTTTTACCAATTGCCTTTGACCAAGTTCCACTACTCCAATCTAAAGACCAATCTCCAGCGCCAGATGAAGATTCTTTAATTTCGTAAGTTTCCCAGAAAGTATTTTGCTGACCAGCCCAAGTATCTGAACTTTTAACTGCTAATAAGAATTTTTTAGTACCACTATCATCAAATGATTCAACGGCATATGCTGCTGATGAATAAGCCCAGGCATAATCACCGGAGCCTCCGGAATCACTCCAGTCAAATGTTGGAGTTCCACCCCATTGATCTGTGATGGCAATAGTTACGTCATCAGAAGTATCTTCAGTATCTTTATTATCAATAATATATAGAGCATTACCATCATCTTTTTTAAGCAGATCTCCTGCAGTATCAGTATTAACTGAAGTCAAGGCATCTGCAGATAAACCAAAAGCCCCATCACCATCTAGGTCGGCTTCTGCTGCATTATTACCAAATAATGATTCTTTGCTTTTTATAGATTGAGTCCAGATACTATTGTTCCAATCAATAACCCCTTTACTATCGGTATATCTAAGCTCCCAATCAGTGAATTGATCAGATCCGTAAGAACCAGAATTCTTAATTGCAATAACATATCCTTCTACAGAATTACCAGAGAAATTTGTATAAGTAACATCTTCTACTGCAACAGCTTTACTAGACCAGGAACCACCATCCCATTGGGAAGAATAATCAAATTGTGCAGATCCACCCCATGATTCTGTAATTGCAATATGCTCTCCTGCTTCTGTAAGAATGAAGAAATTACCATTACTATCTTTCTTTAAAACATCACTATAAGTATCCGTATCAACAGAAGATAAATTACCTAGATTCAATCCTTGGCTACCATCATTATCAAAATCCTCTCCAAATGTTTTCTCATAAGCTTGAATAGATTGAGTCCAGACACTTTTACTCCAGTCAATTACACCAGAATTACTTACGGTAAGAATCTCCCAGTCTGTATTTGATTCACTTCCAAAATTGTTAGTACGCTTAATTGCTATAGAAAATGAATTATCTGCATTTATTTCTGCGGCTACAGCTTCTGAACTACTCGATCCGGATCCCCAGCTTGAGGAGTAATCAAAGTTTGGTGTTCCGCCGTACTCATCTTTGATTGCTTTAATATTCTCACCATTACTGTCACTTATGTATAAAGAGTTATTTGAATCTTTCTTTAATAACCAGCCATTTGTATCGCCTGAAGCAGTCTTTAAATTACTTAAATTTAATCCTGTTGTTCCATCTCCATCAAGATCCTGCTGGAACGTTGTTTCATAACTTTGAATAGATTGAGTCCATACTGTTTTCTCCCAATTATTATTTCCAGCATTACTACCAGATGCATAAATAGCATAAACTTGCCAATCTTCCGAAGTAGTTTTCTGACCAGTTTGCCAGTCAGTCCAGGTATTAGAATTCTTAACTGCTACTTGATAGTAATCATCTGAGGTATCTCCAGAAGTTCCATTATTATTTACCTCTGATACGGCTATTGCTGTTGAAGAGTAACTACCATCTCCCCAATTTGAAGAATGCTCTATCCAACTATCATTAATAGCGATTTGAGTATTGCCATCAACTATATATAAAGCACCATTTGCCCCTTCACTTGCAATTATTGCTCCAGTTGTATCTGTATTTCTATTAGTTAATGAAACCTGACCAGACTTATTACCATCTCCGTTAAGATCTAAATCAAATTCATCTTCCCAGGTGGTAATTGATTCTGTCCAAACATGACCAGACCAATCAATTTCTCCATCTGATTTTATTTTGTAAATTTCCCAGTTTATATTTATATCATTTGTTCCATCAAATTGATATGTACTTGTATGTTTTACTGCTAAACGATAATAATCATCAATTTTAACAACAGCTACTGGATCCATAGAATAACTTCCATGATCACTAGCTATCATGTCATTATCTACATAACCATCACCAGAACCTACTAACCACTGGCCATCTACCTTTCTTATAAATCCAGTTCCATTAGAAGAAGTTGAATGATCAATTGAGGCTTTTGCCTCAGATGAATCATCCATTAATCGTTCTGTTTGATTACCATTTTTGTCGTATGCAGCGCTATATCCTCCACTACCAGTTCTTCCTGCAATAAGTATTTGACTATTAGATGTGATATCAATTTTATTGAAGTCATAAGAGTCAGAGTCAGAGCTAAACCAACTTTGTTCCCATGTGCCTTGACTATTCTTTTTGAACTTGGCTACAAAACCATCACCACCGGATGGTCCTTCTCCAGAAACATAAATTGAATTATCACTAGGATCTATTTTTACTCCATTAGCAAGGTGACCGACTTCAATAGAACTACTCTTTATCCAATTACCGCTGCTATCTTTTTCTAAAACATAGAAATATCCTTTATTAGTAGAACCTTGTTTTGAATAAGCCTGAGCAACAGCAATAATATCTTGGCCAACATCAAATTGGATTCCATCTCCAGACATATTTGATCCTGTATTATCCCAGCCGGAAGTTATTGTTTCTTGTAAGACACCAGACTCGTTATATCTGAGAATATTTCCACCATGCTGTAAGTAAAAATTGCCATCGTAGAAAGTTGATGACCTTAATTGGGAGCCATAATCGTTCTTTATTGGATCGCTAATTAAAGTAGTTATATTGCCTTGATTATCAATTAAAAATGCTGCATTAGTAGTATTAATTAAGGTTGTTCCATTGGAAGAAGTAGAGATATGTTCTCGATTAGATATCAAAGAACTACCAGTTGAAGAATCTGCTATTTCTATAGTTCTGGTATGAGTTCCAGTAGAAGTTAAAACAGTTAAGGTATTGCCAAGAAAATCTTCTCCCATCCCCATCATGGGACCACTATTATTTGGTTTAGTTACACTTCCTAAAATGTATAAATTACCAGAGGAA
>QCCD01000021.1 GCA_003281405.1 Prochlorococcus sp. AG-347-K16 | reverse complement strand
CCCGCAGATCTCTCATCTATTGAATTAAAAATATTTACCAGTCCTAATTTATTTAATTCTCCAGCAGCTATTGCTAAAGGTGCTGATCTACTTCCAGGACATATTATTAAATTTTGAACTCCTATTTTTATAAGAAGATTCAAAAGTTGTAAACTTCTAAGAAAATTTTTGCATTCAACAGATGATGTCATAATTTATATAAATACTTTGAGATTTTCCTTATAACTGAATTAAATAAAACATGTCTACAACTCAAGAAAAAAGAAATTCAATAATAAAGGATTTAAAAAATCTTTTAATCTGGATATCTATAGCTTTAATTATACGATGGCAAGTTATAGAGCCAAGATGGATCCCATCCGGTTCAATGCTTCCAACTCTTCAAATACAAGATAAAATTCTTGTTGAGAAACTAACCCCCAAAATCACATCCAAATCAAATCTTTCAAAATTAAAAAATAAAATAGTTGTTTTTAACGTTCCGGAACAATTAATTAATGCTGGTTATGAAGCAGATACGGCTCTAATAAAAAGAGTAATTGGGATACCTGGAGATAAGGTAGAAGTAAGAGATGGGAACCTTTACTTAAATGATATAGCTCAAAACAATTACGTTTTTGACAAAAATATTAATTATTCAATGGGGCCTTTTATTGTCCCAGAAGAATCATTATGGGTGATGGGAGATAATAGAAATAATAGTATGGACTCACATATTTGGGGATTTTTACCCTATGAAAAAGTTATTGGTAAAGCTATTTTTAGATATTGGCCGTTTAATAAAATTGGACCTATTCGGTTCCCTGCCCTTAATAATTTAGATTAATGGGTACGTGATGTTGTAGGGTTTTTATATCTTGAAGTTGTAGAAATGTTTAATCCAGAATTTCTTGCTACTGAAAATAATGATCCAAACGATGAGAATGATTTAATCCAATATTTACAAAAACAATCTCCAGAAGTTTTGCAAAGAGTAGCAAAATCAGCTAGTGAAGATATTCAAGAAATTATTAGACATAATGTTCAAGGTCTTCTTGGAATGCTTCCTTCAGATCAATTTGACGTAAAAATAACATCTTCAAAAGACAACATTGCTAATTTATTATCTTCTGCAATGATGACAGGATATTTCTTAAGACAAATGGAGCAAAGAAAAGAGCTGGAACAAACTCTTAAAAATGATGAAAACATGTCTATTGAAGATTAATAGTTTTAAAGATTTACTTCTTCAGGAATTATTCCTAGTTCAAACAACTTTTTATATAAACCCACTAAAAATTTATTATCCTCAGGAAGTTTGTCCCACTTATGGGAATTAATTTCATTAATTAATTTTTGACAATCCTCTATTTTAAACTTTATGGGGGCCGTAAAATGAGCTGGAATTAAATATTCCATATCTTCAAAAGACTTGATATTTTCTAACCATTTAAGTAAAACTTCTTTTGAACGCGGAAAAATTAATTTTTGTAAAACTGGTGCAATTTGAATCTTAGGAGTATCTTTACCCATTATTTCAATAAGAGAGGATTCCCAATCTTCATCCCATAAAAAGGGATAAATACCGAAATGAGATCTCCAATTTCTAAGATCTTTTTTGAATGAATACTTAAATATTTTTTTTAAAGGTGGAATATTTAATTTACCTGGTTTCAAAAAAGAAGAAAACAAGACTAACCTTTTCCATCCTTTATTTCTTTGTTCGATGGAGTCAATCAAAGGTTCATCTCCTCTCTCTCTAGCATGAAAAAGAAGTGGTGTTGGATCAAAATTAAATATCTCAGGTGGTTTGGAGTCTATTCCAACTATTGCGTCTGTCACATGAAGAGTTTTTGTAGGATAATGGAAACAGCTTATCTCCTGATATCTTCCAAGACCTAAATTCAGTGGTCCTAATGAAGACCAACTAAAGGAGTTTGAATGTGGAGTACCATCCTCAAACAGTATTCTTGATCTTTTTGATGGAATTCCTAAAAAATCTAGTGGGAGATTTATGGGGAAACTCCATTGTCCAGGACAAAGCCAAATTTCTGCATCTTTAAAAATTCTTGAAAGAGCTGGCAGTCCGATTTTATGTTCTAGTCCGGAGGCACTTGGGAGAATTATTGTTTTTACATTGCCGTGAATCGCAATTATTTTTTCTAACTCATTTATTAATTCTTTTGTCGGAGGTAGCGGATTTATTAGCATCAATCCATCATCAACCTTTATTACAGTCATTCTTATTGGAACCGCAACATAATAAAGTCCCTGTATTTGTTCCAAGGACCATATTTGATCAGGAATTAATTCTCTGAAAATTGTTTTCTTTTTGCCATAAGGATATAAGGGGAATAATGGCCACCAATTCCATTTTTTATTTAAAGTTTCTTCCACCACTATCATTTATACCCAGCAAATAATTTCTTTAACTTAAATATTCCGTATCTTGGAGCGAATAAAAAGGCAAATAAAAATATAAAAGTTTGTGCTAAGACAATTGATCCACCTGTTTCAAGATCAAACCAAAAACTAACATAGATTCCTATTAGGCTTGAGATAATTGCACTTAATACTGAAATTACTGTCATATTCTCGAACCTATCCGTCAGTAAATATGCTGTAGCCCCCGGTGTAATCAACATCGCAACTACTAAAATAATTCCAACTGACTGTAAGCCCACAACAGCTGCCAAAGATAAACATGTGAGCAGTAAATAATGAAGAAAAAACACGTTAATCCCAACTGTTTTTGCATGCCTAGGATCAAAACAATAAAGCATTAAATCTTTTCTAAAAATTGATAAAAGGATTACCACCAATAAAGAAATAAATATGGTTTGTTTTACATCTGAGAGTGATATTCCTAATGGACTACCAAAAAGAATAGAATGCAGATCAATATTACTCTTAATCTTAGAAACCAATACGATTCCAAGAGCAAAAAATCCAGTAAATACCAACCCAATAACAGTATCTTCCTTAACTCTAGATTTCTGCTTAATAAACCCTATCAACGCTACAGAACCAACCCCGAAAATGAATGCCCCTAATGAAAAAGGAAGACCTAATGCATAAGCAACCACAACACCAGGCATCACTGAATGTGACACTGCATCTCCCATTAAAGCCCATCCTTTAAGAGTCAAATAACTTGATAGGAAACCACAAACAGCTGCAACTAATGAACTCATAAGAAGTGCTTTTCTCATAAAGTCATGAGTTAATGGATCTGTAATGAATGAATCTAAAGTTAAAAAAGAACAGAGCTCCATACAATTTAAAATCTAGGATTCAGGTCCAAACAAGAAATCAGGTGAGATCCCTCCAAAAGTGGTTGTAATATTTTCAGGGGTAAACACTTCAGAGGTCTCGCCATAAGCTACAACAGTTTTATTTATTAAAAGAACCAAATCACAAAATTCACGTACATGAATCATATCGTGTGTTGATAATAATATAGTTTTACCTTCATTTTTAAATTGAATAAATAATTCCGAGATAAGTTTCTCAGTTCTTATATCAACACCTGAAAAAGGCTCATCAAGGAGTAATATTGACGCTCTTTGAGCAATTGCCCTAGCTAAAAAAGTTCTTTTTCGCTGACCTCCAGATAAGTTTCCAATAGGTGTAGATAAATGATCAGTAAGATCAACTCTCTCAATAGCATCTTTAACAGCCTGAACATCAGACTCTCTAGGACACCTAAAAATATTCATCGAACCATATCTTCCCATCATCACTACATCCCAAACACTTATTGGAAATTGACTATCAATTCCCTCATTTTGAGGAACATAAGCAATTGTCTGATCTTTTTGAGCAGATCTTACAGACTCTCCATTTATTCTAATTTTTCCCTTTGAAATATTTACAAAGCCAGTTAAAGCATTAAAAAAAGTTGTTTTGCCAGCCCCGTTCATCCCTACTAACCCACAAATCTGGCCAGGTTTCAATCTTAAATTGGCATCATACAAAGCCACCTTACCGTTGTAATCTACACAAATATTCTCTGCATCAATCCTAAAGTTTTGATAATTAATTGTTTCCATAATTCAAAAAAGCCCTTTTTTAATCAAATCCAAATTATGCTCAAGCATTTTTATATAAGAACTAGCAGGCCCACTATCACCAGATAATGAATCAACAAAAAGATCTCCTCCAAAATTAGCCCCAGTTTCATTTGCAACAACCATTTGAGACTCATTACTTACAGTACTTTCGCAAAATACAGATGGGACATTTTTTTCTTTAACTAGTGAGATTGTTCTTGCCATTCTTTTGGGAGTAATTTGACTCTCAGCATTAACTGGCCACAAATAGACTTCCTCTAATCCGTAATCATTTGTTAAATATGAAAAAGCACCTTCACAACTTACTAGATACCTCCTGTCTTTATTTAAGTTATTAATAAAAAGTGAGAATTCTTTATCTATTTTAGAGAGTTTATCTTTATAAATTTTTCCATTTTCTTCAAATAATTTCCTTTTGGATGGCCTCAATTCTGATAAAGAATCCACGAGAATATCTACGTATAGGATCCCTCTTTTTGGAGAAATCCAGGCATGAGGATTGGGTTTCCCTTTATAAAAATCTTCACTGATAAAAATAGGATCTAAATCTTCAGAGACAGTAATTCTTTTAACTTTTAAATTAGAAACAAATTTTTCAGCCCATAATTCAAATCCAAATCCATTATCAATAAAAACAAAAGCACTTGAGGCATTTACCAAATCGCTTGGAGTTGGTTGGTAGCCATGAACTTCAACCCCTGGTTTCGTTATTGATCTAACAATAAAATCATCTTTAGCAACATTGCTAATTATGTCCGCCAAAACAGTGAAACTTGCCAGTATTACTTCTTTACTTTCATTTTTATTAGATATTCTCTTACATGATCCTGAAGCAAGAGAAAGCAGAAGTAACAAACTTAAAAAAAGAATATTTTTTCTCATACTTAATAAGCGTCCCTAAATTATGAACTAAAAGATAGTTTCATAAGTGGTTTTCTAAGATCAGAAAAAAATCCTTTCCAATTTATTTTTTCTTTTTCAAAAGCTTTTTCAACAATTTTCTCAGAATTTTTCTTTATAAATTCCAAATCAGGTTCTTCTACTCCTTTTGTTATTGCCATAAAATCAGCCAAAGAACTTGATACTACTCTTGTTAAATAAGCAGCACTTACCGCCTGAAATGTTCCAGAGACAAGCCAATTTGGTCCATGTAATTTTGTTATGCCAATTAAAGTTTGTCCACTCCATTCAATAACTCCCTGAGCAATTGCAGTTTTTAAAATCTCTTTAGAAACTTTATCTAAAATTTCAGGAGACCAATTACATCCCCATATAGACTTAATTTCTTTAATCATTAATGAATTTAGTACTGTCATTGCCATAACATCTATTGATGGGATAGGAGATAAGAAAACAGTTGTCGCAACAAGAATTTGATTTTTTCTTTGTATGCCTTTTAACTGCATTCTTCTTATCCCTTCAATTTCAGATTGCCAGACAACATGAAGTTCTTTCAAAAGCCTTTTTTTTGTATTTTCAATATTTTTAGATGAACTAATGAAAAACCTCCTTAACGAAAAAGGGATATTTGTTATTTCATTCTTATTCTCATCAAAAGTAATAATTTTATTTATAAAGTCACTTGAAATTTGCGACTTAAGATCTTCTATCTGATTTTTGGCTTCGATTTCATTGAAAGTTAAAGCCACCAACCAGATCGGCATATTTTTAGGAAACTTTTCTAGCCACAAAAAATCATTTGCCGACAAAGGCAATTTGAAAAAATACAAAATCGCATCACTCTTCAAAGCTTCTTCTGGAATAACTTGAGAAGAAGTGTATTTAGGTAGTTTTTCGTATAAATCAAAGTCAAACTTATCAACTTTAAAATGACTTTTTAAAACATTCATACAACTTTGATAATCTTTTTGTCCAATGCAACTTATTTTTTCTTTTTCAAATCTATTAAGAATCGATTCAAGTGTTTTTTGTCTTTTTGAATTTTGTTTTTCTAATTCATTTGTTGCTTCAAGTTCTTCAAAAAAATTTAAATCTTCATTACATAGATTTATCCAACCATCTAAATTATTTGGCTCACTAAATTTAGGTTTATCATTCTTCAGGTAAAAATATCCCCCCAAACATAACGCAAAAAATCCTATTGAGCCTCCTGCAAAATGAATTAGGTCACTGACAAACCATTCCCCGAAACCTAACAACAATAGAATGATAATAAGATTTTTCTTCGGAAACTTTATGAAATCCTTTAAAAGGTTGTCTTTACTAATATCAAACACAATACTTTTTTTTTCTAGTCTTATTTTAATGCAAGTTATGAATGAGAAAAGCAAAATTTCACAAGTCGTTAATCAAAGATAAAAAAATAAGGCTTTTCAAAAGACTTATTGCATAACAAGATGCTAAGTTTATAGACTATTTAAATAACTTATGAAACATCAAGATGTCTAATTCAAATTTCAGCAATAATCTTGGACAAGAAAATTATAGAGGTCGTTCTAACAATGAAAGATCTAATTTCAGAGATAGATCTGGCGGCAGAAGAGATGGAGGAGGATTCCGCATAAGATTGAGTGATAACGAAATGAAAGCTGTTAAATCAATACAAGAGGCCTTTCAATTGAGATCTACGGTTGCAGTTCTTGGTTTCTCTGTGAGAACACTTAGCGAAATGATCAAAGACGAAAAATTGATTGAATCAATCACAGAATATGCAAAAAATAATAAAAACTCTTCTCCGAATAGACAATCACAAAATCCTTATGAAGAAAAGGCAAAAACAGCACCTGACCCTTTAGCAAGACCTGTTAAAAGTACATCAACAGAAGAGCTCCAATCTAACGAAGTAGAAGAGGATGGAAAATAAAAAAAGAATTCTATCTGGAGTTCAACCAACTGGTGATTTACATATTGGAAATTGGCTTGGAGCCATAAATAATTGGGTTATGCTCCAAGAGCAATATGAAACATTTCTATGCGTAGTTGATTTGCACGCAATCACAGCTTCATATAACCCCAAAGAATTGTCTCAGAACACTATCTCTACTGCAGCTTTGTACGTTGCTTGTGGAATAGATCCCAATATATGCTCAATTTTTGTCCAAAGTCAGATTTCTGCACATTCAGAACTTTGTTGGATATTAAATTGCATGACCCCAATAAATTGGATGGAAAGGATGATTCAATTCAAAGAAAAATCCATACAACAGGGGAATAATGTATCCATTGGATTATTTGACTATCCGATCCTAATGGCTGCAGACATTCTTCTATATGACGCTGACTTTGTACCAGTAGGTGAGGACCAAAAACAACATCTTGAACTTGCCAGAGATATTGCACAACAGAGAATTAATGCCAGATTTAGTAAGGGAAAAAATATTTTAAAAATCCCACAACCAATAATCATGAAGAATGGATCAAAAATAATGAGTTTGATTGATGGTTCAAAAAAGATGAGCAAAAGTGATCCTAATGAAGGCAGTCGTATTAACTTATTAGATGCTCCTGAAGTAATAACGAAAAAAATAAAAAGAGCAAAAAGTGACAGCTCTATTGGAATTGAATTCAATAACCCTGAGAGACCAGAATCTAAAAATCTTTTGATGATTTATTCAATATTATCTGGCAAAGAAATTTCTCAATGTGAGAATGATTTCTCAGAGACTGGATGGGGGGCGTTTAAAAAATTAATTACAGAACAACTTATTGAATCACTAGAACCTATTCAGAAAAAATATAAATTATTAATTAATGATCCCTATCAATTAAATAAAATCCTTGATGAAGGGAAGGAAAAAGCTGAAGACTTAGCAAATCAGACTTTAAAAAGAGTTAAATCAAAATTGGGATTCTTTGATATGGAGAAATAAAACATGCCAATAATTACCTTACCTGATGGCTCAAAAAAGGTTTTCGAAAAATCTGTAACTATTCTAGAAATTGCCAAGAGCATAGGCGCGGGATTAGCTAAAGCAACAATTGCCGGGAAAGTAAATGATGTTCTTCTAGATGCAACTATTCCTATAAATAGAGATTCCGAAGTTGTAATCATCACATCAAAGGATAAAGAAGGAATTGAAATAATAAGACATTCATTTGCTCACCTTATTGGCCATGCAGTGAAACAAATTTACTCTGATATTAAGATGGCGATTGGGCCTGTAATTGAAGATGGTTTTTATTATGATGTTTTTACTGAACACAGATTTACTCCTGAAGATTTAATAAAAATCGAAAACAGAATTAATAAATTAATTCAAACAAACTATGACATTGAAGTTTTACAAGTTTCTAAAGAAGAGGCAATTAAAACTTTTAAAGAAAGAGATGAGACTTTTAAATTACGAATAATTAAAGAAATTACCGAAGAAGGGCTCATAAATTTATACAAACACCAAGAATATATCGATATGTGTAGAGGACCTCACGTACCCAATACTAGGCATTTGAGACACTTTAAATTACTTAAATTATCAGGTTCATATTGGAGAGGGAATAGTGATAATGAATCATTACAGAGGATATATGGAACTGCATGGGCAAAAGAAAAAGAACTCAAAGATTATTTAACAAGAATTGAAGAAGCGGAAAAAAGGGATCATAGAAAACTTGGTAAAAAACATTCACTATTCCATGTACAAGAAGAATCTCCAGGAATGATTTTTTGGCATCCAAATGGATGGACAATTTACCAAGTACTAGAAAAGTACATAAGAGAAATACTCAATAAAAATGATTATTTAGAAATTAAAACCCCACAAGCTGTTGATAAATCTCTTTGGGAAAAATCCGGTCATTGGGAAAAATTTAGAGACGATATGTTCACTACTGCATCAGAAAATCGAACTTATGCAATTAAACCAATGAATTGTCCATGCCATATACAAGTATTTAATCAAGGTTTAAAAAGTTATAAGGATTTACCTATTCGTCTTGCTGAATTTGGTTCTTGTCACAGAAATGAACCCTCTGGTGCACTGCACGGCTTAATGAGAGTAAGAAACTTTACTCAAGATGATGCACACATATTCTGCACAGAAGAGCAAATTCAAAAAGAGGTATCAACTTTTATAGATCTTGTTTTCGAGGTTTATAAAACTTTTGGTTTTGATGAAATCATTATCAAATTATCAACCCGTCCTGAAAAAAGGGTAGGTAGTGAAGAGATTTGGGATAAATCAGAGGAGGCTCTTACCAAAGCTCTCGATAATAAGAACCTGAAATGGGAACTCCAACCTGGAGAAGGGGCTTTTTATGGTCCAAAAATTGAATTCTCCTTAAAAGATTGTCTTAATAGAGTCTGGCAATGTGGCACTATTCAGGTTGATTTCTCAATGCCTATAAGATTGGATGCAACTTATGTAGATATTGATAATGAGAGAAGAAATCCTGTTATGCTTCATAGGGCAATTTTAGGATCCTTTGAGAGATTTATTGGAATCTTAATTGAACAATATGAGGCAAAATTCCCAATTTGGCTTGCACCTTATCAAATAATTTTATTGAGCATTACTGATAGAAATATCGAAAAGTGTTTAAAATTTAATGAATTAATAAATAATAATGGTTACCGATCAAAAGTTGATGTTAGAAATGAAAAAATAGGATATAAAATAAGAGAGGCAACTCTTGGGAGAGTTCCACTAATTGCAGTTATTGGAGATAAAGAAGAGGATATTGATTCAGTCGCTTTAAGAGCTTTAGATGGAACAAATTTAGGAATTTTAGACCTACCTAATCTATACAAATTAATGGATGAATTAATAGAAAAAAAAGGGAGAACAGAATAATCTCGAATAAATGAATTTTCTAGCTTGTGATTTAGGAGGTACCAAGGTTCTATTGGGAATATATGAGAGAGTAATAAATGATGATTCGCCTAAATTGTTATTCAAAAAAAAATATATCTCTTCTGAATGGAATTCTTTTGAACTGATTCTAGAAGATTTTCTTAAAAATGAATGCAAAAATATTACACATCCTTCCTCTGCATGTTTCGCAGTAGCTGGTCCTTTATCTAACAACAATGCAAAAATCATGAACTTGTCATGGAATATTTCAGGAAATAGATTAAAAAATAAATTTAAATTTGAAGAATGCGAGCTAATAAATGATTTTGCAGTGCAAATTTATGGAATTCCTTTCTTAAGAAAAAGTCAATATTCAACTATCCAGAATGGTTCATATTCTGAAGCAAATAATGATTTGCATGCCATTGTTGGAGCGGGGACTGGTTTGGGCATAGCAAGAGGCCTAATATCAGAGGAAAAGGTAAAAGTTTTAGCTAGTGAAGGTGGTCATGCTGAGTACTCCCCAAAGTCAAAATCAGAATGGGAATTAAAAATATGGCTTAAGAATTACCTAAAAGTTGAAAGGATCTCCTGTGAAAGAATTATTAGCGGAACTGGTTTATCACGAATTGCTGAATGGAGACTAAGCAAACCTGATGCCCAAAACCATCCTTTACAAAAGTATTTTAATAAAATTAAAATTTTTGATGCTGAGAGGAAAGAACTACCTGAAAAAATTTGTAATCTTTCTAAAGAAGGAGATCAAATAATGATCGAAGTTGAGAGGATTTGGTTAGGCGCTTATGCCTCTTTACTGGGAGATGTTGCTCTTCAAGAATTGTGCTTTGGTGGATTATGGATTTCTGGAGGAACAGCATCAAAACATTTCAAAAACTTTAAATCAGACTTATTT
>QCCD01000020.1 GCA_003281405.1 Prochlorococcus sp. AG-347-K16 | reverse complement strand
CAATCAATAGCATAGCCTCGCAAAATCTATCCAATTCAACCAAACTTTCACTTTCAGTTGGCTCTATCATTATGGTCTCTGGAACAGGCCAACTTATAGTTGGAGCATGAAAACTATAATCTATTAATCGTTTAGCTAGATCATTTACACTCAAACCAGTTTTGGATTTTAAATCTCTAAAATCTAAAATACATTCATGTGCGACAAAATTATTTTTTCCTTTATAAAGAATCTTGAATTTATGCTTTAAAGAATGCGCAATATAATTTGCAGATAAAATTGCATGAGCAGTTGCTTTCCTTAAACCACTAAGACCTGCCATTTTTATATACATCCAACTTATTGGAAGAATACTTGCACTCCCATGCTTTGCAGAAGATACGTAATTGGAACTATTAGATAAATTTTCATCCATCAAAGAATGAGTAGGTAGGAATGGGCTTAAAGTTTCTGATACAGCAACTGGACCTACTCCTGGACCTCCTCCTCCATGAGGTATACAGAATGTTTTATGTAAATTCAAATGACAAACATCAACACCATAATTCCCCGGTTTACATAATCCAACCTGAGCGTTCAAATTTGCTCCATCTAAATAGACAAATCCTCCAACAGTGTGAATTAAATCACATATTTTTCTGATTTGTAATTCAAAAACTCCATGAGTAGAGGGATAAGTCAACATAAGAGCCCCTATTTGATTATCAAATTTCTTGACCTTGATCGACAAATCTTGAAAATCAATATTTCCTTCGTCATCACATTCAACAGTTAACACATCAAAACCTGCCATAACTGCACTAGCAGGATTTGTTCCATGAGCACTTTTAGGAATTAAACATTTTTTTCTTAACAGTTCACCTTTTGATTCAAAATAAGAATTTATTGCCAATAAACCTGCAAACTCTCCTTGAGAGCCTGCATTTGGTTGAAAAGAAACTGATTTTAAACCAACAATATCACTTATCCATTTTTCTAGATCAGATATGATTTTTGAATAGCCTTTAGTTTGATCTGGTGGAGAAAAGGGATGAATTGAAGATAAATTAGCCCAAGAGACAGGATTTAACTCTGCTGCAGAATTTAACTTCATGGTACAGCTTCCCAATGGCATCATCCCATCTACCAAAGAAAAATCTTTTTCTGCAAGTCGGAATATATATCTCATTAATTCAGTTTCACTTTTGTAATTTGTGAATATATCTTGCTGCATCCATGAACTGGATCTCAAAGCTAAACTTTCAAGATGAAATACTTTATCAAATTTTATATGCTCTAAATCTTCTTCTTTTTCTATAAGGTTTGCTATGAAAGTCAAAATATCTTTGATTTCTTTTTCATTACTAAGCTCATCTAAAGAGATCCCAAAGCCAGTTGAATTTTCAATTGTTGATCCCAACGGCAAAATTCTTAAGTTATAGCCATTTTTTAAAGCTTCATTATGGATACTCTGGGAGTGCTCAGAATAAACATCAACACTATCAAATCTAATCCCATCAGGAATATCAAAACCTAAAGCAGCTAAACTTGATTCTAAATTTATTCTCAACTCGACTAATCTCTTAGCAATTTGCGTTAATCCAGAGGGTCCATGATAAATAGCATAAAAAGAAGAAATTATAGCTAACAAAGATTGAGCAGTACAAATATTACTAGTGGCTTTTTCCCTTCTAATATGTTGCTCTCTTGTTTGCAATGCTAGTCTTAGAGACTTTTCTCCATTTTTAGATAGAGTTTGGCCAACAATTCTTCCGGGTATCAGCCTTTTATATTTTTCGCTACAAGCAAAATATGCTGCATGGGGGCCACCAAAACCCATTGGAACACCAAATCTTTGCATACTACCCACTGCTACATCAACACCAAATTCAGAAATTGGTTTAATCAAAACTTGTGCCATTGGATCAATACATGCCGTAACAATAATTTCTGATCTATGTGCTTGGGATATTAAGAATGTTGGATCATATAATTCCCCATTTTTACCAGGTAATTGCAACAACATTCCAAAAACATCATCATGATTAGGAAGGTTGCTTTGAGTAAAGCGTTTTATGGATATTCCCAAAGGTTTTGCTCTGGTTTGCAGAACATTAAAAGTATGATCAAAAACATTTGATTCCACTAAGTACACTTTTGAAGATTTATTTTTTCTTGCAGAAAAACTCATGGCCATAGCTTCTGCAGCAGCAGTACCCTCATCTAACAAAGATGCATTGGCGACAGGGAATCCTGTTAGTTCACAAACAATAGTCTGAAAATTAAATAGAGCTTCTAATCTTCCTTGTGCAATTTCTGCTTGATATGGAGTATAAGAGGTATACCACCTTGGATTTTCAAGAACATGTCTTTGGATTACTTTAGGCATGTGATTGTCATAATAACCAAGGCCTATTAGTGATCTCATTTTTGTATTTTTATTCGCAATCTCTTCTAACTCATTTAAAGCCTCAATTTCTGAACAACCTTGGGGCAATATTTCTGAAGGTTTATCTTTAAGCTGAATATCTTCAGGAATAACTTGATTAATAAATTGGTCAATATTATTAAAACCAAGCTTGTTCAGCATAATTCTTTCATCATTATCTCCTAAACCAAGATGCCTATCTATAAACAAATCAGACCCGAATTTGGATGTCATATTAAAATATTTTTCTTTAAAATAGCTCTTTTTAAAAAGTTTGTCTTATTTTGGTACAACCTTTGATTGATATTCATCAGAAGTCATCAAATCAGCAATTAGCACTTTTGAGTCTGGTTTCAAAATGACTAACCAACCGTCTCCAATCGGATCATTCTGTAAAAGCTCAGGGTTCTCAATAACACTTTCATTTACAGATACTATTTCCCCTGAAAAAGGGAGATAGACTTCCTCAACGGCCTTAACTGATTCTATTGTTCCAAAAGTCTCGCCTTTCTCTAAAGTCGCCCCTTGATCAGCTAATTCGACAAAAACAATATCTCCTAATTGATCTATAGCGAATTCACTAACTCCAATTTTTAATAATCCATTTTCTTCCAAAACATATTCATGAGTATCAGCATAGTTGAGGTTGTCTGGAAAATTGTAAGACATGATTAAGTAGATAAAGGAAGTAGAGAATCCTTTGAAATTAATTTTTCCTCTAGTAATTCAGATAATAATCGAATTAATGCAATTTTGATGTGGGCTATGTGAGAACCACCTTGAACAAAAATATTGTAAGGATCTCTTAGAGGGGCATCAGCAGAAAATTCACTTGTACTACCTTCGATAAATGTACCGCCTGCCATTAATAATTTTGAATCATATCCATCCATTGATGATGGAACAACATTCAGAAAAGAATCTACTGGTGAAGAATTTTGAAAAGATTGACAAACTTTTTGTACCAAATCAGGATTTTTCAATCTTACTGACTGAATAAGATCAGATCTATAAGTTGCTGGCTCTGGTAAAACCTTAAATCCCAAATTTTTAAAGACTGCTGCAACCATATCAGCACCTTTTAGTGATTCGTGAACAATTTGTGGTGCTAAAAACAAACCCTGCAAAATTAATCTTCCTAGTCCAAAATTTATTCCTGCAGAAGAACCAATACCCGGTGAGGTTAATCTAGAACATGCCATCTCAACCAACTCTGCATCTCCTGCAACGTACCCACCAGTAGGAACGATTGTTCCTCCCAAATTTTTAATCAATGATCCAGCAATTATATTTGCCCCTTTAGAAATTGGTTCACTATCTTCAACAAGCTCGCCATAACAGTTATCAACAAAACATATACAGTTAGGATCAAGAGAATGAATAAGACTACAAATTTTCTCTATCTGATGATTCGTAAGTGACTTTCTCCAACTATATCCACAACTTTTTTGTATGAATACTAATTTGCATGAATTTTCTTTAAAAGAATGAACAATTTTTTCCTCAAAAGAATCAAAATTTTCGCAGATATTTATTTGCTTATATTCAATCTCAAAATCTTTAAGTGAGCCTTTACCTTCTCCCCTTATTCCTATGACTTCTTCTAACGTGTCGTATGGTTGTCCTGTAAGAGACAACATTACATCTCCAGGTCTAAGAATTCCAAATAAGACAGAACTTATTGCATGCGTTCCACTTACAAATTGCATCCTCACAGCTGCTTTTTCAGCAAGAAAAAATCTTGCAAAAACCGCATCAATTTTTTCTCTAGATATATCATCATGACCACTACCAGAAGATTGATTGAAATGACTAGTAGAAACTTTTTCTTCCTTAAAAATTGTCAAAATATTTTCTAATTTCTGGTAAACCTGATTGGACCTTTCTTGGAAAACTTTACTTAAACTCTCTTCGACAGAAAGAACAGCGTTTTCAGCCAGTTTTAAGTTATCGTTTAGCGTCATTTATTATGAAAATTCATGTTATTTTCAGAAGCTAAATTCCTTAATTCTGCAAGAAAAGAATTAGGTCCCCTACCCTTAAAATAAGAAAGTTTTTTTGAAGCCTCATATAAATCAAGAAGTTCTCCATCTAATTCTTCTGCCGTATAATCTCTAATTCCTGCTATTACCTCAGCAAAACGTTCTCTACGAGCAGATTTATTGACAGCATAGGCTTCCATTACCTGCATTTTACATGATCTCCAAGCCTTATTCTGACAAAAATGTACTGAAAGAGCATCACTTAAAGCAGAAGCTTCTTCATCTTCTATGTACCAGTCAAAAGATGAAGGTAGAGATTTTAATCCTGAAAATATCTCGAATAACTCTCCGGCTGACAATGGATTACCAGAATCATTTTTTAGGGGTAATGCAGACTCTTCCAAAGATTTCCATAACTCGGGGTAATCACTTTCAAAACGATCCCTGATTTTTTCAATACCTTGATCAAGAATCGTATTAACTTGAGCTAAAGCAAGAAAAACTTCAGGACCTGGCGAAGATAACTTCCCATTCCTAAGATTAGAAATTTGCGAATTATGAACTTTACCTAAATCAAGAACTTCAGAGAGTAGTGGCAAAACTCTGTGAGACCATCCGTTTCTTTCATGCCAGAGGTGTATCAAATGAGCCATAGCCCTTCGACCTCTATATAATTTATCGCGATATCCGAGACTCACAGATAATTAAACTTATCAATAGTATAGTATGATAATATTACATATCGGTAATTTTGAAAATAGTATTTCAATATCATGAATTCAGTAATTTTCCAGGAAACAGCAAAATTAAAAAAACCTGTCCCAGCTGAAAAAGTTATAGAACTCTCAGAAAAATTACTGGAACCTTCCAGCCATTCAAAAAGATATCCTCCAAGACTACATAAAACTTGGGGAACAATAGTTTTCATGGTTGCAATTCATATTCTTTCTCTTGTAGCTATACAACCAAAATATTGGAGTCTGCCTGCAGTTACTTCATTATTATTTTTTTACTGGGTGACTGCTTGTTTAGGAGTCACTCTTGGATATCACAGATTGTTATCACACAGATCGTTCATTGTTCCAAGATGGCTAGAAAGATTTTTTGCTACCTGTGGAGCTATAAGTTGCCAGCATGGACCAATAGATTGGGTAGGTTTACATAGACATCACCACTCTTTTTCAGATACTGAAGTGGATCATCACAATAGTAAAAAGGGGTTTTGGTGGAGTCATATGGGTTGGATGTTCAAAGATGTTGAAGCACTAAAAGCTGTTCCAAAGTTAAGTGCAGATCTAATCAAGGATCCATACTATAGATTTCTAAATAAATATTTTTTATTCCTACAAATTCCTATTGGACTTTCTTTGTATGCAATAGGTCAAAAATTAGGAGTTGGAGGATGGGCTTTAGTCCTTTGGGGAATTCCATTAAGGCTTGTAGTTGTTTATCACGTAACTTGGCTAGTAAACTCTGCGACGCATTGTTGGGGTAAGGCACCATTTGAAAGTGGTGATTCATCTAAAAACAATGCGTGGGTTGCTGCATTAACATTTGGAGAAGGTTGGCATAATAATCATCATGCATTTCCCAATTCTGCAAAACAAGGATTATTTAGAGGTCAGATAGATATAACATGGGAACATATTAAGATTCTTGCGAAATTTGGGCTTGCAAAAAAAGTAAAGTTACCCTCTAGGTCTTATTATTAATTATATTGTTCAATATTTTCATGGCTAAAAGAGTACAAGTCGCATTAACTGAATCAATCGCATCACTAGGTAAAGAAGGAGATCTAGTTGAAGTAGCACCCGGATACGCAAGAAATTTTTTATTACCTTATGGCAAGGCAATGAATGTAACTCCAGCAGTTCTTAAACAAATTGAAAAGAAGAAAGAAAAAGAAAAAATCGCTGCTGATAAATTAAAGCAAGAAGCTTTAGATTTCCAAACTGCATTATCCACAATAGGTAGGTTCACTATCAAAAAACAGGTTGGTGAAGATGGTGTCCTTTTTGGAACGGTTACCAATGGGGATGTTGCCGAAGCAATAGAAGCGGCAACAAAAAAAGAAATTGATAGAAGAAACATCACTGTTCCTGATATTCATAATTTAGGTTCCTTTACTGCAAAAATAAAATTACATCCAGAAGTAAATGCAGAAGTAAATATTGAAGTAACAAGTTAATCAATTTGTTGCATTATTTTGAAAAGTAGCCAGAGTATATATCTAAGCAATTAAAGATATGGTTTCCGTACCTTTTCCAAATAATGGGCAAAATAAAAATTTTAAAAAGGAATTTAATAGTGAAAATGCTGGATTAGTTCCTCCTCAAAACGTTCAAGCAGAGGAAGCTGTTCTTGGTGGCATACTTCTTGATCCAGACGCGATCGGAAGAATTGCAGACTTAATTAAACCTGAAGCTTTTTATATAAATGCCCATCAAGAGATTTATAGAACAGCATTAATGTTGCATACCCAGGGTAAACCAACTGATTTAACATCAATGAGTGCTTGGTTAGCAGATAATGGATCACTAGAAAAAATTGGAGGAAACAGCAAACTGGTAGAACTAGTTGAAAATGTTTCCTCTACAGCTTCCATAGAACAAGTTGCTAATCTAATTAATGACAAATTCATGAGAAGGCAACTTATTAGATCTGGGAATGAAGTGGTTCAACTAGGTTTTGATCAAACTCAAGATACTAATGAAGTTCTAGATAAAGCAGAGCAAAAAATATTTGAAATCAGTCAAGAAAAACCTTCAAAAGGTTTGACTCAAGCAGCTGAAATCCTTACAAGTACTTTCAATGAAATAGAGTCAAGATCATTAGGTACTTCAGTAGCTGGAATTCCTGTAAATTTCTACGATCTTGATGCTATGACTCAAGGTTTTCAAAGAAGTGATTTAATAATTGTTGCTGGAAGACCTTCAATGGGAAAAACCTCAATAGTTCTTAATCTGGCTAAAAATGTTGCACAATCTCAAGATTTACCTGTGTGTGTATTTAGCCTTGAAATGAGTAAAGAACAGTTGACATATAGATTACTTTCTATGGAAGTTGGAATCGAGAGTGGCAGGCTAAGAACTGGAAGATTACAGCAAGAAGAATGGCCATTACTCGGAGAAGGTATTAATTCATTAGGTCAATTACCAATTTTTATAGATGACAAGCCTAATTTAAGTGTTTTAGAGATGAGATCTCTATGCAGAAGATTAATAGCTGAACAAAAAAAAGAACTTGGATTAATTGTGATTGATTACCTGCAGTTAATGGAAGGATCAACCCCTGATAATAGAGTGCAAGAACTTTCAAGAATAACGAGAGGTCTCAAAAGCATGGCAAGAGAATTAAAAGTACCAGTGGTAGCTTTATCTCAGCTTAGTAGAGGGGTAGAGTCTAGAACGAATAAAAGACCAATGTTAAGCGATCTAAGAGAATCAGGATCTATTGAACAAGATGCAGATTTAGTATTAATGATTTATAGAGATGAATACTATAATCCAGAGACTGAAGATAGAGGAATTACAGAAATCATTGTCACTAAACATAGAAATGGACCCGTAGGAACTGTTAAATTATTATTTGAACCTCAATTTACGAGATTTAGGAATTTAGCAAATTAAATCCATCCTAAAATGCAAGATCATCACTCAACAAATGAATCTTTTGACATAATCGTTATTGGAGGAGGACATGCAGGATGCGAAGCAGCTATAACAACAGCAAAATTAGGATTTTCTACAGCCTTATTTACAATCAATTTAGATAGAATTGCCTGGCAACCCTGCAACCCTGCAGTTGGCGGACCGGCAAAAAGTCAGCTGGTACATGAAGTTGATGCATTAGGTGGAATTATTGGTAAATTAGCTGATGAGACAGCTATACAAAAAAGAATATTAAATGCAAGTAGAGGCCCAGCTGTATGGGCATTAAGAGCTCAAACAGATAAAAGAGAATACTCAAAAAAGATGATTGAAATACTACAAAATACAGATAATTTATCTTTAAAAGAAGCAATGATTACTGAACTGGATATTGCAAAAACTGAAGAAATTGGATTGAACTCAAAAAAAATCTTAAAAAAAAGAATAAAGGGTGTAAGGACTTTCTTTGGTAGTTATTATTCAGCAAGATCAGTTATCATCACAGCTGGGACCTTCTTAGAAGGAAGAATATGGATAGGAAATAAATCAATGTCAGCTGGTAGATCGGGCGAACAAGCAGCAAAAGGTCTTACTCAAAATTTGCACGCAATTGGTATTAAAACAGAACGTTTAAAAACAGGAACTCCAGCAAGAGTTGATAAAAGAAGTATTATTTTTGATGAATTAGATATTCAACCAAGTACTGCCGCAGATAAATATTTTTCGTTTGACCCAGATATAAAAAATAATATGCCTCAAGTTAGCTGTCACATCACAAGAACAACTAATAAAACACATCAACTAATTCGAGACAATTTACATTTAACTCCCATTTACGGCGGTTTTATTGATAGTAAAGGTCCAAGATATTGTCCATCAATTGAAGATAAAATCGTTAAATTTGCTGATAAAGAATCACATCAAATTTTCTTAGAACCAGAAGGAATAAATACCCCTGAAATATATGTACAAGGATTTTCTACAGGTTTACCCGAAAATATTCAATTAGAACTTTTAAGAACCTTACCTGGATTAAGTGAATGTAAAATGTTGCGACCGGCATATGCTGTGGAGTATGACTATATACCTGCAACGCAGCTCCAAACATCACTCGAAACAAAAGAAATTGAATATTTATTTAGCGCGGGACAAATTAATGGGACTACTGGTTATGAAGAAGCAGCAGCACAAGGATTAGTTGCAGGAGTAAATGCGACAAGAAAAATTAGCAAAAAAGATCCAATAATCTTCACTAGAGAAAGCAGTTATATAGGAACAATGATTAATGATTTAATTACCAAAGATCTCAAAGAACCATACAGAGTTCTAACTAGTAGGAGTGAATATAGGTTAACTCTTAGGGGAGATAATGCGGATAGGAGATTAACACCATTAGGTTATCAAATAGGGCTAATTAATGAGAAAAGATGGTCAGCCTATCAAGAAAAAATGAAACTTCTCGAGGAAGAGAAATTTAGATTAAATAACACTCGTTTAAAAAATACCGATGAAATATCAAAAAAAATAGAATTAAAAACGGGATCAAAGATCAAAGGCTCAACAACTTTGAAAGAACTCTTAAAAAGACCAAACTTTCATTATTCAGATCTAATTAAATATAATTTGAATGAAAAAAATCTAGGTTCCTCAATACAGGAAGGTGTTGAAATAGATATTAAGTACGAGGGTTACCTTAAAAGGCAAAAAAACAACATTGAACAAATAAATCGTCAAAGCTGTAAATCTCTGCCTCAAGAAATAAATTATGAAAAGATAGATACATTATCTTTAGAAGCTAGAGAAAATTTGAATAAGATAAAGCCAAAAAATTTTGGTGATGCTTCAAAAATTCCTGGAGTAAGCAAAGCTGATTTGACTGCATTACTTGTTTGGCTAAAAATAAGAGAAATAAAAAAAGAAAAGGCAAATATTTTTGTCGAAAAAAAGTTATCATCTTAAAAGCATTCTTTCTGAGAACTGAATAATAAACTTTTTAACTCACCAAAAATTTTATGGGAAGAGAAAGCCTCTACTTTTTTAGTGAAAAATTCATTACCAAAAATATCTGGTCCATGGAAATTAATGCTTCTTGGGGATGGAAGTCCAACTAGACATTTACAGCTTTTAACTAATCAAGAGACGAAAATTAAATTAATTTCTATGCAAGTAGATCCTCTATTCATTGAAGAAGGTCCTAAAGAATTAAATCAATTAAATGGACCTTTAATTAGAAGACAAGTATGGATTAAAAACAATAATAAAAACCTAGCATGGGCTGAAAGTTGGTGGAATGCAGAACAAGTGAATGAAAATTTAAAAGCCAAAGAAGAACCAATTTGGAAGAATTTGACACAAGACAGATCAGAATTGTTTAGAGAAGTTGACCGAATTTCTCTTGTTAATTCAAATTGGTTAGAGGATCAATTTTGTTGTAAAGGTCCATTCTGGTCAAGAAATTATAGATTTTTTCGAGACAAAAAGCCCCTAACAATTATTAGAGAAGTTTTCAATCCACATTTAGAGAGTTTATTAGGCTATTCAGGAATTAAAGAATTTACGAAACTATACTCTTCTTCTTCTTGATCTGGGAAGATTTCTTGATTTTGATTGAACTTGTTGGTTTGATTGATCTCTCGAAGTATTAATGTCTTTTTCTGAAGCTCTTTGCCATCTTTCAACTTTGAAATCCATTTCATCTGGCCAATCTTCATCCTTACTCTCTTTCACGTAAGGTAATTTTTTTTGCTCAGTTGTCTGTATATTTTTTGGTTGCCTTAAAGATATTGCTTCTAAAGGTCTTTTTGAGTGCTGTTTAGCAGATTTATAAGAATTTGATTCTCTGGAAAATGTCTTAAAATCGCTTTGATCATCGTAAAAATTCTCATCATTCCAATCATCATTATCTTCATCAAAAAATAAATCCACTTTTTCAGATACCCATCTTCCTACTTTTTTAACACTCTTACTAGTTATTCCTTGAAAATCTGAGTTCCTTCTTTTTCCTGGCCTAGCTCCGGATACTCCATCAACAAATTGTC
>QCCD01000019.1 GCA_003281405.1 Prochlorococcus sp. AG-347-K16 | reverse complement strand
TGTGACCATTACATTTTCAAATTCATAATTCAAATCGTTTTGAATTTGAAGTTTATTTGCAATTGCTTTTCGGAGATCTAAATTCCCCGCTGCGGGCCCGTACTTTGTAAATCCATCAAATATAGCTTTACTTGTAGCCTCTATAACTTCTTTTGGGGCATCAAAATTAGGTTCACCTGCACTTAAATTGCAAATATCTACTCCTTCTGCAGATAATTGATTTGCTTTAGCACTTATCTGCAATGTAAGAGAAGGCTCAATTGAAAGTGCCCGATCAGATAAATTAACTTGACTCATTGACTTATGACTTTTCAAATATGACTTTTAATAATGACAAATGCATAAATTAAGAATAAATAAAACTATCACACTATGGTTTAATTTAGTTCATTTTCTTAATCTATTTTATTTTCATGTTTTGAGTTCTTAAGATAAAAATATTTAAAGTTTTATTTTCGGTGAAAAGGTTAGTAATTGGGAGAGGAAGTGTATTTGCAGATTTGTTAGTAATTGGTGAGGCACCTGGAGCCCAAGAAGATTTAGAAGGAAAACCTTATGTAGGTAAATCTGGTAAGTTATTAAACGAATTATTAGTACAGGCTGGAATCGATTATAAGAAGGATGTTTATTTTTGTAATGTAATTAAATGTCGTCCACCAAATAATAGAAAACCCACTGCTAGAGAAATTAATATTCATAAACCTTGGTTATTACAGCAAATAAAGTTAGTCGATCCAAAATTTATATTACTTACTGGTTCTACTGCGATGAGAGCAATTTTAGATGTTAAAGATCCTATAAGTAATTTAAGAGGTCAATGGATTAAAAAAGATGGGAGAGAAATTATGGTAATTTTTCATCCATCTTTTTTGTTGAGATTTCCTTCAAAAGAAATCAATAAACCTTACCATCTAACTTTGAAAGACCTAGAGAATGTAAGTGGTAAACTATATGCCGTATAATTTAGTGAAATCCTTTTTGAATATCAAAAATTTTAATGTCATTAACTCAATCTAAAGAGGTTAATAGTCTCTCCAAAAGATATTCAACTCATATTGAGAGAAGGATAACTAGAACAGTAATGGTGGGTGATATAGCTATTGGAAGTGATTATCCAGTAAGAGTTCAATCGATGATAAATGAAGATACTATGGATGTCGAAAATGCTTACTTAGCTATCAAAAGACTTCATGATGTGGGTTGTGAAATAGTAAGGTTAACTGTCCCTTCCTTAGCACATGCCAAAGCAGTAGGAGATATAAAGGCAAAATTACTAGAAAATAATATCAATACCCCCTTGGTGGCTGATGTTCACCATAATGGTATGAAAATTGCAATGGAAGTTGCAAAACATGTTGATAAAGTAAGAATTAATCCTGGATTGTTTGTTTTTGAAAAATCAGACCCTACAAGAACTGAATATACAGATGAGGAATTTGAAACTATTAAGCAAACAATACTTAAAAGATTTACCCCTTTAGTTGAAGTTTTAAAGGCTGAAAACAAAGCTCTAAGGATTGGAGTTAATCATGGGTCTCTATCTGAAAGGATGCTTTTTACTTATGGAGATACGCCATTAGGAATGACAGAATCCGCGATGGAGTTCGTCAAAATTTGTGATGAGCTTGATTTTCATAACATAATTATTTCTATGAAAGCTTCTAGGGCTCCGGTCATGATGGCAGCTTACAGAATGATTGCAGATAGGCTTGACTCAGAAGGATATAACTATCCCTTACATTTAGGAGTGACCGAAGCTGGTGATGGTGATTATGGAAGGATTAAAAGTACTGCTGGAATTGGAACGCTTTTAGCAGAAGGATTAGGAGATACCATCAGGGTTTCCTTAACAGAAGCTCCAGAAAAGGAAATACCAGTGTGCTATTCAATTTTGCAATCTTTAGGATTAAGAAAAACAATGGTTGAATACATCAGTTGCCCCAGTTGTGGTAGAACACTTTTCAATCTAGAAGAAGTTGTAGATAAAGTTAGGAACGCTACCTCACATTTGACGGGTCTAGATATAGCAATAATGGGATGTATTGTTAATGGGCCAGGAGAAATGGCAGATGCTGATTATGGTTATGTTGGAAAAGGTAAAGGAACTATTGCCTTATATAGAAGAAAAGAAGAGATAAAAAGAGTACCTGAAGATGAGGGTGTTAATGCTTTAATCCAACTTATTAAGGATGATGGGAAGTGGATTGATCCTTAAGGATTTGTCAAATTTTTGAATTATAAATAAATTCTTTTTATAATAAAAAATATCGAATTATTTGAAGATAAGAAAATTGCTTAAAAAAAAATATATATTTCTGTTTGCGACATCCTTTTCTGGGTTATTTTTAAATAATTTTGCGGAGGCAACAGTTTTAAATAATAGTTATAAAGAAGTAATTGATCATGTTTGGCAAATTGTATATAGAGATTTTCTTGATTCAAACGGCAAATTTCAAAAGTCCAATTGGATTAATCTAAGAAAAGAAGTTTTATCAAAAACATATTCAGACAGCAATGAAGCATATGATGCGATTAGAGATTTGCTTTCTAATTTAGATGATTCTTATACAAGATTTTTAGAACCTAAGGAATTTAATCAAATGAGAATTGATACCTCTGGCGAATTAACTGGAGTTGGTATCCAAATAGTTAAAGATAAAGAATCTGATGATTTAATAATTATTTCTCCCATAGAGGGCACCCCTGCATTTGATGCTGGAATTAAAGCTAGAGATAAAATATTATCCATAGATGATATTTCTACTGAAGGTATGAATATTGAGGATGCCGTGAAATTAATAAGAGGACAAAGAGGTACTAAAGTAAAGCTTGAAATTCTTAGGGATTCTCAATCCTTTTTTAAGACTTTATCAAGAGAAAAAATTGAAATTAAATCTGTATCAAGTAAAGTCAATAAAACCAAAAATGGCTTATCAATTGGCTATGTAAGAATTAAACAATTTAATGCAAATGCATCCAAAGAAACTAGAGATGCTATTAAGGATTTAGAAACAAAAAAAGTCGCAGGATATGTTCTTGACTTGAGAAGTAATCCTGGAGGTTTATTAGAATCAAGCATTGATATCTCAAGGCACTTCATTAACAAAGGAGTAATAGTAAGTACAGTAAGTAAAGATGGTTTAAAAGAAACAAAAAAAGGAAACGGTCAAGCTCTAACAAAAAAGCCCTTAGTTGTCTTAGTTAATGAGGGTTCTGCTAGTGCTAGTGAAATAGTTTCTGGTGCAATAAAAGATAACAAAAGAGGAAAATTAGTTGGGAAGAAAACATTTGGTAAAGGTCTAGTTCAATCCATGAGGACTTTAGTTGATGGTTCAGGACTAACTGTTACAGTCGCTAAGTATTTAACTCCGAACGGCACTGATATAAATAAATCTGGAATTATTCCAGACATAGAAGTAAGAATGAATATAAACCCTATACTACAAAGAGAGATAGGAACTAGAAAAGATAAACAATATAGAGCTGGTGAAAAAGAGCTAATAAATATAATTAATAGAAAGAATCAGATAAGCGAATTTAATCCCGACACCACAAACCTTAATGCATTCCTAAAAATTAATAAGGAAGATAAAGTATTTTCATTAAATTAATTACTCATATCCAGCATTCTCTTTATTGGCACATAGGCTCTTCTTATTATTTCTGGGTCTAGTTCAATAGAAGGGGAATTATTTTTCAAACAATCAAGAATTTTTTCTAAAGTATTTAATTTCATATATGGACACTCGTTACATTTACAACCTTCTACATCGGGAACTTCAATAAAAATTTTATTAGGTTCTTTCTTTTTCATTTGATGAATTATTCCAGGTTCAGTTAGTACCATATAAGTTTTAGATGGATCTTTACTTACGAAATCAAGCAGCTTACTTGTTGATCCAATAAAGTCTGAGAGAGTTAGTAAATTTTGACTACACTCAGGATGAGCAATTACTTTTGATCCTGGATTTTGATATTTTAATTTTAGAAGTGCTTCTTCACTAAATGATTCATGAACAATGCAGCTGCCAGGCCATAATTTAAGATCTCTTCCTGAATTTTTCTGTACCCATCTCCCAAGGTTCTGATCTGGCGCAAATATTATCTTTTTATCTTCAGGTATCTTTTTAATTAATGAGACTGCATTACTGCTTGTACATATCAGATCACTTTGAGCTTTTACTTCTGCAGTGCAATTTATATAACTTACGACATAGTGATCTGGATTTTCTTCCCTGAATTTTTGAAATTTATCTGAAGGACAATCGTCTGCTAATGAACATCCTGCGTCAATATCTGGTAATAGGACTGTTTTATTAGGGCTAAGTATTTTTGCGGTTTCGGCCATAAAGTGCACACCGCAAAAAATTATTATATCTGCGTCATTATTTGCAGCTTTCCTAGATAGATCTAATGAATCGCCAATAAAATCTGCAATTTCCTGAATCTCTGGAGCTTGATAATAGTGCGCAAGAATAATTGCATTAGCTTTTCCGCAACGCTCCTTTATTTCAGAAATCAAATCCTCTTCGTTTTGAACTGATTTCTGTTTTGCAGTAGAAGTTATACTGGTCAGGATTTAGAATATCTCTAAATAGATTATATGCCTTTAAACAGAAAAAATTCTGACAAATTTAAAAATTGCTATTGTTGGTGACTGTCATGGTCAATGGTCTGAATTAGACTTGAAAGTTTTATCGATTATTAAACCAAATATTGTTTTATTTGTTGGTGATATTTCTGATGGAAGTGTCAAAATAATTAAAAAAATCAATGAGATCAAAATCCCTACTTTTGTGATTTTAGGAAATCATGATAGAGGGAAAGATTCTACAGGCGAAACTCTCTCAAAGCAGATACGTGTTCTTGGTGAAAAATATTGTGCATGGGATTTGAAAGTTTTTAATAATCAAATAAATTTATTATCTGCAAGACCATGTAGTTCTGGCGGCGGCTATTATCTTTCGAAAGAAGTTAAAGGTGTTTATGGACCTATCACCGAACAAGATTCAATAAATAAAATCATCAAATGTTCAGAAGAGAGTATTGACGATATACCGTTAATAATTATGTCTCATGCAGGCCCCTCGGGTTTAGGCTCAGAACCTAAAAGCATTTGTGGGAAAGACTGGAAATTACCCTCATTAGATTGGGGAGATAGAGATTTGTCTGTGGCTATTTCTCAAATACAAAAGAGAAGAAAAGTTGATCTTGTGATTTTTGGTCATATGCACAACCGGCTTAAAAGAAATCTTGGTTTAAGAGAGATGTTTAAAATTGATACCAAAGGAACAATTTATTTCAACACTGCTGTGGTGCCAAGATATAAAACTGATGAAGATGGGAAATTACTAGTTAACTTTTCATGGATTGAGTTTGAAAAAAAGAGATTAAGTCATGTTTCCCATCGATGGTATTCAGAGTCTGGTGAAATTTGTAAAGAAGATAAATATTTTTAGGATTAGATATTTCTGATCATATTTTTAAGTATTTTTGGGCTTTTCATATCTTGAAAATAATGTTTGAGACAAGATATAACCCGCAATTCCTGCGGCTGTAAAAGCTAATCCATTTTTAAATAAAGGTAATAAATCATTTGTTCTGGATATTATTGGTGCCAAACCAAAAATTCCAAATAACATTCCCCATAAAGGAGAGAGAAGAGCTAAAAATCCAATTGATATGATTTGACCTTCTTTTCTTGGAGCAGATGCGAAACCTGCTACTAAACCTCCAAGAATAGAAGTACATAAAGTCCATATATATTGCTCTTTTGGTAGGCCAGGGACAACTTGGCATCCTCCTCTTTCGAGGCAAATCTTTACTGAATCAATTGCATCTAATACTGCACCATCCTCACCATGATCTTTAACATAGTATTGGTTGCCAAATCTTGTTTGAAGTTCAACCCAAAATAACCTAGGCATAAAATTAAAATAAGCCTCTCCTACGTTAAAGTTCAGCAAATTTCCCCCTCTAGGATCCGCAACTATCAACAAACTTGTTTCATCTAAATCCCAATAGTCCTTTATTGCACTACCAGGAGAACTTTCAAACTGAGATAAATATTTAATTTTCCACCCACTTTCAATTTCTAGATTGTTGAGCTTTTCCTCTAAAGATTTTTTCTGATTAGGGCTTAATGTTTTAGCTAAGTCAATTACTGGTGTTTTTTCTTCTGGTAAGAGATTTGGATTATTTATAGCGAAAACGGGTTTATGTGAAATTAAAACTAATATAGATAGAAATATTCCTAATAAATAGTTAATCTTTGAAGGCATAAATAAGTTTTGTCTCTTTATATTTTCGCCGATGAATAGCTTACCCGCGAATAATCCAGATTGGTTAGTAAAAAAAATAATAAAAATGGGTGGGACTATAAGTTTTTATGACTTTATGAATTTTGCGTTAAATGATCTTATTAATGGTTATTACGGCAGCGGTAAAGCTGAGTTAGGCGTTCGAGGAGATTTTGTCACATCACCATCTTTATCTGATGATTTTGCTTTTTTAGTTGGTAAACAAATAGAAGATTGGTTGATTCAGTTCAAAAGTAGTTTTTTATCTAATGAGAAATTATCTGTAACCGAATTTGGAGCTGGAGATGGAAGCTTTATGAGTGGATTAATTAAATACTTTTTAGAAAACAGCAAGAATTTTTTAGAAGGTATTTCTTTTGTAATTATTGAACCTAATGAAGGGATGGTAGAAAAACAAAAAAATAAATTGGAGGAATTTTTGAACTTAGGTATTGATATTTTATGGAAAGGTTTGGATGAAGTAGAGGAAAATAATATAAATGGAATAGTTCTAGCAAATGAAGTTTTGGATGCTTTGCCAGTAGAAAGAATAACCTTCTCAAAGGGAAAACTAATTCGACAAGCAGTTTCTATAGACAAAAAATCTCATAAATTATTTTTTGATAAAATGCCAATTACACGTGAATTGGAAAAAAGTTTTGAACTTGCTAAAAGTAAGTTGGGAATAACTATTCCGCCTGAAGATGCTCTTGAAGGATGGACGACAGAATGGCATATAGATAACTCAAAATGGTTAGAAGCTATTTATGGGAAAATCAATAATGGTATTTTATTGATAATTGATTACGCTAAAGAAGCTAAAAAATACTATAACTCTAAGAATTCTGATGGGACTATAGTTTCATATGAAAATCAAAAAATGAAGAATAATGTCCTAGATTCTCCTGGAAATTGCGATTTAACATCTCATGTGTGCATAGAAACTTTAATTAATGATGCTGAGACTCTTGGATTTGATACTGTTGGAATAACAAAACAAGGAGAGGCTTTATTGGCGCTTGGATTGGCTGAGAGACTTTATGGGATTCAGAAAGAATTTAAGGAGAATTTATCAAATGCTCTTTTAAGAAGAGAGGCATTACTTAGACTCGTAGATCCTGTTTGTTTAGGTGATTTTAGGTGGTTTGTTTTTAAAAAGTTTAATGAGAAGAAAATGAATATAAATTCAACCTGTTTGCGTTAAGAAAAAAACTTTAAAAATAATGAATCTTCCACGTCATCATATATATCAACAGCACCAATTTCTTTCGGTAATATAAATCTCATTTTGCCATCACGAACTTTTTTGTCACCCATAAGTATTGTTAGAACGTCTTCTTTATTTATTTTGGGGATCTCGGTAGGAAGATCATAACTCTTTAAGAGAATTCGCTGCCTCTCTAATTCTTCTTTAGACCATAACCCTTTTTCAATTGCTATTTTCCCCGCAATATTCATACCAATTGATATTGCCTCACCATGCAGAAATTTGCCGTATCCACATAAATTTTCAATAACGTGACCAAAAGAATGACCATAATTCAATATTGCTCTAACACCATTTTCATGTTCGTCTTGAGAAACAACATTAGACTTTGTTTTAATTGAACTATTAATTATTTTAATTAAATATTCATTTTTGAGATTTATAAGTTCATTTTTGTTTTTTTCAATTTCTAAGTATTCGAAAAGTTCTTTATCTCTTATTACTCCGTATTTTATTACTTCAGCCATGCCTGCACTAAATTCTCTTTTGGGCAAACTTTTTAAAGTTTCTGGATCAATAAAAACTGCTTTAGGTTGATTGAAAGCTCCAATTAAATTCTTACCTTTTGGATGATTTACTCCTGTTTTTCCTCCCACAGATGAATCAACCATTGATAATAATGTTGTTGGAATCTGAATATATTCGATACCTCTCAGCCAAGTCGCAGCAGCAAAACCACTTACATCTCCAACAATTCCTCCTCCAAGGGCAATAACTATTGAATTTCTATCTAAGCCAAATTCAAATGCTACATCATATATTTCACTTAAGGTTTTTAAGTTTTTATATGATTCTCCAGCCTTGATAAGGAACATTTTGGCCTGAAATTTATTATCTTTTAAATTATTTAAGAATTTCTCACCATACAAATTTGATATTTCTTCATTTGAAATCACAAGTATTTTTTTATTTTTTGTTATTCCAATTTTTAAGAGTTCTTCGCTGATATTATTTAGTATCCCTGCTTCTATAGTTACTTCGTATGACTTATCACCTAACGGGACTAATATTTTTCTTTCATTCACGATTGATTACCTAGTTAAAATTTATAAATATTTGGTATTAAACACTTTTTATATTAGCAAAATCTAAGCTCTAGATACTTAAAAATTCAGTTGTTAAGAATTAGAAATGGTAATAAAATCATGCTATGAGTTTAAAAAAAAATATAAAAGATATTAAGAAAAATTATTCCTTAGGAATAATTGGAGGTGGTCAACTTGCTTTGATGTTAACCGAGGCAGCAAAAAAAAGAGATTTAGAAGTATGTGTGCAAACAAAATCTTGTGATGATCCTGCTGGTTCAAAAGCAGATCATGTCATAGAAGCTGATCCTTTAAAGATAAGAGGTAATAAATCATTAATTAATGAATGTGAAAAAATAATTTTTGAAAATGAATGGATAAAAATTGATAAATTAAATTTAATTGACAATAATGATATTTTCGTCCCAAGCCTTAATGCAATTAAGCCATTAGTAGATAGGTTTTCTCAAAAAAAATTAATAGACAGGATGAATATCCCCTGTCCAAAATGGATAAGTATTGAAGATTTTAAAAATCTCTCGGATGAGGAAATCAATAATTGGACTTTTCCTTTAATGGCAAAATCAAATAAAGGTGGATATGACGGCAAAGGTAACAGAAAAATAAAGACAAAAGGAGATTTAGATTCATTTTTAACAGAGAACAATTCTGATGAATGGTTAATAGAAGAATGGATAGAGTATGAAAAAGAACTGGCTCTTGTTGGTTCGAGAGATAGGACCGGTAAGATAAGATTCTTTCCAATAGTTGAGACCTTCCAATCAAACCATGTTTGTGATTGGGTTCTTGCACCTGGAACAAATGAATATGATTTGAACTTATTTGCAATAAATATTTTCTCCTCAATAGTCAATGAACTTAATTACGTTGGAGTTTTAGCTATTGAATTCTTCTATGGAGATAATGGTCTTTTAATTAATGAAATAGCTCCTAGAACACATAACTCAGCTCATTTCTCTATTGAAGCTTGCACTTCAAGTCAGTTTGATCAATATGTTTGCATTTCTTCTGGGATAATGCCACCTGAAATTAAAATGAACTGTGAAGGTGCAATTATGATAAATCTACTGGGGTTAAAAAAGAATTTCCCAATCTCAATGGAAACCAGAATTAAGATGTTATCTGAGATTGAGGGTTCTAATATTCATTGTTATGGTAAATCTCGCGAAATTCTGGGAAGAAAAATGGCTCATATCACATTTTTATTAAATGGTAAAACGCATTCAGAAAGATATGATGAAGCTCAAATTTTATTAACTATGGTAAGAGACATTTGGCCATCTCCAAATGCATAAAAAAATAAGTTAGAGTTAGTTTACTGGATCTTTGGTTAAGTTCTTCTTTATGTGCTCTGATCTGACTCTCTTTCGACATGAGGAGACTGTCGTGATGCGGTAGTAAACCGATCTTGTAATCGGAAACGAAAGCCCACTTTGAATCCTCTTCTGGCATTTCCAGGTCGATGCAGCAGAGAACTAACGGGGATCCGGTGTTACCTATCAAAATGCTTGCTAAAACGGGCTTTTGGTGGGTATTTTATTTTTTTGGAATAACTGACCTGTTTTTATTCTCTATTAGTGTAAATAATTTATTTGCCAAAATACTTGACGATCCATTTCTAATGTATTTATATTGGTAGTACACATGTATTACTAATTAATGACTTTAGGAGGAGCTAATGTTTGGACTAATTTTTCTTACGGTTATCGTAATGAGTCCCCAAGTGGTTGGTTGCTTAGCCCAGACCGCAGCAGACTAATTTTATTCACAAGGAATAAAAAATCTCCAAGAAATAGTATGAGAATTTTTGCTCATACATATTATGCAAATGATCTTGGTGAGCCAATGGCAATTAAATCATCAACTCAAATGTATTTGGATAATGCTTGGGATAAATGGCACGACCTTCAATTAGAAGGTTGGACTTTTGAAGAACTTGAATTACCTGAATCTGTATGACTAATTTAAATCCAATCAAAAAGAAATTATCAAAAGTAGATAGAAAGACATCTATGCGAGACCCATCAAAATTATTAGCAGAATTTTTTAATGGTGTTGTCATTGAACTTGATGAAGAATATAAATATGACTCATAAAGAATTGATAGATCAAGTTTCCGCGAATTTATTTAAACAAAGTGGAAAGTTAGAAAGCAGAAGATCTTGGTTGGCAATGAGAAATTATCTTGAACAATTAGATACCGAACAACTTAAATCTATGCTTAAGGACCACGGATGATTTATAAACTTTATTTAGTTTTTATTTTTTTCTTAATTCTCAGAAAACCGTAAGTTGCAGAGCCAACCAAAAACATATCCAAGTAAATATGCCAAGTAGGAAAAATCTGGTGTATTAATTCCATTAACGTTTTATTGCCACTTGCCAATAAGGATAATCTAAATTTGATTTTTCTCTAATTAATTGTAATTTTCTAGAATTTATTTTTACTACTATTCCATCTGTTGGATAGTTACTAAAAAGCTTCCCTTCTAGCCATTGTTTTCTAAATACTTCAACTTGGCTCGTAAAGTTGCATGAAATATCCTGAGGGATCGTGAAGCCAAGCTTTGAAAGACTTTTTTTGGACTCATATTGGTTAAGTGTTGAATTAAGTATTTGAAATGCGCAGAGGCTAAGACTTTCAGAAAATCCTTCTTTAGCTCTTAGAAATCCAGAAGCGATTCTCTGGGAGATATTTGGACTTTGGTTGGGTTCATATAATTCACCTCTAACTTGAAGAACTCCTCGTAAAGGAAGATTTTTGGGAATGTCTTGGACTTTAATAAGTTTACTAGTAACGTCTGCCCCTTTTCTTGTAATTGCTTTCTCCAAGGTTCCATCCCTATATTGCAAAGCAACAGCGCAACCATCAATTTTTGGTTCAATTAATAATCTGGTATCTACTAATAATCCTTTCAAAAATTCATCTATTGAATCCTTTTCTAATGAAGGTAAAACTAGTTTATTTTTCTTTTTAAAGTAATCACAATTAGGGTTTGTTCTTAATAAATTTTTTTCAAGTTGGTCGAACTGCTTATCAGAGATTAAAGCATTCCCATTTCTATAATTATCGTCATACCACTCAATTCGTTCTTCTAAATAAGTCTTCATTTAATAAGCTGGATTAAGTTTTTGGTCAGGTATCCAACTTGGCTTATCTATAATCCATTTTTCTCTATCTTCAAATTTAACAGTCCATAAAAGAAATGAAGAAATTTCTTTTAGAGTTATGCCAACCAAGTGTCTTGTTTTTGGACTTATTGATATAAATCCAAATAATAGTATTAATAAAATAAGCTTAAAGATACCTTTAATCATTTAAAAACTCAGCATAATTTTTGCGAACTTTTTAATTAATGCAATTCTTATAACCTTCAATCTTTGCTAGTTCTTCAATATTCAAACCTGTTTCTTCTAGTAAAGTTTCTCCTATATCGTCCTTATTAAATTTAGTTAAAGCTCCTTTAGTAGAGTATTTAATACATTGGTTTTTGTATTTTGCTTCTTTGACAACAGGAGATAAATAAAAACCAAACAAGATGATAAAAGCTCCATAGGTTACAACTTTTCTATGGTTTTTCCACCATTCATAAAATTTATTGGACACGTAAAATAAATGACTATTTTCTATTTTAAATTGACTGTCAACAAATTACTTTAGAAATTTAAGGATTGGTTAATTTATTGTTTTTTCATTAATAGATTTAACCCAAGAATAATATCTTGATTTTCTAATCCTTTGCTCTTTCGAAACTAATCTATCCGCAGATTCTAGGGGTGATTCTCCTTTCTTAACTTTTGTTGTAATAGAAATACCAAAACCTTTTGCTTCAATTTTTGCAATGCCACCCTCTAAAAAAAATAAAAAAGACCAACCTTTGTTCCATCCTAAGTAGAAGGGATTTCGATACATTGCATTCTTTTGGAGATTCTCTTTAAATGATATTTTCCTTTTCAAGGAGTTACTTGTATTCAGTATTACCAAATAAGAAGTTTATGGCTGATTATTTCTGGAAAGTAATTTTAGTTTTTAAATAATTACCAGAGGATCACTTGACGCCTGCGAGTAGTACATTTATATTAATAGTACAACTGTATTATCTTCATGACTTCAGGAGTTGCTAATGTTCGGACTTATTTTTATCGTGGCAGCCTTATTGACCCCCCAACTGGCTGGTTGTTTAACAAAAAAAGTGGTTTATTAATTTTTTTTGAGAGTTATAAGAAATCTGTATCTAATAACTTACAAGTATATACTCATCTTTTCTATGCAAATGAATTAGGTGAACCAGCCCAAATTAAAAATTCAAGACTTCATTCTATTGAGTGTGCTTGTGAAACATGGAATGAATTAATTTCAGGAGGTTGGCAAATTGTTACTAATAAATTCCAGTAATCATGATCAAGGTAAATCCGTCAAAATGGGAATATCTAAAAGAACCTACCCTAAAACGAAAACGAACAAAGATTTGTATTACTTGCAATCACTTTCGCTACAGCACTTCAGAAACTTTTGCTACTATCTTGATCTGTCCAAAATACGAAAAACGCATACCACAGGGTGATCATTTACTTAAAGGCTGTGAGTATTGGCAAAAAGATAGGACGATATTTTCCCCTGAAGCATCTTAATTATTCTCTAATTAAACTTCTCTAGGTAGAGATATTTAATTATGTGAACAAAGCATTATTTTATACAACTTAAAAAATTCTTTTTAAGTAATTTTGAAACATGATTCAATTCTACTTTTCCATATTTTTATTAGTTGTGCTTACATTTTTTGCACTTTTATTAGATGCACCAGAATTGGCATCTTTAATTCAAACATTTTAGAAAATAATAAATCAGCATTTTTACTGATTTACTTTCTTAATAAGTAAGGCGTAAGTTTAACTTGTTGAATAGGAGGGATCTAATGATTGACAGTCCACCAGAGGAGTTAAATTATAAAATTTAAATCTAGATAAAACTAATGCTAAATCTGGAATGAATCTTTTATTTGAGATTCATTCCTTTTTAATTTCTTTCTAAAAAATGTAAATGATAAGTATTAAATTTTAAAAGTAAAAAAATCTGTTCATATTAAAATGATTTTAGGCCTAAGTCTCTTCTTAGATAGTGGCTAACCTTACCTGAATCCAAAACCAGTTTTTTGTTCTTCTTTTTCTTCCCATTCATTAATAATTAGTTTTAGTAAACTTTTAAGTTCAGAATTCGAAGCATCAGTATCTTTTTGAAGATTTTTACAAATGTTTTTTATTTCCTCAAAAGCATTATCAATTAATATTGTTTTTTGATCTGGATTAGCCATAGAATTTTAAAATGCTCCATTACAGTTGAACCCACTGCAGTTAATAACCCTGAAAATATTCATTACAAAGTTGTGGAATCTTTCATCATAAAAAAATGCCCAGGTTGTAAAAATAGCAAAACCAGAGACAGCAAAAGCAGCATATTGAAGCCAATGTATTCCATAGCTATCCAATCCATTTTTATCAAAATCAGAATTACTCAAATGCTTTTTTTCTTATAATAAAAATTTTTTTTTTAAAAGGAGAGTTTGTTTTGAACAAGAGATTTTTCTCTTTAAGACTTTAATGTATTGATAGTTTAAATAAAACCAGGTATTATCCACCCAAAGAAACCGTAGTTTATTATCAAAGCTAAAAAACCAATCATAGCTAATCTCCCATTTGTTATTTCGGCATTTTTCCAAAATTTACCCATATAGTTTTTATTTTTTTTCGAATTTTTATCTATCAAATAATTTGGTTCTAAAGGTTCCTGCAACCTTTTGATGGCGTATAAAGAGAATTGAATTGTAATTGCGATGATAACAACTATAAAACTAGTAAGTGCATCCATTTTTAGATTTCATATGTGATCAATTAGTAAGCCAAAGAATAAATGACATTTTTATACATCAAACATTTCCTAATTTCTGCTTTATTGACAGAGGAAACCTTAACTTGAATTATTAAAGAATGTAACATATTTAAAAAAAATTAGTATGAATTCTTACTTTTTCTTTGGATTTTACATTTTCAAGTACTTTACTGTTACATTTATGTATCAATTACATTCTAAGACTAGTCTTAATTGAATTACAGAATTAGCTTTAAGGTTTTTACTTTAAATCAGATAAAATATTGAAAAATTTTTATAAGGAATATATTTTCAATATTATTTATTTAAATATTTTTAATAACTAGAAATTATTTTTGTTTGATTTCCGGAAGGTAAAATTTATTGCCTAATGTATATCCAATTGACATCAGAACGAAACCAATAAGTTGAGGTAAATGAGAATTTGCTAGAGAGATTTTTTCAATCATTTCTCAATGTATAAATTTCTATAATAATAAAAAATTTTAAATACTGTAAGTCTATTTTCTTTTTGATTCTTTAATCTCCCCAGATTTTTTTAGTGAATTAACAAGTCTTTCATTTTCTGTTTTTAAATTTTCTAATGCAGATTTTGTGAATTGTTCTTTAGCCTCAAATTTTGCTGAACTTATAACTTTTTTATTAGGGAGTTTTTTCTTCGGTTCTGACTTCATATTAAACAGCAATTTAAAAAATTTTAGAAGTTATTTTTTTTGAGTTAGGTATTATTTTTTACAGTTTTCTGGTTAATAATATTTGTTTACATAGACAAATTAATCTTTATCTTTTGGGAGCCTTAACCATCCAGTAGTCCATTCTGTTTTTAGTTTTGACCACGAGATTCTTTTAATATCTTTTTTATTTTTGGTAGGAAAAATATCAACCCATCTATCTTCATTTTTCCCACCATAAGCTTTAACTTGAAAATGCCTATTACCATTAATTGTTTTTGGTGCTGTCCAACACAAAGTAGGAGGCCATTTCATGAGAAATTTTTAAAAGTTAAAACTAAAGGTTGCTTTGCCCAGTTAACACTAAACCATAATATGCAATCGTACCAAGGATAAGTACGATTCCTAGTATTCTAATAATCATGAATTAGTATTTTTAAATTCAAATTATATTAGAGAAATTTTATAAATTTGCGTTGAAGATTTAATATTTTCTAATTTTTCCTTTTTTTATTTCTAACTATGGAGTAGCAAGATTCAGGATGCCATTCATTCTGAATCTTGCCAATAAAATCATAAATAAATGAATCTGGACATCCAGTTTTATTTTGAAGTTCTGAAAGTTCTTCTTTAATGAATTCATATACACTCGTTATTACCCCTAAATTTTCTTCTTGGGAGGGAGCCCATTTTTTATTCTCCATTAATATTTTTTCAATTATTTTCCACAATATCGTAATAGGTTATATCTCCATAATCAGCATCTGAACAACATAAATCTCCATATAGTTCCTCTAACAAATCGTACGCATCTGAATACTTATCAAAACTTTGAGCTGTTAATTCGTCATCTTTCCCGTCAATTCTAATTATTTTGTAGATCATATTTTACTTAGATGCTAAAAGTATTTTTTTGATTCATTAGTTCATCTTATAAATAAAAATCTTATTTAGGAGTATTAGTTGGGTAAAGCTTCTGAATTTTATTTTTCTGAATTTCTATTTTTCTTCTTTCATATTTTTTTGCCATTATTTTTCTGATAAATAATTGTGGGATAAGCCAAACTAACGCGATAGCTATAGCCATGAAAGCAGGATTTCTCCACGTTAACCTAATAAACTCTTCTGTAAATTCTTGATTGAAAATTTCCATACATTAAATTTTGATGATAAAAATATCTTTGCTTTCTTTTATAGAATCTTTTAAATTTCATAATCTATCATAACCTTAAAAAATCTAATAAGGAATTTTATAAATTTTTTCTTGTTCTAGTTCGTTTTCTTTTATATTTGGATTTAGATTAATTTTTTATTTTTTAGTTTAGAGATGTCGACTTATCTAATTACAGGATCAAATAGGGGTATTGGATTAGAACTATGTAAACAAATTCATAAGAGGGGAGATAATGTAATTGCAACGTGTAGGAAAGCTTCAAAAGAACTTAGAGATTTAGGAGTGAGAATCGAAGAGAATATAGAAATTTCTTCTGATGAGTCGATAACAAATTTGTGTAAAAAACTATCTGGAGTTAATTTAGATTGCTTTATTCATAATGCAGGAATTTATGAATTTAATTCTTTCGAAAACTTAGATAAAAAAAGTATTTTGCGGCAATTTGAAATCAATGCATTGAGCCCAATATGTATGACTCAATCACTAAAACATTTTTTAAAAAGATCTTCTAAAGTTGCTTTTATCACGAGTAGAATGGGATCTATTGAAGATAATACATCAGGAAGTTCTTATGGTTACAGAATGTCTAAGGTTGCCTTGTCCATGGCAGCAAAATCACTTTCCATAGATTTATCAAGGGAAGATATTTATGTAGCTATTTTGCATCCTGGGTTAGTGAGTACAAGAATGACTGGCTTTACAAGAAATGGAATTAGTCCTGAAGAATCAGCAAATGGCCTTTTAAAACGTATTGATTCTCTAAATAAAAATAACTCGGGTACTTTTTGGCATGCTAACGGAGAAGTTTTGCCTTGGTAATATCAATACATTTATATTGAAGAGATTTATATCTTTAATTTGTTAAAAAATTTTTAAATTTTTAACGAATTTCTTTCCTTGTTTAATTCTTTTGGTTATCTTTAGAAAAACACTAGTAAAGGAGGTGATTCATTGTCGTATCTACCGAAAAATGCGGTTATAAAAGGGGCCGTGAATTCAGTATCTTCATCACATTCATCGGTCTCTTTTTCTTTGATTAAGAAAAAAGGTTTTATAATCAACAGATTTATATAAATCAGTTACTTAATAATTAAAAGCTCTGCATCTGATGAAGTTGCAGAGCTATTTTTATGAATTTAAATAATCTTTCAAAATTTAGGCTATCTTTTTTGGCCGAAGTAAATTAAAGCTAAAAAAGATAAAGTGCTTACCAAAGCGATTAAGTACCACCCAGTTGAGGAGTTACTAGTTACTTCGTTCATTTATTTTGATTTATCGGAGGAATTGATTATTTGAGTGAAAATCACAATGGATATCATTAAAAAAACTAAAAGGATGTAAGTTACGTTCATTTATAGAAAAATGCTAATTATTAAAAAGATTATTCCTAGAACTACAGTAACAATTGCTCCATCTACTAATAAGTCTTTCCATGTATAACTTTTAAGCATCCTTGTTTTATCTTCTTCACTCATAAGGTTCTTTAACCACGTCCAATCTAAAAGCTGTGTCAATGCAACACCAAAAATTAAATGACCAAACAAAATACCAATTAGATCAATTCTAGAAATATCTTTAGTGAGACTCGTAATAATAAAAAAGTCCACTAGCTTTTTTCTTTATTAGATAAGGCTCCACCTTCTTCTTTGTATTTTTCCCAAGCTTCACTTATTTTCGCCTTAGAGAAATTTTGTTTTCCCTCAGAGAATTTATTTTTGAGGTTATTTAAACTATTAGTCAGTTCTTTTTTTGTTGGTTCATCAAGAAAGTTTGATGTTAATTTCCATAAATACCAGCTACTAGCTAGAAGAAGAATTAATCCCAGTAATTGCATATTAGTTTTTTCTTATCTTACAACTTTTCAAATGGTTTCGATAAATTAATTTATTTAATACCTGTAGAAATTTTTTTTTGACCTAAATAAAAATTAAAACTTTAACCAGTGGAAAAATATTCTATCAAGTAGCCATATAGTTAGACCCCCTTCCAGGAAAGCCAGCCAATACATCCCATAATCAGAAAATCCCATTTGCTCTTTTACTGTTTTAATTAATTTTTTGTGAGTTTGAATAAGATCTTTCATGAAGAATAAAAATTTTAAACCTGCTAATTTTCTTTTATTAAGAATCCCTTACCGTAACAAGATAAACAGGTTTTAGTTTCATCTAATGAAATTCTTAGAAAACCTGCTCCATTACATCTAAAGCAATTTACTTTAGAAGTTGAGTAAAGTTTTGACTTGATTTTAGCAGCACGGTTTAAGTAAGAAACAGTTTCTTTACGACCGTTAGCTTGAGCAGCTTTATTTAAAAGCTTTTTATAACTGACTTTTAGTTCTTGGGTATTCATCTTTTGAAAGAAATAAGGATTCGGATACAGGGAAAATAATTGTTTATATAATTAAAAAACTAGGAATTTTCCATTTATATTTATGATCAGATCTCTTATGGAGATTAAAGTAATATAACTAGAATTTGCTTTATATGTTTAGTATCTGGAGTATTCACTTGTATATTTAATAGAAATTTTATATTTGACAAATTAAAAATATTTTGGGTAATCATTCAAGAAATCATTATTTCGTTCTAGAAAGGAATTTTTAAAAATTTTGTTATTTAAAGAATTTTTTAGCTCTAATAAATCATCCAGCCTTTTTGAGGTTTTTTACTAAAAAATCATTTTCGTTAGTAAGAACTTTGAGTTTAGA
>QCCD01000018.1 GCA_003281405.1 Prochlorococcus sp. AG-347-K16 | reverse complement strand
AATAAAGCAATGCTTTTTCCCATTTTAAATTTTAAGGTAGAAAACTAACAAAATTATTATTTAAATTTCTTTTTGATAAATAGATATTTATGTGTTTAAGAATCTCTGGTTCATTAAAGTTGATATTTTGAATAATTATATAAGGTTCTATAAACGAAGCTTTGCTTCTTTTAAATATTTCTTTGGCTGCTAATTTCCCAAGTATTTTTGTAGATTGAATTGCTATTGCTGCTTGAATAATTGCTATAGGTCCATAGGGTAATAATGATAGCCCGTTAGTGAAAGGTGCGGTTAATATAATTACTTTCCTTATAAGGTTGAAGGATATATTAACCCCCACTTGAGTGACTCCTAAAAATAAATTATTAACAGATATGTTTTTGAATATTTTTCTGGTAGATTCACCCTTCAAATTTAATCCGTAAATCTTACTTAATTCGCTAATCAATGCAGTATCTAGTGCAAAACTACTAGCAATATCAATCATAACAAAAGGATTAAGAGCTACCGTTGATGCCTTTATGGTAGAAAATTTACCAATAGTTGACTGAGCTAATTTCTGCCTTTTTTTCAATCGTTGTTCTTTTATCATCAGAAATAATTTGTCAGCTGATTGAAGAGAATTTAGTGTTAAAAATATCTCACCATGTTGATTTAGTATCTTTGTCATATAGTTTTTAAGATTGTTTTCATAATTAATAATTATGGGAATATTTAAATCTTTTGGAAGTTTAAACTTTATACTTTCTATTATTTCTTTTAATTCAATTTTATTGAAAAGATCAATTTTATTTAAAGTTACAATAATTTTTTTCCCATCTTTAATAAAGGAGCTGATTTCGCTTAATTCATTTCTGTTTAAATCTCCTGAGACTATAAATAAAATAATATCCGAATGATTTATACAAGAGTAAACTTTATCTGGGAATTTAATATCGCAGAAATCAAATCCCGGAGAATCTAGCAACTCGACACTGTTGAGTTTTTGATCTTTAATATTCCATTCTTCAGCTTGTATTTCTCTTGTGGTCCCATTGATAATATCCGTTTTGAATATATCTTCTTTTAATAAAGAATTTAAAATAGAGGATTTTCCAACGCCCGATTTACCATATACGCCAATTCTTATTTTTTTTTCTTTTAGCCTAAAAAGTTGTTGATTAAAAGAAATTATTTCTCTATTAAAAAAACTTTTTTCATAGTTGGTAAGATCAATTGTCTCCCACCAATTTTTCAAAAGTAAATAATTTTTATGAATTTTCAATTCTTTCATAATTTATTTTTCCCCCAGCCAGCTAATACAGACAACACAGCTTCTGCACCAATAATCCCCACGAATCCTCCGAATTCATCTACTACCACTTTCACTCCTTTGTGATTCTTGTCAAATCTTGTTAATAATTGATCTGCCTTAATCATTTCTGGAATGTAGTCTACAGGTTCGGAGATTTCTGATAATAATTTTTTATTTTTCCCATTAATTAATTCTGCTAACATTTTTTCACGTTCAACTACTCCTTGTATTTTGTCAACTTTATCTCCCAAAACGACCCACCATGGAGATTTGTCAGACATTATAAGTTCTGAAATTTCATCAAGATTAGAAGATCCATCAAGACATGGTGCTGATACCCTAGGGATCATTAAGTCTTTCGCTTTTAAGTCATTTAATTGAAAAACCTTAAATATCATTGCTGCTTCATCAGCCTCTATTAAACCTTTTTGACTCCCAATTTTTGCCATTTGTCTAATTTCCTCTTCATCAGTTGAAATTTCATTTTCTGCAGTAATAACAGGAAATATCTGTTCGATTAGTATTAAGAATGGCCTCATTAAGATATTTAATATTCTCAAGATAGGAACTGATAGTAATGCTATTTGAACTGAAAATCTTGTACCAAGAGCCTTGGGAAGAACTTCTCCTACTAAAACAACTAAGATATAAAAAACAATTGAAAATAAGGTTAAGCCGTAACTACTATTAATTACTAATGTTCCGTATACCCCTAAAATAAGACTCCCAATGATGTTAAATCCGTTATTAGTAATAGTAATTACGGTTAGTGTCCTTCCAAGATGTTTCCTAAGTTTAAGTAATTGATTTGCAGAACTTTTTGGCTTTTGTTTTGAGGCTAATTCTAAAATTCTAATTGAATTAACAGCTAAAAAAGCCGCCTCTACTCCCGAACAACATGCAGACCCAATTAAAATTATTATTATAAGCAATATTAAGACGTAAACACTTGGTTCCATTAAAATAGATTAGTTACTAATTCTGTTTTAATTCATTCTTCCATTTTTTTTAAAAACACGCCAATACACTATTTATGTTTAAACCCGACAATAAAATTTTTGAAGAAAGAAGAGAAATTTTCCTTAATAAATTAAAAGGAAAAGCTGCTATTATTCCTGGGGCTAATCTTGTAAAGCATCATGCCGATTGTGAATATCCTTTTAGACAAGATAGTAATTTTTGGTATTTAACTGGTTTCGATGAGCCAGATGCAATTGCTCTTTTCTTATCTCATAAGCCAAAAGGAGAGAGGTTTATTATGTTTGTCGCTCCTAAAGATGTTATGAGCGAAGTCTGGCACGGCTTTAGATGGGGTTTAGAAGGTGCTGAAAAAGAGTTTAATGCTGATAAAGCTCACTCCATAAATGAATTAAGAAATTTGCTTCCAGCTTACTTAAACGGTTCAGATGAACTTGTTTTTTCAATTGGTAAGCATCCATTAATTGAGAAACTAGTACTTGAGATATTTTCACAACAACTTGACAATCGCTCAAGATTAGGGATTGGTGCAAATTCTATAAAATCTCCAGAAATTTATTTAAATGAGATGAGATTAATTAAAAGTAAATTTGAAATCAAGAGAATGAGAGAGGCTATACAAATCTCAGCAGAAGCTCATGAATTAGTCAGAGAATCTATCTCATCAAAGAAAAATGAAAGACAAATTCAAGGTCTTCTAGAGGGGTTCTTTTTGGAAAAAGGAGCGAGAGGACCAGCTTATAACTCTATTGTTGCTTCAGGAGATAATGCATGTATTTTGCATTACACTTCTAATAACTCACCCTTAAAGAAGGAAGATTTATTGTTGGTAGATGCTGGGTGCTCATTAACTGATTATTACAATGGAGACATAACAAGAACTATTCCAATAGGCGGTAAATTTTCTAGTGAGCAAAAAATTATCTATGAAATTGTATTGAGTGCGCAGAAAAATGCAATTGAAAGTGCTGTGAAGGGATCGAATTCTAGTTCTGTTCATAATGTTGCTTTAACAATTCTGATAGAAGGATTAAAAGAAATTGGTTTATTGTCTGGCAGTACTGAGGAGATAATTGAGAATCAATCTTATAAACATCTTTACATGCATAGAACTGGACATTGGCTCGGTTTAGATGTTCATGATGTTGGAGCATACAGAATGGGGGACTATGAAGTGCCATTACAGAATGGAATGATTCTTACAGTTGAACCTGGGATTTATATCAGTGATAGGATCCCAGTCCCTGAGGGGCAACCCCTCATAGACGAGAAATGGAAAGGGATAGGTATAAGAATAGAAGATGATGTTCTGGTCACAGATGAAAACCCAGAAGTTTTAAGTATTGCAGCACTAAAAGAAATTTCTGATTTAGAATTTTAAAATTTGACTTATCCAGTTAATAGTTTTATTTTTTATTAAGTTTAAAGCTCAAAAATGAATAAGTCAGATTCATATGATTTGAAACTCTCTCAAGCGAGAGGCTTAGCTAGTCAGCTTGGTATGTTCGCTGAAGAAAACGATATTCCTAAAGATCTTTGGGATTCATTGGAAGCTACAATTTATGACTTTTATGAAGTTTCTCATGATAGATAAGAAATCTTTTAAAAAGGTATCAATAACTAAAATCAAAAAATTTTGAATAAATCAATCAAAATGTGACCATAAACTGATAAATTATTTATTAAACACAAATTAAGTGAATGTCCTCATCAGATAAGTTAATTCAAAATTCATCAGAAAAAAAGGAAAAAAACAGTGATGCGCCAAAGTCTAAAAATTCTTCACCTAATTCAGGAATGATGGATGCTACAGCTGTATTAGCAGCTGCCAAAATTGATGAAGATGGAGTACCTACTGGTTATACTCCTAAACCTGATGAAGGAAGATTCATAATTAAAGTATTGTGGTTACCTGATAATGTTGCTTTAGCAGTCGATCAAATAGTAGGTGGGGGCCCAAGTCCTCTTACTGCTTATTATTTTTGGCCAAGAGATGATGCTTGGGAAAAATTAAAAAGTGAATTAGAAAATAAAGGTTGGATTACAGATAACGAAAGAGTAGAAATATTGAATAAAGCTACTGAAGTAATCAATTATTGGCAAGAAGAGGGTAAAACAAAGAAATTAGAAGAAGCTAAATTAAAGTTTCCCGAAGTAACTTTTTGTGGAACCGCTTAAATATTAGTTTTTTGCTGCTTGAATCCTAGCCTCAGCTCTCGAAATCTCTTTCAATGCTTTAATTTTTTCGGGATTTTTTTCATTTTCAGAAAATTTGCTTATTACTAATTTTGCTTCTTTAAGATCTTGTTCAGCATTCTGAACATTGATCTCAGATCCAATTTCAGCATTATTTACTAAAACTATGACTTCATCTGATTCAATTTCAGCGAAGCCTCCCATTATAGCTATTGATTTCCATTGGGAATTCATTCTTAGCCTTAAAACACCAATATCTATAGCAGTAACTAAAGAAATATGTCCTGGTAGTATACCAAGTTGACCAGTAGTACTCGGAAGGATTACTTCTTCAGCTTCGCCTTGATAAACATTTTTGTTAGGAGCTAAAACTTTTAGGGAAATTGTCATAACTTTAAAATTATTGAAGGTTAAATATATTTATATTTAAATAGTTATTTTTCTGATTTTATTTTTTCAGCCTTTGCTTTAACTTCATCGATATTACCAACTAAGTAAAATGCCTGTTCTGGTAAATCATCCAATTCGCCTGACAAAATCATATTGAAACCAGCAATGGTATCTTCTAATTTTACGTATTTACCAGACATTCCTGTAAATATTTCTGCTACAAAGAAAGGTTGAGAAAGGAATTTTTCAATTTTTCTGGCCCTGTCTACTGTTAATCTATCTTCTTCAGAAAGCTCATCTAGACCAAGAATTGCAATAATATCTTGAAGTTCTTTGTATCTTTGTAAAGTGGATTGGACAGCTCTAGCTGTTTTGTAATGCTCATCTCCCACAACTGATGGTTGTAGCATAGTGCTTGTTGAGTCTAATGGATCAACTGCTGGATAAATTCCCTTGGCCGCGAGAGCTCTTGCAAGCACGGTGGTAGCATCTAAATGGGCAAAGGTTGTAGCTGGAGCTGGATCTGTTAAGTCATCAGCAGGAACATATACAGCCTGAATAGATGTTATTGATCCCTCAAGTGTAGATGTAATTCTTTCTTGTAATTCACCAACATCAGTTCCTAGAGTTGGTTGGTATCCCACAGCTGAAGGCATTCTTCCAAGTAATGCAGATACTTCGGAACCAGCTTGAACGAATCTAAAAATGTTATCAACAAAAAGTAGAACGTCTTGTTTATTTACATCTCTAAAATGTTCAGCCATTGTAAGTGCTGATAAGCCCACTCTCATTCTTGCACCAGGTGGCTCATTCATTTGTCCAAAACATAATGCAACTTTTGATTGAGTTAAATCATCTGCATTGATAACGCCTGATTCTTTAAATTCTTCATATAAATCGTTACCTTCTCTTGTTCTTTCCCCGACGCCGCCAAAAACAGAAACACCTCCATGTTCCTTGGCTATATTATTGATTAATTCTTGAATAAGAACTGTTTTCCCAACACCAGCACCTCCGAATAATCCAACTTTTCCTCCTTGTCTGTAAGGCGCTAAAAGGTCGATAACTTTAATCCCAGTTTCAAAAACTTTTGGCTTAGTTTCCAAGTCAGTTAATTTTGGAGCAGCTCTATGAATTGGAGCAGTATCTTTTGTATTTACTGGACCTTGTTCATCTACTGGTTCTCCTAAAACATTAAATATTCTTCCTAAAGTTGCTTCTCCAACAGGTACAGATATTGGTGCTCCTGTGTCAATTGCTTCCATGCCTCTTACAAGGCCGTCTGTGCCGCTCATCGCCACTGCTCTAACTCTGTGGTCGCCAAGTAGCTGTTGGACCTCTGCAGTAAGTGCTATATCTTGTCCAGCAGGATTTTTCGCTTCAATCCTTAAAGCATTTAATATTTTGGGCAATTTTCCAGCTGGAAATTCTACGTCAAGAACTGGGCCAATTACCTGACGAACTACGCCTTTTGTTTGTGAAGAAGTTGATGGGGTTGCTACCATTTTTTATTGATTGGTGATGAATAGCTGATTTTAAACAGCTTATAATCCGAAAATACTACCATCTCATGGGTCGATTCGTTAAATGGGTTCGGCCACCCGCACAGGTTGATTATGGTTTAATTGCCGCTCTGCAGATTATGTTGTTGATGATACGGATGGAGAATTTCTCTTTCCATTTTTATGACGCAAAGCGTCTCAATCATGATCCTCCATTAATCTATGGCAGCTGTTTCACTTACAGTCTCTACAGTCAAACCACTGGGAGATAGAATATTTATTAAAGTTTCCGCATCTGAGGAAAAAACTGCTGGGGGCATTCTTTTGCCTGATTCAGCTAAAGAAAAACCACAGGTTGGAGAGGTTGCTCAGGTTGGTCCTGGCAAACTTAATGACGATGGTTCTCGACAAACTCCAGAAGTGAGTATTGGCGATAAAGTTTTGTACAGTAAATATGCTGGTACAGACATTAAATTGGGAGGAGATGAATATGTCTTACTCTCAGAGAAAGATATTTTAGCTGTAGTAAGCTAAAATATTCTCTCAAAAAATTATTAAAACTTATTATTAAATTATTGCCTAAACATGGCTAAAAGAATTATTTACAATGAGCAAGCTCGTAGAGCGCTCGAGAGAGGAATTGATATCCTTGCTGAGTCTGTGGCTGTAACGCTCGGACCAAAAGGAAGAAATGTTGTACTAGAGAAAAAATTTGGTGCTCCACAAATCATCAATGATGGTGTCACAATCGCTAAGGAGATTGAATTAGAGGATCACATTGAAAACACGGGTGTTGCTTTAATCAGACAAGCTGCTTCAAAAACTAATGATGCAGCTGGAGATGGTACTACAACAGCCACTGTTTTAGCTCATGCAATGGTCAAGGCAGGTTTGAGAAATGTTGCTGCAGGAGCTAATGCAATTACCTTGAAAAAAGGAATTGATAAAGCTACTGAATTTCTAGTTGGTAAAATTAAGGAAAATTCCAAACCTATTAGCGATAGCAATGCTATAGCTCAATGTGGAACTATAGCGGCTGGAAACGACGATGAAGTTGGTCAAATGATTGCCAATGCTATGGATAAAGTTGGTAAGGAAGGTGTTATCTCCTTAGAAGAAGGAAAATCAATGACTACTGAATTAGAAGTTACAGAGGGGATGCGCTTCGACAAAGGCTATATTTCTCCTTACTTCGCAACAGACACAGAAAGAATGGAGGCTGTTTTAGATGAACCGTATATTCTTCTCACTGATAAAAAAATTGCTTTAGTCCAAGATTTAGTTCCCGTATTGGAACAAATAGCTAAAACTGGTAAACCATTAGTCATTATTGCAGAAGATATTGAAAAAGAGGCTTTAGCAACTCTTGTTGTTAATAGATTACGAGGCGTGTTAAATGTTGCTGCAGTAAAAGCTCCAGGATTTGGCGATAGAAGAAAAGCCATGCTTGAAGATATGGCCGTTTTAACTAATGGACAACTTATTACTGAAGATGCAGGCTTGAAATTAGAGAATGCTACCTTAGATATGCTTGGAACTGGTAGAAGAATAACTATCAATAAAGAGACTACAACTATTGTGGCTGAAGGTAATGAGCAAGCAGTTAAAGCTAGATGTGATCAGATTAAGAAGCAAATGGATGAAACAGATTCTTCATACGATAAAGAAAAGCTTCAAGAACGTTTAGCTAAATTAGCTGGAGGTGTAGCAGTAATTAAGGTTGGGGCTGCTACTGAAACTGAGATGAAGGATAAAAAGCTTCGTCTTGAGGATGCTATTAATGCAACAAAAGCAGCTGTTGAAGAAGGTATTGTGCCTGGAGGAGGTACAACCCTAGCTCATTTATCTCCAATTCTAAAAGAATGGGCTGATAAAAATTTAGAAGGAGAGGAATTAATTGGTGCTAACATTGTTGAAGCCTCACTTACTGCACCTCTTATGAGAATTGCAGAGAATGCAGGTTCCAATGGAGCTGTTATTGCTGAAAATGTAAAGGCGAAACCATTTAATGATGGATTTAACGCTGCTACCGGAGAATATGTAGATATGTCCTCAGCTGGAATAGTTGATCCTGCAAAAGTTACACGTTCAGGATTACAAAATGCAGCTTCAATAGCAGGAATGGTTCTAACCACAGAATGCATAGTTGCAGATTTACCTGAGAAAAAAGATTCAGCTGCTCCAGCAGGCTCTCCTGGTATGGGTGGTGACTTCGATTATTAATTAAACAATAGTTTTTTAATTAATGTTAAAAAAAGGACCATTCAAAAATGGTCCTTTTTTTATTCAACTTTTATGAAATCCAACCAGCGCTAAGAATAATTGCGAGAGATAAAAATATCACTAAAAAAGTCCAAGTTAATTTGTTTAGAGAGGCCTCTGCACTACTTGCGCTGTTGAACATAGAACTTCCACTTGCAGCTATTCCTCCCATCCCATCACCTTTAGGACTATGAAGTAAAACTAAGAGTATGAGAAGAACCCCAGCAAAAACCCATATCCAACTAATAATTTCAATCATTGCTTAAAAACTTTTATTAACTCTAAACGTGTTGAACAACCTTATTATAACCTTTTAATTCAATTTCCTGAATAAGAGATTTGCCTGTCATTTCTCTTGGTATTGGGAGATTTAATAATTGCAATAAAGTGGGAGCAATATCTGCTAAGCCGGCATTATCTCTTAAATTAATTTCATTTCCCATGTTTGGTATTTTTCTTTTTTCACCCTCAATTAAAATTAGTGGAACTTTATTTGTTGTATGTGCTGTCCATGGTTCTCCTTCAGCTCCTTTCATAACCTCTGCATTACCATGATCGGCTGTAATAAGAATGCTTCCACCCATTTCTCCAGTAGCATTAACTATTTGACCTACGCATTTATCTACTTTTTCTATAGCTTTAACTGTTGCATCCATGTTGCCTGTATGACCAACCATATCAGGATTGGCAAAATTAATTACAACAAAGGCATAATTCCCACTTTTAATTGCTTTAGAGCAACTAATAGTTAATTCCTCAGCAGACATTTCGGGTTCCATATCATAAGTTGCAACTCTTGGAGATGGAATCAAATGTCTCTCTTCTCCAGGTAAGGGAATTTCAACGCCTCCATTGAAAAAGTATGTTACGTGAGGATATTTTTCAGTTTCCGCTGTTCTGTATTGTTTTAGTCCGTTTTCTGATACTATTTGGCCTATAAAATTATTAAGTGATTCGGGAGGAAATGCTACTTTAACGGGAAAGTTCGGATCATATTGAGTAAAGGTGACAAAATCTAGATTTGGATAATTTTTTCTTTCAAAGTCTGAGAATTTCTTGCTTGAAAGGGATTTGACAATTTGTCTTGCTCTGTCTGGACGAAAGTTAAAGAAAATCAAACTATCTCCATCTTTAAGATAGTTTTCAGACATTCGTATGGGCTCTATAAATTCATCTGTTATGTTTTTGGCATAACTTTTTTTAATATAATCAAGAGGAGAAATACTTGATATTGGAATATCTGGATCAGTTAAATTAGAATATGCTTTTTGTGTCCTATCCCATAATAGATTTCTATCCATTATCCAGTATCTTCCACATATGGAAGCTATTTCGCCTGTATTAAACTTTTTTATACATGATTCTATTTGATTTAGATATTTAGAGGCACTTTTTGCAGGAGTATCTCTGCCATCGGTAATAATATGGATAGCAACTTTTTTAATTTCATTATCAGATGCCCATTTTATTAAACCTAATAAATGATCGATATGACTATGAACTCCTCCATCCGAACATAAACCCGTGATATGCAAAGTAGAATTATTTTTCTTTAATGAATCAGCCATCTCTTTTAGCTCATTTACCAGGCCTAATTGATTATTTTTTACGATATTTGAGATCCTTACAAGTTCTTGTTGTATTATTCTTCCCGAACCAATGGTAAGATGCCCTACCTCTGAATTGCCCATTTGACCATCAGGTAGTCCTACATCAGATCCACTGGCACTTATCAAGGTGTGGGGATAAGCGTGCCACAATGAATCCATAATTGGGGTTTTGGCACTATTTATAGCATTATCTGATTTTTCTTTTCTATATCCCCAACCATCTAGTATTGCTAGAACAACAGGGCTCTGAGGAACACTTAATCTTTTTATATTTTTGCTGCTAATCTTTGACATACTTAGATCAAATTCATTTTTAACTGATCCAACCCTAAATTTAGCTTCAAACGTTACTCTTTAACAATTTATATTTAACATAGTTAGCTTTTGCTAATTTATGAAAATAGTAGACGACTTTTATTTATTGATAAATTATGTCCAAGAAAACAAAAAAGATCGTAATACTTAATGAAGTTGAGCTTAGAAAAACTATTTCTCGTTTAACTTCCGAAATTATTGAAAAAGTCAAAAAACTGGATAACCTTCTATTGGTTGGTATTCCGACTAGAGGTATTGTGCTGACTGAAGTACTAGAAAGAGAATTATTCTGTAGGACAGGTTTAAGAGTTAAAAAAGGAACAATTGATCCAACTTTTTATAGAGATGATCAAAATAGAGTTGGAACACGTCTAATACAAGCTACGGATATTCCAACTCCAATTGAGAAACAAGAAATTCTTTTAGTAGATGATGTAATTTACACAGGTAGAACAATTAGAGCTGCAATGGATGCTTTATATTCATGGGGCAGGCCTCAAAAAGTGATGTTATTGGTAATGGTAGATAGAGGTCATAGAGAATTGCCTATTCAACCAGATTTTTGTGGTAAAAAAGTACCAACTAGTAAAATTGAAAGTATTAGTTTACGTTTAAAAAATGTTGATAATGAAGAAGGAGTGTTTCTTGAATAGCTTACTTTCAGAAGATATTTCCCAAATTATACTCTCCTAGAAATTCATCTTTCATATCAAAACACTTAACTAATAAATCAGCACTTTTCGAAATTTTAAAAAAAAGTTTTAAATTGTCTTCACCAAGATTAGATTCATTTTCTAATACTATTTTGAGTGGGTTTTTTTCCCATTTAATAATTTCCTCTTCATTTTGAACCTCTGATAACTTTGGTAATCCATTTTCGAAAATAACATCATATGATCTTTCTTTTTGTGTCTCTCCAATTATTATTTCGAAAATTTTCTGGTTATGATTACTGGCTTGAAGGATTAGTTTAAATGGATTTTCTGTTGGCCATGTTTGACCTTTACAAAAAATAGGATGCCAAAAATGTTTTTGTTCTCTTTTATTAAATAATCTTATAGATAACCCTTTGTTTAATATGTCTTTAATTTTTACCCCCGGGGTCATTGCTAAAGCTCCCAAAGCTATTGATTCAATAGGAGGCGGCGACTTTATTTCAATCTTTGAAATTTTTTTTGTTATCCATTCTTTAATCAATGGTATTTGAGTTCCGCCACCAACCAAAACAATTGAATTTAAGTCGTCAAAGGTGCAAAATTTGCCTCTTGCTTGATTTAATAAATCTTTTAGTAGAGAATTAAGGTGATTTAAAAGATTATTTTCAATGAGAATTTTCTCAAATATTTCCTTACTTAGGTAAAATTCTTTTTCTTGGTTTTGTTCAGTAAATAATTTTATTGGATATTTATTTTCATATTTGATTATAGATGAACTGAGCTTACATTTTATTTCTTCTGCCTTTAAAAGATTAGTAACGTAATTATTACTAGGAATAAAATAATCAACTATCCATTGATCAAAATCTTTTCCACCAATTTTTGAGCCTGTTTTCCCAATTATTTCTGCACACCTTATTTTTTGTTTTGAAATTGAGCTTACATTATTACCTTTAAATTTTAATAGTTCAGCTATTGGTCCAGATTTGCCTTCTCCCCCCTCTATTTTGACTATATTCATATCGACTGTACTTCCTCCAATATCTAATGTCATGATTTTCGAGCCAAATGGTATATTTATACCTAAACTTGCAGCTGTAGGCTCATCAACTAGGGCTATCTCATCTACGGATATTTCTTCGCAAAGGTTAATTAACCATTTTCTATAACCCTTATATGTATCTATTGGAGCAGTTAAAACAAGTCTTTTGATTTCATATTTGTGAGGTATGTTTGCCCACAAAATTTGAAAAAATTTTTCGCCACATTCATTTGGGCTTAAAATATTATTTTGGTTAATTTTTTCAATAGAATTTCCAATTAATCTCTTAAAATTCGAATGAAAAAACAAATCAGAATTTGAGTTGTCCCTCATTTTTAGAGCACTAAGACCAATTTTGGGAATCTTTGAAGTTTCCTCGAACCAAACGGCGGTTGGAATAACTCCTGGAGATGATGTAATATTCGGAATTTCAACTAAAATAGGCTTGATATCTTTTTGATCTTGAAAAGCTATTACAGTATTTGTGTTCCCTAAATCAATAGCAAGTGTTCCAGATAAATTTTCTTCCATGTGAAATTGTTATGATCAATTAAGTTCTTTTTGTAATTTATGTTTTGAAACGGTCGAATAAACTGTAAAATATATTTTATAGTAAAAAAAATTTTTTAATGAAAATATCAAATAATGCAGGAATCGATTCTAATGATCTTGCGAAAAGAGGTGAAAGCTTAATAAGAAAATCAACTAATAGATATTTAACCACTGTGAAAATTGCTTTCAGAGCTAAACAAAGACGATTTGATGATTTTGATGGCTTGTTGGAGGAGTCAACTATTAAACCTGTCCAAAGGTCAATTATTGAATTAAGCGATGAACAAGATCAACCAGATTTACTTCCAGGCTGATTTTGGTAAGAGACCAAAAAAGATGGAGATTACTTAGAGATTTAAAGAAAGGCAAATTTTGCTTTTTGATTGGTGTTGATAATTGGTCAATCGAGTTACAAAAAAGTGAATTCTATTCCCTCTACCTTCTATTATTAAAAATTAATGAACAACTATTAGTTATCAAAGATGAACTAATGGATGAGGAATCTATTGCTTTAGAAATAGAAAAACTACCTTGGTATATTTGCTTAGAGGGGTGGAAAAATAAATGGAGTTTAAGGTTTGTTTTTGAAAGTCAAGACCAAACTAGATCCTTCGAAATGTATTGGCCGATACCAATTGCACAAAATTTATTTTATGAAATAAAAAACATGTGGGAATCAATGGATTAAAAAATAAATAAAATTGGAAATTTTAGAAAATAATTCCCCTTCAAAAAAAATTTTTTCACAACTTTTCCACAACTTTTTTAAGAGAAATATCTGTGGATTTAAGGTATGTGGAAAACTTCTTATTTTATATAAATCTTTATATTTTAACAAGATTTAATTTTACAAAATTAATTTCCATGACTCCCCCTTTTATGACTTGATTCTCATTTTTCTATGACTTGAGACTGATTCTAAATACTACTTGTTGACTATTTAGTGATTTTGGAGAAAACTAGATTTTGTAGATTTAATTTTCAACAAATTTTTTCAGTATGCAAGAGTTAAACTATCACGAAAAGTCAAAAGTTTTACATCATAAAGATGAGGTAATAAGTTTCAAATGTGAACTTCAAGAAAATCTTCAAAAGGCGATGAAAGAATTTGTTGAGGAGCATCCTAACTGGGATCAATACAGGATACTACAAGCTGCTATTGCAGGATTTTTGATGCAAAAAGGATTCCAAAATAGGGATTTAACGAGACTCTATATTGGCAATATGTTTGCAATGAATTTTAAGAAGTAAAAAAATTTTTTATATTTTTTCTAATAGTATTTTTGCAATATCATCTTTAACAGGTAATATAGATAACCTATTTCCTTTTTTTACAACTAATAACTCATCCTCATTAAATAAAATCTTTAGTTCAGTTAAACTTAAAATTTTATCGGACTTAGATTTAAATTTTACTTTTACACAATCCCATCTTGGATTATCAGGTTTCGATTTTGGATCAAAATATTTTGAATCTTTATCAAATTGAGTAGGATCAACAATATTTAGATCTATAACCTCCATAAGTCCCACGATACCTGGAGGTTTACAGTTCGAATGATAGAAAAAAACCTTATCTCCTTTATTCATTTTTCTCATAAAATTTCGAGCCTGATAATTTCTTATCCCGTCCCATAAAGTTACTCTGTCATTTTTTAAAGTATCTATACTGTAAGCATCAGGCTCACTTTTCATTAGCCAGTAGTTTATTTCAGTCATATCAATAATTTAGAAGAAAATTACAATGTGTGAACGGTGTGTGAACAGAATATTAAAAACGTTCAAATCTAGGTTAATTATCCATCAAATTATCTATTTAGGAAAGTGATGGTTGGTATGGAGTAATTAATTCTCTAAATATTATTGTTTTATCACTTAAATCACAAAATAAATATTTAAAATCGAAAACAGAAATGATTTTCATTTTCATATTGGTGTAAATTTTATACATTAGGTAGTATTTTTTTATGAGTCAAGTCTGTTTAATATCAGGTTCGCCAGGATGCGGTAAGACAAATTGGATACTAAATACTTTTAAGAATTATTCTGGCAATTGTGGTTACTTACGTCTTGGAGGATATTCCGAAATTAATTTAGAGCAAGCTATAAATTCAAAAATTGATTTTGCTTTTTTGAAAGATCAAATTCCTAACTTATTAGACTTATCTATTTCAAACTCAATTTCAGAGAAAGATAAAGAAAACATTTTAATTATTATTGAATTTCCACAATTTTTTACACCTAAATCTCAGGGTATTAATGGAGTTGATCTGAGAATTATTAATGAACTTGAAAAATATAATCTCCAGCCAAATAGATATCTTCATTTTGGTAGAGATCCAGAATTATCAATTAAAGATACTTTAGATTTTAGAGAAATTGAATCAATAAGCCTTGATCTTCAAAAGCATATTTGGGATCCTGCAAGCTTGAATACTTTTTGGTTTGAATTAGTTAATGGTGCTTATGGGGATGTATATAGAGCAAAAGCATTAATGAACTTACCTGATGGGCGTTACATCTTGTTTAATTGGATAGTCAGTCAGCAAGGATCTCAATATCAAACATTAAACCAAGTTGCCCCTCTTAATGGAAGACCAGAAAGATGTTCTGAAATTGTTATACAAGGGAAAAATTTAAACTTCGAGTCAATAAAAGCAACGATTCATAATTGCCTTCTTAATGATGCTGTACTAGATCATCATCAAACTTCACTTAGAAATTCACAATTACAAACTGCTCGCCGTTAACTTAAAAATGAATCAAGCTGTCATCTCATGTTTACATGCAAATCTACCTGCAGTAGAGGCTGTCTTAAAAGATATTGAACTCCAAGGAATTACAAATATTACCTGTCTTGGAGATCTAGTGGGTTATGGTCCTCAACCTAATGAGGTTATTGAGTTAATAAGAGATAAAGAAATTCCTACTTGTCAGGGATGTTGGGACGAAGACGTTGTTGATGGATTAGATGCTTGCGATTGTAGTTATCCTTCTCAGCTTGCTGAAAAAAGAGGTCATTTTGCTCATCAATGGACTACAGATAAATTAACTACAGAAAATAAGGATTATCTAGCTAATCTACCCTACTCAATACGTAAAGATAAGTGTCTTTTTGTTCATGGTAGTCCTAATAGTCAACATGAATATCTTCTACCCGATATGGATGCATTCGCAGCTCTTGAGAGAGTTGAAAATGCCAGAGCAGAGATTCTTTTTTGTGGTCATACTCACCAACCTTATATTCGCGAATTAGCAGATGGTTCAATTGCTGTAAAGATCAAAAATGCTGTTCCCAAAGATACTCAAGAAAAAGAAATTCAATTGCCTATGCGAAGAATAGTAAATGCAGGTTCAGTTGGAGAGCCAAGACATGGAGGAACTAAAGCTACTTATGTTGTTCATAACGATGTCACTAATGAAGTAAAAATTAGAGAAGTGGAATATGATATTGAACTTACTTGTAAAGCAATAATAGATGCCGGTCTTCCTCCGATTTTTGCATGGCGTTTAAAAAATGGATTCGAATTTGCAGAACAAGCTGAAGATGCATCTCATGTTTGTGAAAGATGATAGAACGCTGGGCACTCGTAAGTGGTCTTAAAGGGGATCTAGATACTTATGAACTTATTCAAAAAGACTTAAAAAAAACTCCTGGTAATATAACTCTTTTTGTTTTGGGGGATATGATAGGTCCTGAAAAAAACTGTAATAGGCTTCTCCATAGGTTAATTAATCCAAAAAGTAATGATTTACAACCATGGTGCATATATGGTTGGTGGGAAGAACAAATCCTCTTGGAAAGTGGTTACCGTGGTGATCAAAGAGCTGAAGCTTTGAGAATAAATAAGGGTGAAGAAGTAGTTAAGTCTCTTACGAATGCTGTAGACAAATCATTTCTTGATTGGATAGCAGCACTTCAATTTGGATTTGTTGAACTTGATTGTGGTTTGATTCACGGAAGCTCAAAAGATGTTGGCGAAAATTTAACACTAGATACGCCGCCACTGACACTCCTTGATAGACTTACACGTCTTCAGGTAAACAGATTATTTACTGCAAGAAGTAAACAACAGTTTCACTTGGAATTGACAGAGGGGATTGTTAATTCTGAAGTAGAAGATTTAAATGGAAATCGTAAGAAAGAGCAGAAAGTTCCTCAAAAAGCTGTTATTGGTATTGGGGCAGGAAAAAATTATACTCTTTATGATGTCGGGACTGATAATACTCAATTCGTACAAGCAGGATATAAAACAGAAAAAAGAATTAAGGGATTTGGAAGGCTTTAGTTTTTAGCATCAAGTACCCACTTCATTAGCCAGTAGCTAGGTTCCTGTTGTACCATAGGATCTCGGCGAATATATAGGGTTTGAGTAAAGTTTTGGTAACTTCTTTGAATATGAATTTATTATCCATCAAAGTTTCTATTTAGGAAAGTGTACCCCTTTCCTCTATATATCATGACGGTACCCCTTTATAAATTACGCTTATCTGTTGGCAATATTGAAGGAAAAATCTTTAATCGAGAATTTATTAAATAATGACTTACCTATTTGTGAACCCACACCGTTGTTCTTGAGTTCTTTTTGATATGCCTCTTTGCTTGAGAGAATGATATCTTTAATCGAGAATTTATTAAATAATGACTTACCTATTTGTGAACCCACACCGTTGTTCTTGAGTTCTTTTTGATATGCCTCTTTGCTTGAGAGAATGATATCTTTAATCGAGAATTTATTAAATAATGACTTACCTATTTGTGAACCCACACCGTTGTTCTTGAGTTCTTTTTGATATGCCTCTTTGCTTGAGAGAATGATATCTTTAATCGAGAATTTATTTAAGAATGACATTCTTATTTGGGAAAATTGCTTTGTAGATGATCACATCATCTCGTAATTATCAAATTTAGTTTTTAACTTTGCTGCTTTATGTATTAGTCCAACTGCTTCTTTTCTTCCAGTAGCTTGTTGCGCCTGATGCATTAATTCAGCATATTTTTTTACGATTTTCTTTTGCATGGTTTAGATTAAATAAAGACCGTTTTTTAATCTAAAGCTGCAAGGAACAACTTTCAGAAGATAAGGAATCAACGGTAAAACCTCAGAGTCAACAAATTGGAACGGGTTAACTCGTGTGTTAAATATATAATCAATTAGCTGAATACCTGTTGGTATCTATGATTACATTGTTTTCAAATCCTGATTTATTTTAGTTTTATCTAAAGTAGAGAAGATTTCTTTTTAAATAATGAGTGTGTTTTAAATCTTGAATTGATCTCTAATAATTTATGGTTGGCTTCAGTTGTATCCCTGCAACTGCCTCATGACAACCATGTATTAATTTTAGGACTGCTTTAGTATTTTTTGATTCAAAATATATACCTCTTCCCGTACCTAATAGTTCCTCAAACCGACCTATAAATTTCAAGGCTACAGGAGGACAATATAAGTATAGATCTAGGAGGTCTAAATGAAACTATTCAATCAATTCACAATCCTTCCAAGATACCTAAAAGCATTTAATTATGCTGGAAACAGAATGGAAGAAATAACAAGAAATCTTGATAGAGATAACCATTTATTTGAAGACTATTGGAAGAGGGAATGTAGAGAACATCCAACTAATCAGCATTGTTTAGTCTATTGCGACTGAGAATTTTAATCTTAAGGGTTGACAACTGAGTATAAATACTCTATAAATAAAGTGTAGTAAATGCTACCAAATCGTCCGATCTACTATTAGATAGACCGCAGTACGAATCAAGCCATAGGACGGGGACTTGATCAAGACCAGGAGCTGCATAATGGTAAACATGTATTTTAACGGCAAATCTTTCGTATATTGCAAGAGCCAAGAAGAGAAAACAATAAAGCTTACTTATAGAGGATCTAGTTACTTGAGATAAATAAAATCTCATATCTATTAAATATTCAATAAACTATTTTTTTTAGAGGTGTTATGCCATGAAATTTACTATTTCTCCTTTTGCCATACTCGATAAGAACATGAAAGCATTAGATTATCAAAAAAGAAATTTAAAATATGAGGACTATTGGAGAAGGGAAGGAATTAGCAACAGTAAAGGTCTATCTTAATACTGGAATAATTGCTGGATTAGTTGGTGTTGGATTTGTTGCCTCTACTTTAATTTTTGGAGTATTAATTCTAGTTTTAAAGTAAAAAAGGTAGTTTAACTAAGCTTTTGATTAAAGTATTTAATACCTGCCATTAGAAATTAAGAAAAAGGTTTGGTTGAATTAGATGGAACTTCTACTGGAACCAATGACTCACCATAATGTGATATAGCTGATTTTATTAGTAACCAGTAAAAGAAGTTAACTAAAGCTTTCTCCACGAGGATTTAGTAACTAATCTAGATAACCTTATTAGTTTTGTAATAGCAATATACAAAAAATATTTATCAAGTAATCAATATATTTATCAAAACTAGCAGAAAGTTACTTTAATTAGGATAGATTCACCTTTCGGCAGCGGACTAAATCCTCGTGGAGCATTGGACTTTAGCCCGCTCTATCTTTTTAGCAAATGAAAAATTGAACTGCAATTCAGCTCTTAGATGTGACATCCAAGATAATTTCAAAAATATTTTTTTCTAAAAAAAGAATTAAGTATTTTTTCGGAATGCTTTGAAAAGAAATATGTGTTTAATTTTGTTTAAGTTTTATCTCGTAAAACTAATAGGGAATTTTATTTATGAAAAACATTCTGTATAAACTTTTTGAATTCCTAAAGGAT
>QCCD01000017.1 GCA_003281405.1 Prochlorococcus sp. AG-347-K16 | reverse complement strand
CTCTATCAAACATTAAAGGAAGACCAGAGTTTAGGGCTCCACTAAAAGCAGTAAAAACAATAAGTCCTGCTCCTAAAAAATTCCCATAAGAATCAACTCCCGGTAAAAAACCTTCAGGAGCTTTAGAGAATAATGCCCCAAATAAAAAAAGCCAAATTATTGGTTGTAATATTCCTGCTAAAAGAGTTGATGGTCTTCTTTTTAATTGAATAAATAATCTCTTTGTTAAGGCAAATGTTTCTTGATATAAAAAAAATAAATTATACTGTTGTAATTCCATAATTAGCAGTAATTACTATTCATTATAGTTAATTAACCAAATATTTTTTTATCGCATGGATTGCTTTGATTCTTTTTTTAGATCTCTTTTCCCTGCCATAGAAATTTCAGCATCCAATAATGTTTTCCCAGTTGCCTGAAGATAAACATCATCCAAGCTTGGCTGACTTTGGGTAAGAGAAAAAATTTCAAACTTTGAGAAGGCCAATTCCACTTTTAGCTTCGTAAGTAAATCTTTTTGCTTATCTGCTACGAAATTTATCGAGAAACCTTGAGCTTCATTTATGATAATCTGACTAATTCCATCTATTGAAGATAAAATTTTACATATATTTTTTGCTTCTTCCTGATTACTAAATTCTCTTACTTTCAAAGTTACTCTATCTCCTCCTAATTTATTTTTGAGCTCTGCAGGAGTCCCTTTTGCTATAACTCTCCCATCATCAATTATCACTAATCTGTCAGCCAATTTATCTATTTCATCAAGATAGTGACTACTTAAAATAATGGTCATTCCATTATTTCTCAAATCTTTCAAAAGTTGCCATATGATATTCCTACTTTCAAAATCTAAACCAACTGTAGGTTCATCCAAAATTAATACTTGGGGTAAATGTAAAAGTCCAGCTGCCAGATCTATTCTTCTTTTCATTCCCCCTGAATAAGTTCCACACTTACGATCAATCCAATCATTCATTTCTAATTGATCTATTAATTTATTTATCCTTTCAAATTTTTTATTTTTGTTGATGTGATATAAATCTGATTGAAAATCCAAAAGCTCTCGTCCAGTTAATATTTTATCAAGTGCAATGTCTTGGGCAACATAACCAATTAATTCTCTAATTTTCCTTGAATTTTTTATTAGATTAATATTATTTATAAAAACTTCTCCACTATCAGGCTCTATTAAAGTAGCGAGTATTTTTATTAGTGTTGATTTGCCAGCACCATTTGGACCAAGTATTCCGAATAATGTGCCAGCTTCAATTTCCATCGATAAATTTTTTAATGCATTGATATCTGAATAAGATTTTGAGAGCCCTTTTACTTTTATATAATTCATCAAACTTACTATTTACTTAAAAAACATTTTACATCTAATTTAATTACTAAGCAGGGATAAAATAGATAAAAATATTTGCATAGATTGCTGCTCAAATTCTACGGATAGTTGGGTTCTGGAAATTAATAACAAAAGACAAATGCCAAACATGTAGAGAATAGACCACCTAAAAAGAGACTTTGCTCTTGAAAGATCATCAGGAGATTTCTTTAATTCATTTATTAATTGCAAAAGTCTTCCATTAAATGGCAATAACATAATTCCATATAAAAGACCCCCTTCAGGTAAAGCAAAGACTCCCATAATACTCATTAAAACTGTTGCCCATCCGTAACGAGAAATCGCTCTAGCAGTAAAAACAGATCCTTTGACAGAAGGGAGCATAGGAATACCAACAGATGCGTAATCATCCTTCAACAAAATTGCAAGTGCCCAAAAATGAGCTGGGGTCCATAACATTACTAAACCAAACAACCACCAACCACTAAGACCTACATGCCCTGTGGCAGCAGACGCTCCAACTAAGGGCGGTATCGCACCAGCAACTCCTCCGAAAACAATGTTTTTTGTTGTACGAGGTTTCAGAATAACTGTATATAAAATTACGTAGCTAAATAAGCCAAGAAGAGTTAAACCCGCAGCCAAATAATTTACACCACTTACTAAAAGCATCGAAGCTGCCAAAGTACATGATACGGCGGCTAAAAATACAGTCTCAGATGACAACTTTCCTGCTGGCAAGGCTCTTTTGCTAGTTCTTGTCATCCTTTTATCTAATTCCATTTCCCATAAGCAATTAAGAGCTCCTGCTGCTGCTGCTGCCAAAGCGCCTCCTCCTAAAGTGCAGATAAGTTTAGGTGAAGACAAAGGCCATTCTTCAGTTAAAGCCATTCCTCCCAAAGTTGTGGCCAGTAAAAGTGGGATTAATCTAGGTTTTGCTACTTCAAGCCAAGGCGGCAAAGTTAATCTTTTTCTTGAAGGTACAACTTCATCCCTAATTGAAGATTTATAGTTCAAGTTTTCTAAGTTACTACTGTTCATGCTTTGATACCGACCGTTTGGGGATTAAGGGAGTGGTTTATACCTTTTTTGGATAAAGGATTTCTAAAAATTAATGTTGTTAATATCGCGATAAATAAAGAGGAGTTAAGTTGATGACCGATAATAAAAATAGGTTCATTTAAATTTGTTTTAAGACTTAAAACACCCAAAGTAATTTGGGAAAACAAGAGAAAAATAAGTGTCGTGAGATATTTCCAATTTTCCTTAAGCAAACTTCTCTTATAAATTGCAATAGCAATAATCAATAAAATTGAGAAAGCAATTGGAAAAGCAAATAATTTATGTGTATTTAGAATTAGACATTGTTTATTAAAAGACAAGCAGATATGAGCTGACCAGGTTGATGAAAGCCTTACGCCAATAAAAGATTGAATCAAAGTAAGTAAAAGAGGAATAAAAAATAATAATCTCCACCAATTTAATGGCTCTTCAATGTCGTAATTTTCTAAATTTTGATTTATTGAAATTGTTGTAATGAGAAGTAAAAAAGCTATTAAGAGATGGCCAGTAACAGTATATGAATCAAGCAGGTTTATTACTGTTAAAGCTCCAAAGGATCCTTGGACAATAACGAGAAAAAGCAATAATGAATAAGTTTTAGGTAACCAATTTGGAATTTCATTTTTCCAAATAATTGAAAGCGCGAATTTAAAAAGAATTAATATTCCAACCAAAAAAGCATCTAGGCGATGAAACCACTCTAGAAATACTCTTATGTTCATATGTTTAAAAGGCAAAAAAGATCCATAGCATAATGGCCAATCTGGACAAGCTAGTCCTGCCTCCATGACTCTCGTAGCCCCTCCAATTACGATTAGTGCGATTAGTGCAAATACACTATGACTTCCCAACCTTTTAAAAATTGTCAGATATTTTGATTTATATAATTGGTTATTAATCAAATGGATAAAACCTATTATTTTGCATAATAAATTAGATTCAAAAACCAAACATTAATTAAAAATTAATATGTTTAATTTAAAAAATAATTTACTAATTTAATCTTTTTTCCCTGACAATTAACTCTAAAAAGTTATTAATAATACGCCTTTTATTTCATAAATCTTAAGAAGTTGTGAATTTAAATGTTTTTCTTTTAACAAAGGATGCAGGATTAAAAAAATTGAATATCTTGAGAATATAAATACAAATTTTTAGAGAACAATTGTTAAATAAAAACATTTATTTAATATTAATTATTTCACTCGTTTTTGCTATATCTTTTTGGATTGGTTTTAATGTAAATTTGCTCCCAGCGGAAGCAAGTATTAATGCACCAATTTACGATGAACTTTTTAAAATTCTTTTCATCATTGGATTAATTATTTTTATAGGAATGACAATAGCTGTTATTTACAGCTTATTTAAGTTTAGGAAAAGGAATGATCAGATAGGAGATGGTATAGCTTTAGAGGGAAATTTAAGCTTAGAAATTGTATGGACAATTATTCCTTCAATAATTGTTTTGTTAATAGGTTTATATAGCTACAACATCTACGATCGAATGGGAGGGATGAAAGAACTTAATCATAACCACGAAATGATGAGTTCTAATTCTGAAAAAATATGGGCTGGAATAAGTCAAACTTCTGATAATGAAATAGCAATAAATAATTTATCAATTGAAGTTTCAGCTATGCAATTTGCATTTCTATTCAATTATCCCAAGGGCAATTTCATATCAGGAGAACTACACGTACCTGTTGATCAAAAAGTATCAATGAAGATGGAATCCAAAGATGTCATTCATGCTTTTTGGGTGCCAGAATTCAGAATTAAACAGGATATTATTCCTGGGCAACCTACTATTCTAAATTTCACCCCTACAAAAGTAGGGAAATATCCGATAATTTGCGCAGAATTATGTGGCCCATATCATGGAGGGATGAGAGCCTCCATAATTGTTGAAGAAGAATCTGATTACAACGAATGGTTTAACAAAAATAAAAAACCAGAGGTAAATTTATGACAATATCAATTGATCCACAAAAAACTAATAATGAAAGCCTTCAACCTAAAGGCTGGCTCAGATACTTTAGTTTTAGCCTTGATCATAAAGTAATTGGGATACAATACTTAGTTTGCGGTTTTCTTTTCTATTTAATAGGAGGAACATTAGCGAGCGCTATAAGAATTGAACTAGCTAGTCCAATGTCTGATTTTATGCCAAGAGATGTTTATAACCAAGTTTTAACTTTACACGGAACAATAATGATATTCCTTTGGATAGTTCCTGTAGTTAATGGCGCTTTTGGAAATTATTTAATTCCATTTTATGTAGGTGCTAGAGATATGGCATTCCCAAGATTAAATGCCGTAGCTTTTTGGTTAATTCCTCCTTCAGGCTTAATGCTAGTAGCAAGCTATTTTGTTGAGGGTGCTGCTCAAGCTGGATGGACGGCTTATCCTCCATTGAGCATAACTACTCCTCAATCGGGACAAATTATTTGGATTCTGAGCGTTCTATTACTTGGAGGCAGCTCTATATTTGGTGGAATAAACTTTATCGCAACCATTATCAAACTAAGAAGGCCAGGATTAAAACTTATGCAATTGCCCATGTATTGTTGGGCAATGCTTGGAACAAGCCTATTAGTTGTTTTGTCAACTCCTGTTTTAGCAGGCACTTTAATTCTACTTAGCTTCGATATCATTGCTAATACGGGTTTTTTCAATCCTGTTTTAGGAGGCAATGTCGTAGTTTATCAGCATTTATTTTGGTTTTATTCTCATCCAGCTGTATACATTATGGTCCTTCCAGCCTTTGGTTTAGTTAGTGAAATACTTCCTGTACATGCTAGAAAACCACTTTTCGGATATACAACAATGGTTTTTTCAATAATGGGGATAGTAGTTTTAGGTTTAGTTGTTTGGGCGCATCACATGTTTACAAGTGGAACGCCCCCTTGGATGAGATTGTTCTTTACAATTGCCACAGCATTTATTGCTGTTCCAACAGGTATAAAATTTTTTAATTGGGTTGCAACATTATGGGGAGGTAAAATTTCCATAAATAGTGCAATGTTATTCTCTTGTGGATTTATTATAAATTTCGTTTTTGGAGGTATTACAGGAGTTGCTTTGGCACAGGTACCTTTCGATATTCACGTACATGATACCTATTTCGTTGTAGCCCATTTTCATTACATAGTTTATGGAGGGACTGTTTTTATTATTTTCTCTTCAATTTATCATTGGTTCCCCAAAGTAACTGGAAAAATGCTCAATGAAAAATTAGGAATTTTACATTTTATCATTACCTTTATTGGATTTAACTTGTGCTTTGCCCCTCAACATTGGCTTGGTTTAAATGGAATGCCAAGAAGAGTTGCAGAATATGATCCTCAATTCCAGTTCGTTAATCAAATTAGTAGCCTTGGGGCTCTTTTGATGGCTGTAAGTACAATTCCTTTTTTAATTAATGTATTCCTTAGTGTGAGAAATGGGAAAGATTCTGGAGATAACCCTTGGAATGCTCTTACACCTGAGTGGTTAACATCTTCTCCACCTCCAGTTGAAAATTGGGAAGGAGAAGCTCCATTAGTTGAAGAACCATATGGTTATGGTAAAGAAATTTCTGAACGAAAATAAAAACATATGACAACTCTTGATAGCTCAAAAGAAATTCAAAAAAATAATTCTGAAGTCAACGAAACACATGAAGACTTCAGAATGTTTGGTCTTATAACTTTCCTAATTGCGGACGGAATGACTTTTGCTGGATTCTTTGCTGCTTATTTAACATACAAAGCAGTAAATCCATTACCCGATGGTGCTATTTATGAATTAGAACTCCCAATACCTACACTCAATACAATTTTGTTACTTGTTAGTAGTGCAACTTTCCATAAAGCAGGCAAAGCACTTTTAAAAGATAAAAACTCTGAATCCCAAAAATGGTTATTTTTTACTGCTTTTCTTGGAATTATATTTTTAATATGTCAATTATTTGAATATTTTCATTTACCTTTTGGATTAACCGATAATTTATTTGCAAGTACCTTTTATGCTCTTACTGGTTTTCATGGATTACATGTCACTTTAGGCACTTTAATGATTTTAATTATTGCTTGGCAATCGAGAATCAAGGGCGGAAGATTAACTAGTCAAAATACGTTCCCTTTGGAAGCTGTTGAATTGTACTGGCATTTTGTAGATGGAATATGGGTTATTTTATTTATTATTTTGTATCTTTTTTAAAAAATATATTTTAAAAATTAAATATATTTTTTATTAATTTATATTGCCACAGTTCTCCTTTTTAGTAAGAATATATAATTAGAAATTTGTCAGATAATGCTAGAAGGAAAAGAACTTCTTGAAAAAGCAAAATTATTAAGTAAAAAATCTGAAGATGAGATAGCCAGAGGTTGTGGGTACGTAGGTCCTAGTGGAAGAATCTTAAGAAAAAGTTTTTATAGGGCGCTTATTGAAGCTAAGGGTTACAAAATAGGAAATGGTCGTCAGGGTAAAAATGGTAATAGAGCTTCAAGAGGCAGACAGACAGAATTCAAAACTAAAGTCCATGGCAATGGGAATCTATTAATTGGTCATGCCTACACCAAAAAATTAGGTCTAGAACCTGGTAAGGAATTTAAAATCGATCTTAAAAAAGAATCAAAAACAATTTATCTGATTCCATTAAATTAAAAAATATATTTTACCAACCGTTTTCTTTAAGCCACTCGGAAGAAATGTTATTTGAAGATAAATCTTGATTACTATTTTTATTAAATAAAAGTAATTTCTCTACATATTTAATTAGTGCATCTGCCTCAAGGTTTACGCTGTCACCGATATTTAATTTATTCAGATTTGTTTTATGCCAAGTATGAGGAATTATCGCAATAGTAAATATTGCTCCTTCTTGCTCATATTTTGCAATCGTAAGACTTATACCATTTACACAAATACTACCTTTATTAACTACATATTTTGAAAAATTATTATTTTTCCACTTTATTGATAAGAGCCAAGATTTCTCCAATTTTTCTATATTCTCAACTATTCCAAGGCCATCAACATGTCCACTGACTATATGCCCTCCTAGACGGTCAGACACCCTAAGAGCGGGCTCCAAATTAACAATCTGATTGAGGTTCGACTTTACTCCTAAAGTTGTTTTTTTTAATGTCTCCTCACTAACATCAACAGTAAATTTATTTTGAAAAATCTCTTTAACTGTCAAACAAATTCCATCAACAGCTATGCTGTCACCAATTGCCATATCAAATAAATTATCTAGAATTTCAATTTCTAAAATATTTTTTTCTTGTCTTAATTTTCCAACTGATTGAATTATTCCTGTAAACATAGTTTAAAAAAATATTTTTGCAAAATTTTGTATTTACTTTAATTTACTTTAAATCATTTTCAACTATAAATAAATTAAAGAGTAAATAAAAAGAAATTGATCATATTTAGATGATTATTAATTCACAAAAAAGATCATTTGGTAGAGGGGCGAAAGTGAGCTTATTCACTTTGGGGACAATGCGAGCAACTGAAAGTCTCGAAAAAATGTATAGCATAATAAAAAATGCATATTATGTAGGAATTAACCACATAGAAACAGCACCCTCTTATGGTGATGCTGAATCGCTTATTGGAAATTCAATAAAAAAATTAGCAATAGAAGAGAATATAAAAGAAAAAAATTGGGTGATTACTTCCAAAGTTTTACCAAAGGGTGATTTTGACTTTTTAAAAAATAATTTTAAAAAGTCTCTTAAAAATTTAAATCGCGAGAAAATTAATAATCTTGCAATTCACGGTCTCAACTTAAAACAACATCTAGATTGGGTTCTTTCTGGAGAGGGTAAGAAATTCATTTCTTGGATACTTGAGAAGGAACTAGTTGATCAAGTCGGTTTTAGTTCTCACGGAAGTTATTCACTAATAAAAGATGCAATTAACTGTGAAGTTTTTACTTTTTGTAGTCTTCATTTACATTATTTAGATCAATCTAAGATTGCTTTAGCAGAGGAAGCTATAAAAAAAGGTATGGGAGTTTTAGCAATATCACCTGCAGATAAAGGCGGTAGATTGTATTCTCCAAGTGATATTTTGATAGAGGCCTCTAAGCCTTTTCATCCATTAGAATTAGCGTATCGATTTCTTCTCGCAAAAGGCATTACAACTTTATCCTTGGGGGCGACAAACAAAAAAGATTTTGAATTTGCGCATAAACTTAGAAACTCATTCGAGAAGCTGACAAAACTTGAAAAAAGCGCCCTTAATAAAATTGAGGAAGTTTCTAATGAAAGATTAAACTCAACCAAATGTGAACAATGTAGATCTTGTCTTCCATGTCCAAATGAAGTGCCTATCCCAGAAATACTTCGTTTAAGAAATATATCTGTTGGTTTTGGCCAATTAGAATTTGCAAAAGAAAGATACAATTTAATAGGAAAAGCTGGCCACTGGTGGGAAGAAAAAAATTCCTCATTTTGTCAAGAATGTAATAAATGTGTTCCTAAATGTCCTAGTAAATTAGATATTCCAAATTTATTAAAGGAAACTCATAACTTATTAATTGAAAATCCTACAAAAAGATTATGGGGATAAGGACTCATTCCAGATATTTTTAAGATTAATTTTTTGTTCATTTGTTAAGACACGGAAAGACCAACTATTTTCCCAACATTTCTCAGAAGGTCCTGAGATGGGGAGCATTTGAGTTTTATATTTACTTTGCAAATAATCACTATTGAATGGAAGATACCAACCCTGGCTTACTAATTTATCTACTATTAATTTATTTTCTAAAGATTTAATCCATTTCATTAATATTTCATTATTTAGATTTGATCGACTAAGTAGAAAATGCCACATCAAAGGTACGCCTTGGCTAGGGAAAACTAAAGAAAGCCTTGGATCTATTTTTAAATATTTTGAACAAAGACTATAAGGAACTATTGCGACAATAGCATCAGAATTAATCAACCAATTGAGCATATTTTTATCATCAAATAACATAGCTTGGCTTTTGAGTTTTTTTAAAGAATTAGATGAATTAATTTTTTGAGCAATTGACAATATTATTCTGGGACTTTGAGGAAAAATAATTTTTCCAGTTAATTTTTTAGAAAGAAGAAAATCCCAAGATGTTCTGGCTGAATTTATTAAATCTTTATTATTTTTGATGATAATTGTATAGGGTACTACGCCAATAGGAAATAATTTACTCCTCTGATTTTGATTAAAACTTCCCAAAAAATCTATCGATCTCTTATCCAAATTTTCGAACAGTGCATATTCATTTATTTTTTCAAATTCTGAAAAATCTATACTAGAAATCCATCCATCATTTATTAAAGTAAAGTCAGAATTGAAAATTGTGTTTCTATTTTTTTGTAGCCGAATATTTTCAAAATTAATTTTTTCCTGCTTCCAATCTTTTGGAATCGTATCTTTAAAAGATTCTGGATAAAAAGAATTTTGTAATGCTATTTTTACTTTATTAGGTATATTACTGCAAGAGTTTAAGAATAATAAAAGCGAAAGCTTACCACAATTTAAAAATTCTCTCCTGGTTGCAAATTTTGAAAACATTCAGCAATCCTTCTCTAAAGAAATTTGACCTAGGCCCTTCATCATTTCCAGATTTTGTTGACACAATGAAACTATTTCTTCATTTTTAAATCCATCTAAGAAAGCAAGCAATGATATTCCACCCGCACCTACACCTTCTTTTACATGACCTAATTCATAATCCCTCAATTCTTTGTATTTTGAAGATTCGAAATTTAAAGGACTCGCTAAACCTAATAATTTGACATCATATTTTTCATTAATTAGATTTACTAAATCATTTAAAGAATTATCTTTAACAAGCCACCCAGTTGTCGCAATAAAAACATCTTCAATAAATTCATCTTTATTTTTTTCATCTAATGATTCTAATACAAGCAAAATGACTGCTAACATCTGACTTCCACCAGACAATATTACAGGTTGTTTTGCTAACCTTGCACCAATTAATAGACCCATTGAAAAAGCTTGGAAAGGATCACCTACCGCCGCGACAACATCAAAAGAGTCGAAATCAGCCTTGAAATTTGCATTGAAAAGTCCTCTTTTAACTACTTTTCTTCTCAGTTCTCTTGGAGCTTTAAATAAACTACTCCCAACTAAATTAGAAACCTGCAACCCAAAAGCTTCCATTACTGCCTGAGCAGTTGTGGTGCCCCCGGGTACAGATTCAGAAATTAAAACTGATTGTTTTAAGGATTTTCCTATCGCAAGACCTTTTTCATAGAGATTTAAAACTCTCTCTTTAGTCATCGATTTACCAGTAGTAAGACAATTTGATGGGCCCATATCTCTATCTTCTACAACCAAATGATTAAAATAAGGCTTTGCTCCTATTCCCAGAGGAACAATAACTGGATAAATATTTATGAGCTTTGAACAAACATGACTGATTAGGGCAGGAGTTACTCCTGCATTTAGAAGAGGCAATTTATATTTATGATCTTTTGAAGCACCCGCAAGCAAAAATTCGGCATCTGCGAGCGCAGTTGTTCTCCTTGATTTTGCACTTATACCTGCAGCGGAAATACCTGGAATTTGAGAAGTATTAGTGCCTGCAATTACAAGAAATATTTTTAAATTTTTAATATTATTTTTTAGTATTTCTATTTTATTAAATTGTCTTTTTTTGTTGGATTCATTTCCAAAAAAATTTATACCTAATTCTGTACTATACATTTTTACTTTTTTCAATTATTTAAATCAACTAAGTTATTTAATAATCTTGGTGGATCTGGGATATTTAATTTAAATCTTGGGAATAAAGAATATGCAATTACATGTACCGTTAAGACATAAACTATTTCTTGAAAAATTATTAAAATAATTGCACCTAATTGGATACTTAAAACTGAGGGGGAAAAAGGTAAATTTAATAATCCAATAAATTTTTCTAGCAGACCATAACTTGCTCTGGTAATTAACACCCAAAGATTATCACCAACCAACGTAGATAATGCTACTACTCGTACGAAAAAGCCAAGGGTTCCAATAATAACTCCTACAGTTAGACTAAATCTCCAACTTTTTTCTCTAAACCAACACCAGCCCAACCAAAAAGCCAAGATCCCATAAGGAAATAAAAATAAAGTTCCTCTAACAGGACCCATAATTATGAATAAAAGTAGAAATTGTATTAGGAGTCCTTCCAATGCAGTTTTAGTTCCTCTTCTCAAGTGCAACAGTATCATTGGGAGGGGTAAAATCAATCTTAATAAAGCTCCCCCAATTGGCAAATAATATAATGCGACCCATAATAAAGACGAAAGAGATGCTAAATATGAGGTCTCGACAATATTTAATGCTTCAGTTTTTGTTGTTATTTTCATTTTTTGTTGAATATTTTTAATTAATTTTTATTCATACTTTTATTTTTTTGAATCTAAGATACGTTCAATCTTTTCTATTTCAAAATTTACCTCAGAATTACTTAATATGGAACTTAACTTTTCAGTAGGGTCTTTTGGATCTACATCTTTTAAGATGAATATTATTTTGTAAGATTGAAGATCAATATTTCTTTTTTTTGAAGTCTTCTTAATTTTTTTATTTTTTTTACCATTAATTTCTTTATTTTCTTTTTCTAAATTTATATCGTTTTTATTTTCTGGAGCATTTTTTTGCTTTTCTACTTTTTTAATTTTTTTATTTTTTTTACCATTAATTTCTTTATTTTCTTTTTCTAAATTTATATCGTTTTTATTTTCTGGAGCATTTTTTTGCTTTTCTACTTTTTTAATTTTTTTATTTTTTTTACCATTAATTTCTTTATTTTCTTTTTCTAAATTTATATCGTTTTTATTTAATAAGTTATTTTGTAAATCTTCATTTTTGGTTGTTTTTTCTAAATCATTAAAACTACTTTCAAGAAAATTTCCAATCCTCCCTCCAGAGCATGATTGCAAGAAAATTAAAAAAATTAATAAAAAAAATTCTTTTTTTTTTGAAATCATAATTTTCTAACTTTTCTTTTTCCTAATAGTTTTTTTATTACTAATCTTTGTTTTTTTTAAAATCGCGCCTTTTTTATCTTGAAGTTTTTCTTCTAAAAGAGATACTGCGTCATCTATGGTAATTTTTTCTATGTCAGTATCTTTAGCAATCGAAATATTAGTTTTGCCACATTTTAAATAGACGCCATATCTTCCATTTAATATTTGAATTTTTTCTTTAAATTCTTTAGGTTTTCCAAAGTCTTTAAGTACCTCTTGACCACCTCTACCCATTTTTGGCATAGCAAGAATTTCTAATGCTCGTTCTATCTCAATTGTAAAAACATCATCCTCTTTCTTTAAGGATCTATTTTCAGATTCATTTTCATTTTTAATCCATTTGATATACGGGCCAAATCTTCCTCTATCAGCCTCAATAACACCTCCTTCAGGATGAACTCCTAACAATCTAGGCAAACTTAAAAGTACAAGAGCCTCATCTAGAGTTAGATCATCAGTTTTCAACTCTTTGGGTAATGAAGCTCTTCTTGGTTTAGCTTTATCTTGATCATTATTTCCCAATTGTACGTAAGGTCCATAAGGACCAAATCTTAAAAAGACTTTTTCCCCAGTTTTTGGATCAGTTCCAAGATCCGATGGACCACTTAAGATTTGATCAACTTGTTTTATATCTAAATCTCCTGGAGTAATATCCATTGGAAGATTACCTTTAGCCTGAATTTCATTACCTAATTCATCAATTTTTGTACCCTCTAGCCAAGGTCCGTTAGAGCCTATTCTTACTACGCAAGGAAGGTCTTCGAAATCAACTTGTCTATAAGCTTTACCATCAATATCACCCTCTGTTTTCTGTACCTTTACCTCCAAACCATTTTTACCTTTATAGAAAGTTTCGAGGTATGGTAGCCACTCAAGATTGCCTGAAGATATTTCATCCAATGAAGATTCCATTTTTGCAGTAAAAGTAGTATCAACCAGGTCAGGAAAATGTTCTTCTAATAGAGCAGTAACAGCAAAAGCTGTAAACGTTGGAGCTAAAGTATTGGAAGATATATTCGCATAACCTCTATCAACTATGGTCCCAATAATGCTGGCATAGGTAGAAGGTCTTCCAATCCCTTCTTTTTCAAGAACTTTAACTAATGCAGCCTCTGTATATCTTGCAGGTGGTTTAGTTTCATGAAAAGTAGATTCCTTATTAGTAACTTCAAGACATATTCCAGTTGTTAAGTTTGGGAGAATAATTTCTTGTTGTTCAAGGGATGAACTTGGATCATCACTTCCCTCGACATAAGCTCTGAAGAATCCTGCAAAATCTATAGTTTTCCCGCTCGATTTAAATAATCCATCCCCTACGCTAATTTCAGCATTAATCATTGTTAGCTTAGCTTCCGCCATTTGACTAGCTACTGTCCTTTTCCAAATTAAATCGTAAAGAGATAAGTCTCTACCAGTTAGATTAGTTTCCTTTGGTGTTTTAAATACCTCACCTGCCGGCCTAATAGCTTCGTGAGCTTCTTGAGCATTTCTTGCAGTTGAATTAAATTGTCTTGGTGAGTTAGATAAATATTCTTTTCCATACATAGAACTAACACATTCTCTAGCAGCTCTTGTGGCTTGTTCGGAGAGATGAACTGAATCAGTTCTCATATATGTTATAAAACCTCTCTCATATAGACCTTGTGCACATCTCATAGTTTCTCTTGCAGACAAACGAAGCTTCCTATTTGCTTCTTGTTGTAATGTGCTAGTTGTAAATGGAGGAACTGGCTTACGAATGGATGGCTTTTTTTCGATTTTTGAGACTCTCCAATCCTCTGAGGAAAAAGACTTCAATAATTCATTAACTTTATCTTCTCCAATTATTAAAGATTTATTTCCTTGTTTTAATTTGCCGGTCTGTTCATCGAAATCGGAACCATTAGAAATTCTTTGACCCTTTAAACTAAATAATTTAGTTTCGAAAGTAATATTATCTTTTACTAGGGAAGCTTTAATCCCCCAGTAACTAGCTTTTTTAAATGATCTTCTTTCTCTCTCTCTCCTAACAAGAAGTCTTACAGAAACTGATTGAACACGACCAGCAGATAGTCGGGGGGCTACCTTCTTCCAAAGTAAAGGAGATAATTCATATCCAAAAAGCCTGTCCAAGATTCTTCTTGTTTCTTGAGCCTGAACAAGTTCCATATCAATTTCTCTTGTTTGGTCTAAAGCTTTATTAATTGCCTTCTTCGTAATTTCATGAAAAACCATTCTCTTAGTTGGTATTTTAGGCTTGAGTATTTGCAGGAGATGCCAGCTAATACTCTCTCCCTCTCTATCTTCATCAGTTGCCAGTAATAGCTGGGTCGCGCCTTTCAATGCATCTTTCAACTCTTTGACAACCTTTTTCTTATCTTTTGGAACTATATATAGTGGTTCAAAATCCTCTGTTGTATTAACTCCTATCCTTGACCATTTTTCCTTTTTAACTGCAGCAGGTATTTCAGCAGCTCCTTTTGGAAGATCTCTTACGTGTCCCATTGAAGCGAGAACTTCATAATTAGAGGGCAAAAACTTTCTTATAGTTTTTGCTTTGGTGGGACTTTCAACAATAACAAGTGTGTGATCCAAGGTTTATTTCAAAAATTGGTGTTTTTGTTCTGTTGGGCATATTATGATTATTTGAATGTTTTTCAAGTAATTTCTTATGAAAATTTCAAAAATCATACCTACAAATTATAATCAAGTTAAGATTAACTCTTAGACCCTTACAATCAAACATCTAATTTAATCCAATTTAATAAAGTGCCCAACGAAATCTTTACAATTAATTTAAATGCTCAAGCCATTATTCCAGAGGCTTTTATTTTACTAGGTATTGTTGGAACACTTCTTGTAGATTTAGCTGGAGAAAAAACTGCATCAAAATGGGCACCAATAATTTGCTATTTATCAATTGGAAGCTCTCTTGTTAGTTTGGCATTGCAATGGAGTAATCCGGTAGAAAGCGCATTCCTTGGGTCCTTTAATTCAGATAATTTAGCAATCGCATTTAGAGCAATAATATCTTTGTCAACCTTAGTATCTTTACTTATAAGTTGGCGGTATACAGAACAAAGTGGCAGCCCTATTGGCGAATTTGCTGCAATAGTTCTTTCAGCCACCCTTGGCGCAATGCTTTTGTGTGGATCTACTGACCTTATTAGTGTATTTATATCTTTGGAAACTTTATCTGTAGCAAGCTACTTACTTTCTGGTTACCTCAAGAGAGATCCAAGAAGTTCAGAAGCGGCCTTAAAATACCTTCTTGTTGGATCAGCTGCTGCTGCTGTTTATTTGTATGGATCCTCTTTTCTTTATGGATTAAGTGGTTCAACAAACTTAGCGACAATTGGCTTAGAGATTATCAATAAGCCATCCTTCATTACTTCACTAGCTCTTGTATTTGTCTTATCAACAGTTGCATTTAAAATAGCTGCTGTTCCTTTTCATCAGTGGACTCCAGATGTATATGAGGGTTCACCTACGCCTGTAGTTGCTTTTTTATCTGTTGGTTCAAAAACAGCGGGCTTTGCATTTGCAATAAGAATATTAAGCACAACTTTCTCTTCTTTTGACGAAGAATGGAAACTTTTATTTACCATTTTGGCCATATTAAGCATGGCTCTAGGAAATGTTGTAGCTCTAGCTCAAACCTCAATGAAAAGGATGCTAGCTTACAGTTCTATTGGACAGGCCGGATTTGTAATGATTGGAATAGTATCTGGCACACAAGATGGTTTATCAGCAGCTGTTTTATATTTGGCTGCATATTTGTTTATGAATTTGGGTGCATTTTCTTGTGTAATACTTTTCTCACTAAGAACTGGTTCCGACAGAATTCTTGATTATTCAGGACTTTACCAAAAAGATCCTCTCATTACATTAGGCTTAAGCCTTTGTCTTCTATCTCTTGGAGGTCTACCTCCAATGTTAGGATTTTTCGGAAAGATATATTTGTTCTTTGCAGGTTGGGCAAATCATCAATATATATTAGTAATAGTTGGATTAGTAACTTCAGTTATATCTATTTATTACTACATTTCAGTGATAAAAATGATGGTAGTTAAAGAACCACAGGAAGCTTCTGAAATAGTTAAATCATATCCTGAAATTAATTGGGGAATTGTAGGATTACCTCCCTTGAGAATTGCACTTTATACTTGTGTCGCAGTAACTGCTCTTGGAGGAATCCTGTCCAATCCTCTTTTTAAATTAGCTAATACAGCAGTTTCAGAAACTCCTTTCTTACAAGATATTATTGCTACAGCAAATAATATTTCCTAGAAGAATTCTTCAATAAATGTCTAATAAAGTCGCGAGTTTAGAAAATATATCTAAAACATATGGGAAAGAAGATCTAACTGTTAAAGCCTTAGATAGCATAAACTTAGAAATTTATAAAGGTGATTATTTAGCTGTAATGGGAGCAAGTGGCTCAGGCAAAAGTACAGCCATGAATATTATTGGATGTCTAGATAGACCATCTGAAGGTATTTATAAATTAAATGGTATTCCTGTTGAGAATTTATCTGATGATGAGCTCGCGGAAATACGCAACCAAAAATTAGGCTTCGTTTTTCAACAATTTCATCTTCTTTCGGACGCAACTGCACTTGAAAACGTAACTTTGCCAATGATTTATGCTGGTATTGAGCCTGAGCAAAGATTAGAGCGAGGTAAGAATGCCTTAAAAAAAGTTGGCCTTTCAGAAAGAATGAATAATCGCCCAAACCAATTATCCGGAGGTCAACAACAACGAGTTGCTATAGCGAGGGCTATTATCAATAACCCCGCAATTTTGTTAGCAGACGAACCTACTGGAGCACTAGATTCAAAAACCACTGAAGATGTATTAGATCTTTTTGACAAACTGCATGAATCTGGAATAACTATAGTTTTGGTAACGCATGAAGATGAAGTTGCAAATCGCGCAAAAAAAATAGCCAGATTTAAGGATGGAAGAATAGTTGAATTAAAAGTTAATTAAATTCAAAACCTTCTAATTACCTTCAGTTGAGTTTCATTTTCAATTCTTAAATTCCCATTCGAATCAATATCTCTAATTTTCCATGAATGAGGACAATAACCACTAGGTAAAAAACTTTTAGTAAGAAACTTATTTGCAGATTTAATCACATATTCTTTTTTCTTATTACATTCAACTGCATCATTAAAAGATTTAAGAACTTTGGCTGTCCAATAATGATGATTAATATTTTTAGTTTGAAGTACTTTTGATAGTGAAATACCTTCTGATGGAGTGTAATTTAAAACATTCATTCCAAGTCCTATTCTTACATAGATAATTTCTTTGCCTCTTGTTATTACCCTTGGTAAAAATCCAATCAACTTTTTTGAACCAAAAAAAATATCATTTGGCCATTTCAAACAAACATTTATATTCTCTTGTCTAAGCATTTCACATAACTTAATACCTAAAGACAAATTAAATATTTGACATGCAAATTCTTTTGAAAATATTGGGTAAGCTGCACTTAACCAAATCCCGCCTTTTGGAGAAACCCAATTTTTTGAATTTTGGCCAACCCCTGAGAACTGTTCTCTAGCGATTATTGCTACTGGCTGGTTTTTCTTTATTTCAGTATATTTAAGCAAGTTTGTTAGCTCATTTTCGGTACTTTTACATTTTATTTTGTAATAAAGTCTCCAGGTTGGATATTGACCCTGAATTTTTTTTAAACAAAACACTGTCTTAGCTGCAGATCCAAAAACTTTCACAAATTCTTTATTAAAACAACGAGCATCTTTTTGAAGATTAGATTAACTTTAGTCTTAATAAGTAAATTTTACAAATTGGACAAACAGTATTTGCAAATAGTGAATAGAAGGAATCCACATCCATTAAAAAATTGTCTTGATAATTTCAAAAAATCCTGCGGAGACTTAGATAAACTTTCTAAAATCAACGAAAATTGGAAGAACTTAATCGGCTTGGAACTATTTCAAGAATGCAAACCATTAAATATTGAAAAAAAAATACTTACTATTGCAGTAAATCATCCACAGTGGCGCCAAGCTTTAATCTATAACAAGCATAAATTAAAAGAGAGAATCGAGAAAATTGGAATAACTTTGAATGAAATAAAAATAATACAAAATTATGAAATTAAAAATAAAAAGATCAAAGCTACTAATGCAAAGATAGTTTGGGCAAAGCATCCAAGCAGAATCCATCAAAATAATATGTGCATTTGTACTCTATGTAATTCCCCTACTCCTGAGGGCGAAATCAAAAGATGGGGAAAGTGTTCTTTTTGTTGGAGAAAAATAAAAAACTAAATTCTTTATTTAGTTAAAATTAGTATTCCCATTTGCCCCCCCAAAATAGTCCTATATACAGCTTTTTCAAATCCAACTTCCTTAGCAATATTTATAAGCTCATTTTTATCTGGAAAATTTCTAATACTTTTTTCAATATATGCGTACTCTGGACTTAAATTAAAAAGCCGCGAAATAGTTACTACAACTAATCTTAAATAAATTTTCTGAAAAATATTAGATAAAGAATTTCTTCTTGAGTGATTAAAATCCAAAAATCCTGCCCTTCCTTTATCCTTCAAAAGATAAAAAACTTTTTTTATTCCTTCTTCAACACTATTCAAGTTTCTTAGTCCATATGACATACATATCCCATCAAAATTTTTTGAATAATCATTAATTTCTAATACATCTTTAATTTCCCACTTAATAAATTTATTTTTTTTAAACTCTGATTTTTTCTTTGCAATATTTAAAATATCCTCTGCACTGTCAATCCCAGTAATTGAACCGCTTGGACTAACTCTCTCAGAAATTAAGAATGCTAAATCACCAGTTCCACAGCATAAATCAGCCCAATCTTCACCATTTAAAGGTTCCAATAAATTAACTAATTTCCTTTTCCATAATCTGTGCAGCCCAAAACTTAATAGATTATTTAAAAAGTCATATTTATAGGAAATTTTATTAAATATATTTCTGACTTCGATAGTTTTTGTGAATTTCATTTTTAAATTTTTAACTTATTTTTTTGGGATTAAATTAATATTTTTATTCATATGGTCTAATTGAAAGTTTTTTTTCGAGGAGGAAAGTTTTTATTTCTTTTAAAGTAAGTTTCTTATCATGAAGTAATGATGCTAAAAGTGCTGCTGATGCCCTGCCTTCTTTGAAAACATCATAGATATCTTCTAGAGAGCCTGCTCCTCCCGAAGCAATTACTGGGATATCAACAATATTTGCAATAGATTCTGTCAGATTCAAATCATATCCATTCTGTGTTCCATCACCATCCATTGAAGTAAGCAATATTTCCCCCGCGCCTAACTCCTCAACTTTCTTTGCCCAACTTAATACATCTATACCAGTATTTTCTCGCCCTCCTTTTACATATACCTCCCACTCACCAAACTTATTAACTTTTCTTCGAGCATCAATTGCTATCACGATACATTGATTGCCAAATTCTCTAGAACTTTTAGAAATTAAATCTGGATTTCTAACTGCAGAAGAATTCAAACTTACTTTATCCGCTCCAGCTCTTAAAAGATCATTAATTGAAGAAACAGAATCTATTCCTCCACCTACTGTGAATGGGATTTTGACTGATTTTGCAGTCCTAGAGACAAGATCAACTAATGTATTTCTATTTTCTACACTAGCTCTAATATCTAAGAATACTAATTCATCTGCGCCCTCATCAGAATACCTACAAGCCAATTCAACAGGATCGCCTGAGTCCCTCAAGTTAACAAAATTTACACCTTTAACCACTCTGCCATGGGCGACATCTAAACAAGGAATTAAACGAAGAGCTACCATTTTAGTAAAAATTGTCCAAATGCTGTTAATCTTGCATAATAGCTTCCATTTTACCTCTTATGGCTGAAACAAAATTATTACCCAAAATCGGTAGTAAAATCAAAATTAACATTAACAAAGTAAAAGATAGACTACCAGCTAAATTAATCGATCAAATATCCTCGAATCCTAAAGCCGTAATAACAGGCTATAAAATGACAGACGGCAGAAGTATTGGAATCACCGCAAAATTTCAGAATGGTGAGCAAAATTGGTTTTTCCCAGAAGAAATTGAGAAAGGTTAAAGAATAAAGTGACTGATCCAAAACAACTATTAGGAATTAAAGGTGCCTCTGAAACATCAAGTATATGGAAACTCCGTATACAGTTAATGAAACCCATAACGTGGATCCCTTTGATATGGGGAGTTATTTGTGGAGCAGCTGCAAGTGGGAATTTTGAATGGACATTTAGTAATGTTCTAGCTTCATTAGCATGTATGTTGATGAGTGGACCGCTTCTGGCTGGTTATACCCAAACCATAAATGATTTTTTTGATAAAGAAATTGATGCAATTAATGAACCAAATAGACCAATTCCTTCTGGGAAAATTTCAATTAAAGATGTAAAAATACAAATCTGGGTATTACTTATAGCGGGTCTAATAGTTGCTTTTCTATTAGATTTATATGCTAAGCACAGCTTTCCCTCCGTCTTACTTTTGGCATTAGGAGGTTCCTTTGTTAGTTATATATATTCTGCTCCACCACTCAAATTAAAACAGAATGGTTGGCTTGGAAATTATGCATTAGGAGCATCTTATATAGCTTTACCTTGGTGGGCAGGACAAGCCTTGTTTGGGAAATTAACAATCGTGACGGCGATACTAACACTTGCTTATAGCCTCTCAGGACTTGGAATTGCTGTTATTAATGATTTCAAAAGTGTTGAAGGAGACTCAAAGCTAGGCTTAAATTCTCTACCAGTAGTATTTGGAATTAAAAATGCAAGTAGAATAAGTGCAGGACTGATTGATATTTTTCAATTAGCAATGGTTGTAGTATTAGTCATCATTGGTCAACATTTAGCCTCTGTAATTTTGGTTTTATTGGTAATTCCACAAATTACATTTCAAGATATGTGGTTACTAAGAGATCCTCTAAAGTTTGATGTCAAGTATCAAGCAAGTGCCCAACCGTTCCTTATAACTGGGATGTTAGTTACAGCTTTAGCGATAGGACATAGTTTTTTAGTTGCTTAAGGTGCAAAAGATTAAATTCAAATCTTTTGTTTTAATAATTGCAATATTAATTTTTTCTGGAATATCTTTTTATTTTTTTAGTCTAATATTTAGTACTTTAAAATTTGACGTATCTAAAAATAAAAAGTCTCGGGGAACCAAATATTCTTACGTAATATCATCTTCTGATAATAAGATACTAAGCAAATTAAGCCGCAAATTTGAAATAGATAATAGTTATCATAAAATTCCATTTTTTCTTAAACATTCTTTTATATCTTCTGAGGATAAAAGATTTTATAAACATAATGGAATAGATTTAAAAAGTATTTCACGTGCTCTTATTCAAAATATTAGAAGTGGTTATGTTAAAGAGGGCGGAAGTACAATTACACAACAAGTTGCTAGAATACTTTTTCTAAATAATGATTTAAGTTTTCAAAGAAAAATCAAAGAAATCTTTATATCACTCATACTTGAATTTAGATATAACAAAAATCAAATTTTAAAATTATATTTAAATAATATTTATTTAGGATCAGGAGCATACGGGGTAGACGAGGCCGCCCAAGTTTATTTTGGAAAATTTATAGAAGAATTAACATTATCAGAGATTGCATTGATTGCAGGATTAGCTCCAGCTCCATCAATTTATTCACCTTATCAAAATTTAGAATTAGCTATTAAAAATAGAAATAAAGTTCTTGAATCAATGTATGTTGATGGATATATTTCTTTTGCAAATAAGAATAAGGCTATTAAAGAAAAAATAAAGTTAAATTATCAAATAGCTGATAATTTTTTAGATGATAAATTACTAATAAACTTTATTCTTCAGGAAACAGATAAAAACATTGGAAGTAAAAATGATTATAAGTTTTTAAGAATTAAATCTTCTATCAACAAAGATTGGCAAGAAAAAGGTCAAGAAATATCAAGATATGCAGGGCCTAAAGAACTTGAATTTGGTCTGTTATCTATCGAATCAAACACAGGACTAATCAGGACAATGATAACCAGCAAAAATCCATCAATTAATGAATACAATAGAGTGATTTCATCTGTAAGACCTTTAGGTTCTACTTTTAAAATAATCCCTTATGCTGCTGCATTAATAGAAGGAATAAAATTAAGCGATAAATTTGAAGACTTACCAATATGCTGGGAAAGTTATTGCCCAAAAAATTTTTCAGAAGACTATAGAGGTTCAATATCTTTGATTGAATCATTTAAAAGTTCATCAAATATCGTTCCAATATCAATAACAAAAATAATCGGCTTAAAAAATATTATTAATTTAGCGAATTCATTTGGACTAGGTTACGAGCAAGAGTTTGAGGAATTCCCATCATTAGCTATTGGCGCCTACGGAGATAATCTTTTAAACATCACAAATGCATATTCTGCAATAAACAATAATGGGAAGATTCAAAGCCCTGAAATCATAGAAAAAATAGAATCATTTAAAAAACAACCTATTTGGGAAAATAAATCTATTGCCAAGAAAATATTAGATTTAAAAATAAACAAGAAAATAAATAAACTTCTTGAAAAATCTGTAAAAGAAGGAACTTCAAAAGCAGCCTTTATAAAAGGAAAGAAAATTTATGGGAAAACAGGAACATCTGATGGAAATAAAGATCTCTGGTTTATTGGTTCCATTGATAATCTTACAACAGGGATCTGGATAGGTTACGACGATAACAAGGAATCTGAATTATCTAGTGGGAATGCAGCTTATTTATGGAAGAAGTTTATATCTGAAATTTATAAAATTCCAGTTAAAAAATAAATTATATTTTTAAGATTTATAAGAAATTATTGCCGAATAAAATCCATCACCAGGATAATCCAAACTAGGTAAAATTTGCTTTTGGCTAACCAATTTTAAAGTTTTGTTTTTTTCAATAAATCGTTCAATTAATAAATTATTTTCATCAGGACAAATAGTACAAGTTGAGTAAACTAAAGTACCATCTTTTTTCAAAAGAGGGAAAATACCCTCCAAAAGTTTTTCCTGTAATAAAGTTAAAGATTTTATTTTTTCTTTACTCAAAGACCATCTAGAATCTGGATTCCTGGAAAGAGTTCCAATCCCTGAACATGGAGCATCTAATAAAATCTTATCAAAATAAGATATAAACTTAGGGTTTAATTCAATCAAACGCGTAGCATCAGCCTTAAGGGTATTAACAGATTGCAAATTTAACCTTTCTAAATTTGATTGCAATATTTTCAATCTTTTTGCTGATCTATCTACGGCAATTATTTCAGCACTATCATTTGTTAATTCTGCAAGGTGAGTAGACTTACTTCCTGGAGCTGCACAAGCATCTAAAATCTTTTCACCTTCTTTTGGATTTAAGAGTGGTGCTATCCACTGAGAAGATCTATCTTGAATTGTCCAAAGTCCATCACTATATCCTGGTAAATTTTTTATAGATCTTGGATTAGATTTTAAAGTAATTCCATTATGTAAATCTTTAATAATTTCAGCATCAATTTTATTTTCATGAAGTACTTTCAAAAAGTTATCTAAATTAGTTTTTAATTGGTTAATTCTCAAATCAATTGATGGTTTTTTATTAAATGCCTTAATGATATTTTCACCCTCACTATTGCCGACCCATTTATAAAGATCATTCACAAGCCATAATGGAAATGATTCAAGATATGAAATTCTTTCTTTTCTATCAGAAGATAATTCCGGAAAGATTTTTTGTTCTAATTTTCTTGATGCATTTCTCAATATCGCATTTACAGTTCCCGCTAAACCATTTAAATCTGTTTTTTTAGCTACTTCTACAGTGGTAGAAATAGCAGCAGGAAATGGGATTTTATCCATTTTCAATAGTTGATACAATCCTATGTGTAGAAGCCATCTTAACTTTGGAGGTTGTTTTTTATGAGTAATTTTAGATGTATGATCCGTCCAAAGATCAAGAAATTTTCTATACCTTATGCATCCAAAAGATAATTCCGTAATAAAAGCTATATCAAGAGGATTAAATTGATAATTTTTTAAAACCTTTTCAAGAGCATGATCAGAAAAATCACCAGAACTAACTTTTAATAAAATTTCCCAAGCTGCCTTTCTTTGTAAATATCCTATGCTCAAAATATAATTAATTTTTTAAAGATAACTTTAATATACAAAAAATTCAAAAATTTAAACTACTTTTTGAATTGCAGAATTAAACCAAATAAAACCTAAGATAGAAATAAGTGAAAGGTTAAATCCTAAAAAAATAAAGATATTTAAAGAATGGACTCTTTCCCGAAAAAATATTTTTTTCTCTTTTTGATACTTCATTATTAAAATAAAAACTTATTCAGGATTTCAAACGGCAACCAATATTGATAGATCCTGCATCAAGCATTCTGCCTAATTTAATTGCTATGGATTCCTCCAACCTAGTGAAATTAGATTGATGGGTAGTTATCCAATCTAATTCAGAAAAAGTGATAATTCCCGTCGAATTACTTTTTAAAAAAAGTGTTCCAATTTCCATTAGAAAATCTAATTTTTTCTAAGTTAACATCCGTACTTAATATTTCTGCATAACATAATATTCTTTTAATTTTTCAAAGACAACTGTAGGTTATTACTCTTAATTTATTGAATATCTCTTAAAAATTTATCGGCCGTTTTTAAGTGATTATTTAATTTTTCCTCTGACATTTTATAGAGATTTCTTGTTAACATTGCCAGACGATATTGCTTTCTAAAAAAGCTTTCATTATCTTTAATAAATTTCCAAAATAAGCCATCCCATATTTCACACCATGGGCCACTTTTAAAATTAGACATTTTTTTTACATAATTAGAGCTTGATATATATGGCTTTGTTGAAAAGATACCACCATCACTAAACTGACTCATTCCATAAACATTTGGGACCATAACCCAATCATAGGAATCAATAAACATTTCCATAAACCATTTATAAACTTGGTTGGGGTGAATTCTACATAGAAGCATAAAGTTGCCAACAATCATTAGCCGCTCAATATGATGACAATAACCAAATTTAATAATATTTTTTATAACAACGTCTACTGGTTCAATTCCTGTATTTCCTTGATAAAAAGATTTTGGAATTGGCTTATCTTCAAAATTCCAAAAATTACTATTTCGCATCTTTGTTCCGTATTTTTTATAGACGAGGCAAATAAATTCTCTCCATCCAATAATTTGACGAATAAAACCCTCTAAAGAATTAATAGGAACATTATTATTTTTTGCAAAAAGTAATGCTTTATTTACTACTACATCTGGGGTTAATAAGCCGCTATTTAAAAGAGGAGAAAGTAAACTGTGCCATAAAAAAGAATTTTCTTTAGAAATAGCATCCTCATAATCTCCAAATAAGAAAAATCTATGTTTAAAAAAATCATTTAACCATTCATCTGCCTCTTCAAAATTAGTTGGATATAAAAAGTTATTACTTTCTCCAATAAACTC
>QCCD01000016.1 GCA_003281405.1 Prochlorococcus sp. AG-347-K16 | reverse complement strand
TTTTACAAGCAATATTCTTTATCCTTTTCCTATAGAAAAATTTCTCACCACAATTTTGGCAAGTTCCTATGTATTTTAATTCTCTCCTTTCAATAGGAAATGAGTGCCTCACAGAAATTTGAAAACTCTTCTCTTTCTTATTAATTTCATTCATCTTTTCTAAGAAATTTGGACCATGTATCTCATTTTTTCTTAATATACGATCTACCCATGCATGAATCATTTCATGACATAAAGTACTGTTTATTTCACTAGTAGATAATTTACTCAAAATAGGTTTCGATAAGATAATTTCAGAATCTACAAGACCATTAATTCTTTTTCTTTTATAAAAACCAGCAGTGGTTTTTAATCTATTATCACTCCATCTAACTTTTACTAAAGGTTGATTATTAACCGCTAGAGAATTTTCAAAATATTGGCTATTAAATTTGTGAAATAAGGGTAAAAGAGGAATTACAGGCATTATGGATTAAAATTAGTATTATTTTGACAAAAAAAGCCATCAAAAACGATTTCTTTTCTTAAAGTAATAAAAAACTTAAATCAACATGGATGCAACATTAGTTAAAGATATAGGAATTAAAGCACTATTAGTTGGAGGAGCTGTACTAGTTTCTTTTTGGACTTTTAATGCAGTCAAATTAGTTATAAGCGCCAGAGGAATTAATCCGTTAGTAAGAAAGTTTTTTGATCAAATAGCTGCTGGCAGAATTGATGCAGCTTATGGTTTGACTACAAAAACTTATAAAACTCATGTGAAGCGACAAGACTTTCTTAAATTTTTAGCTAGTTTAAATCTCAATAAATACAGAAATTTAAAATCAGGAAGACCTAGAGTCCAAGAAGATCAAATCATAATAACTTTGAATTTAAAATCAGAAGATAAACAAGATGAGCTCCCATTAGATTTTACTTTTGCAAAAACTGACAATGATTGGAAAATAGACAGAATAGCAAAAGTAAATTAATAATTTCTTGTGAGGCAAAAAGAATTGTATAAAGAAGAGATAATACATCAATTAGAATTACATCCAAGTAGATTAGATAAAGAAAAAATCATCTCAGAAGCAATGGAACAAGGTTTAGATGATTTTTTTGAAGGTATCCGTATGGCACTTGATCCATTGGTAACTTTTGGTGTAAAAATTGTTCCTGAAAAAGAGAATGAAAAAAGTCAAAATTTTTTATGGAAAGATTTTAGGGTATTAGCAAATAAGCTTATTCAAAGAGAACTTACTGGTCACGCTGCTCGCGATGCAATTATTACGGCTATGGAATCTGCCAAAAAAGAAGAGTGGAATGGATTTTATAGACGAGTTTTAATTAAAGATCTTAGATGTGGAGTATCTGAAAAAACAATCAACAAGATAGCCAAGAAATTTCCCAAATATGCGATTCCTATTTTTTCATGTCCCTTAGCTCATGACAGTGCAAATCATGAAAAAAAAATGATAGGAAAAAAGCAAATTGAAATCAAATTAGATGGAGTGCGCGTCTTAACTATTATTAGACAAAATAAAGTAGAAATGTTTTCTCGTAATGGGAAACAATTCCATAATTTTGGTCATATTATCTTAGAAATAGAAAACGTGTTAAAAGAAAATCCTGCACCCCACGACTTAGTCCTAGATGGTGAAGTAATGAGTGCTAACTTTCAGGATTTGATGAAACAGGTTCATAGAAAAGATGGCAAACAAACAAAAGACGCAGTTCTCCACCTATTTGACTTATGTCCCCTTGAAAACTTCCAAAAAGGGAGATGGAATACTAGTCAAACAGCAAGAAGTTTATTAGTAAAAGAATGGGTAGCAAAACATTCTATGCTTCTAAGACATGTAAAAACACTTGAATGGGAAAATGTAGATCTCGACACCATTGAGGGACAAAAAAGATTTGTAGAGCTAAATAAAGCTGCCGTGGAAGGTGGATATGAAGGAGTAATGATTAAAGATCCTGATGCTATGTACGAATGCAAAAGAACACACAGTTGGTTAAAAGCAAAACCTTTCATTGAAGTCACTTTAAAGGTTGTATCAGTTGAGGAAGGAACAGGTCGCAATAAAGGTCGACTAGGAGCTGTCCTAGTAGAAGGGGAAGATGATGGGTATGAATACAGTCTTAGTTGTGGAAGCGGATTTAGTGATATCCAACGACAAGAATATTGGTCAAAACGGCGTCATCTTATAGGTCAACTTGTAGAAATCAGAGCTGATGCTAAAACGAAATCCAAGGATGCGGTAACTTTTAGTCTTAGATTTCCTAGATTCAAATGCTTTAGAGGATTTAAAGCTGGAGAAAAAGTTTAAATTCTAAAAAATAATACTCAACAAAGTAGTCAAAGAAAAATGTGGTTTTAAAAAAAGAAAAAATAAAAATCTTGGCTATAAAATATAGGAATAATTATCAGGACTTTTTGAGAGACTTATGACGAAGAAAACAGTTTTCAACTTCATAAAAACACCTTGTGGACAGGCAAAATATATCGAATTAGAAGCCAACAAAACCTTACTAGGTAAATTTAGACTATTGTGGTTTATCTTAATTGCATCAATTAGAGATTGGAATATTAAAGAGTAGATTCTTAGGATTTTTCAAAATATTCTCTGGAGTATTTAGCTGAGAAATATACAACTAAAAAAGTTGAAATAATTCCAATACTAGTAATATATAAATTATTTGGTGATTGAACATTTTTTAACTCCTGAATAGTTTTTGCCAAACTACCTATTGAGCAATAAAGAAAAGTGCCTGGAATTATTCCAATAAGGCCAAGAGCGAAATCTCTAAATTTAACATTATTCAAACCATAAAAATAATTAAGAATACTAAAAGGAAATATCGGCGATAATCTGGCTAAAAAAATTAATTTAAGTCCGCCTTTTTCTACTACTTTTTCCATAACACTTAATTTTGGATAACGGCTAAAAAGATTTTTTAGCTTTTTTGCAAAAAAACTTTTTGATACAAAAAAAGCAACTGATGCTCCTATGGAAGCGGAAATGAAAACGATAATTGATCCTAAATATGAGCCATATAAAAAACCTGATAATAAAGATAACCAAGAGGCTGGAAGTATTAATAAAACAATAAAAATATAAATACAAACAAACGAAAAGATCCCAAAACCAGTATTAAAAAAAAAAGACAAATTATAAATATTTTCAAGAAATATATTCATTCTCAATTCAAAAGTTCGATTTTTTTAGTTATTCTTTCCTTTTGTACCGAACCCTCATTTAATTTAAATCTGCATTCATCAACAATATCTTTTGGAGCCTTATCAACGAAATTGTTATTAGATAATCTCTTATTTAAATTTTCTAATTCAATATTAACCTTTTTTAAATCCTTGGTTAACCTTTCCTTTAATGCATCTATATTTACAAAATCCTGAAAAGGTAAGTAAACCTCTAAATCACTAATGATACCGGAAAAAGATTTAGAGAACTCTTTTTTATCAACAGCATTAGTTTTAAAAATAAATACTTCAGAAGATTTAGTTAAGGTTTGAATATCATCAACTAAAGTTTCTAAAAAATCAATCAATTCATCATTGTCTGAAATTAAATATACAGGACTTTTTTCTGATGGCTTAAGACCTAATTCAGCTCTCAAATTTCTAATCAGCCTAATAATTTCAAAGAGTTGCTGAAAGGAATTATCAAGCTTATTATCAACAAATTTATTTTCGTGAATTGGCCATTTTTGAAGAGATAATAATGCATTATCTGGTTTTAATTGCAACACGTGCCAAAGTTCCTCAGTAATGTGCGGCATAAAAGGATGAATCATTACCAAAATATCATTAAGCACTTTTATTAAAACTTTTTCAGATATTTGTCTATTTTTAGTCTCTTTATTATTAAACCTTTGTTTAGCAAATTCTACATACCAGTCACAAAAATCATTCCACGTAAATTCATATAGAAGTTTCGCAGATTCTCCCAATTTATATTCTGTCAACAAAGCAGCGACTTTTATATTTACCTGATTCAATTTCGATAAAATCCACTTATCACATAACTCTAAAGAAGTTTCATCACTCTCATTAAGCGAATAATTATTATTAGAGGTTTTATTAATTAACACAAATTTAGTTGCATTCCATAATTTATTCGCAAAATTTCTTGAAGCTTCAACAGTTGAAGATGTATCTTTTTCCCTATCAAAATCAAGCCGGATATCTTGTCCAGCGCCTGCAACTTCTCGAATTAAAGCAAATCGTAGAGCATCAGAACCATATTTATCAATTAATAGTATTGGATCAATACCATTACCTGAACTTTTACTCATTTTTTTATTGTTTTCATCTCGCACTAGACCATGAATATAAACATCCCTAAAAGGAATATTCTTTGTAAAAGTATTCCCCATCATTGTCATTCTCGCCACCCAGAAGAAAATAATATCGAAACCAGTAACAAGGACATTATTTGGATACCATTTTTTAAAATCCGGATCATTTGTATTTGGCCAACCAAGGGTTGAGAAAGGCCATAAACCACTTGAAAACCAAGTATCCAAGACATCTTTATCACGAACCAATTTAATATTTGATCCAAATTTTTTATTAGCTTCGATTAAGGCATCTTCTTCATTTCTTGCAACGATATATGGAGTATTTTGTTCTATTGAGTCTCGAGAGTCAACTAAAACATACCATGCTGGTATTTGGTGACCCCACCACAATTGCCGACTGATACACCAATCATTAATATTCTCTAACCAATCCTTATAAACTTTCTCCCAGCGTTGAGGAATAAATGATGGTTTTTTTGAATCAATTTCATTAAGACATCCTTGTGATATATCATCCATTTTCAAAAACCATTGTGTTGACAATAATGGTTCAATTGGCACCTTACCTCTATCAGAAAAAGGAACAGTATGTTTATAATCCTCTATCTTTGTCAAAAGGCCTAAGCTATCCATTTCTTTGATAATTTTCTTTCTAGCCTCATATCTATCTAAATTTTGAAAAATACCTGCATTAATATTTAAAGTTCCATCTTTGTTCATTACATTAATCTGTTTTAAATTATGCCTTTTTCCTATTGCAAAATCATTTGGATCATGGGCTGGAGTAACCTTCACACAACCAGTACCAAAATCTTTATCAACATGCGAATCGGCGATAATAGGTATTTCTCTATCAACGAAAGGGACTTTTACTTTGACACCAATAAATTCTTTATATCTATCATCATCAGGATTAACTGCCACAGCAGTATCACCCAAAAGAGTTTCTGGTCTTGTTGTTGCAACTTCTAAGTACTTATCTAGCTGTTCACCACTTTCAGAAATTAAAGGGTATTTAAAATGCCATAAATGACCATTTACTTCTTGCATTTCAACTTCAAGATCACTTACGGCAGATTGAGATTCAGGGCACCAATTAACCAAATATTCGCCTCTATAAATTAAATTCTTTTTATAGAGAATATTAAAAGCCTCAATAACTGCTTCATTTAATTTTTGATCAAGAGTAAATCTTTCTCTAGTCCAGTCAACTGAATATCCTATCCTTTTTAATTGAGAAACTATTCTTCCACCACTTTGTTCTTTCCAGTTCCATGCTCTTTTAAGAAATTCATCTCTTCCAATATCCTCACTTGTTTTGCCTTCACTTTTTAATTGTTTTTCGAGAATAGTTTGAACAGCTATTGAAGCATGATCGGTTCCTGGTAAACACAAAACATTCTTACCTAAAAGTCTTTGAAAACGTACTACAACATCTATCAAAGCTGTATTAAATGCATGTCCCATATGCAAAGATCCAGTTACATTGGGTGGCGGAATAACAACACAAAAAGGCTCCCCATCATCCTCAGGATTAGGACTAAACGCCTTTAGACTTTCCCATTTTTCTTGCCACTTTTTCTCAACTTCAAAAGGTGAATAATTCTCTATAGATAATTGATCATTCATCTCTGTCATGTGAAATTTTTATTTCAATAAACTTTTTGTTTATTTTATCTTGAGAGCAGCCAATTAATGAAAATAATATTAGTTTGCAAAAAAAGACACTTCAATATTACAAAAGTTTGAAGCCAGAACCACAGGAACAACGTTTTGCATTTTTTGGTGTTGAAATAAGAAATCCACCACCGCTCAAATCACCGTAATAATCTAATTTTAAATCTTTCAGTAAATTAAACTTTTTTACATCGGCGTATAAAGTTACTCCTTCGGTTCTTGAAATAGGGGATCCATTACATGTACCTGGCCTTAATTTAATATGCATCCATCCTTCGGAACAATTTTTATCCTCAACCAAATCAATTGACATTTCTCCAGGAGAACCTCCAAAAGAAGCTTGCCTAGATAGTTCTGAAACAGCACTTTGACTGATTGAAAGATTGACGATCTCAGTCATTAGAAAAATAATAAATGGGCGATCCAGGGTTCGAACCAGGGACATCCTGCTTGTAAGGCAGGCGCTCTACCGCTGAGCTAATCGCCCTAATAATAAACCATTCTAATGGATGAAGTTGAAATATTTGAACTAAGTATTTAAATATTTCATGATTAAGGCAAAATTGAATTAATAAAATTTATCCTATGTCCTCAAACGATAGATATAACTTGCAAAAAAATTCCGATTTAGAGACTTTAGAGAGCTTTAAAAGCTTAATATCTAATGTCAAATCATTGAAAGATAAAACTTGGGGATGCCCATGGCAGAAAATACAGTCTCATAAATCATTGATCCCATTTTTAAATGAAGAAAGTAGTGAATTTATAGATGCGATATATGAAAAAAATGCGGATAACATCTGTGAAGAGTTAGGAGATCTTTTGTTACAAGTAATGCTGCATTCTGAAATAGGTTACGAAAACAAAGAATTTAAACTAGATGATGTTATAAAAAATCTAAACGAGAAAATTATTAATAGACATCCATATATTTTCGACAAAAAGGAAAAAGTATCTCTAGAAAAATCGCAACAGATTTGGGAAAATATTAAAAATTCAGAACAAAAAAGACCTCATATTGAATCATCGATTAGTAAAAATATAAATTTGAAAATAAAAAATTTACCGCCAACGATTGGAACAAATAAAATCACCAATGTTGTTAAAGAATATGGTTTTAAGTGGGAGAGTACTGATCAGATTTTTGAAAAGTTAGAAGAAGAGATTAATGAATTAAAGGAAGCAATAAAAAGTAAAGATGATTCAGAGATAAAAAATGAATACGGGGATGTTTACTTTACCCTTCTGAATCTCTCAAACTTTTTAAAAATAAATCCTGAATCAGCTCTTCAAAAAACTAATAAAAAATTTTTAGACAGATTTTCAATTATTGAACATTATGCAGGAGATAATATTAAAAATCAAACACCTAAAGATTTTCAACGGCTTTGGCAAATAGCTAAGCAAAAACTTAAAAGAAAAAATTCTTAAAAAGCAAATGACTCATATTTCAACATGGATAGATGAATACCATAAAGGCTCAAGATTCGGCCTAAATGGGAAAATTTTAATTAAAAAAACCTCAAAATATCAAGAAATTATTGTTATTGAAAATGAATATTTTGGCAGAGCTTTAATGCTAGATGGTTGTTGGATGACATCATTAAAAGACGAGAAATATTATCATGAGTGTCTTGTGCATCCTGCATTAAGTAGCATTGACGAAAAATCTAATGTACTAATTATTGGCGGTGGTGACGGGGGTAGTTTAAGAGAATGCGTCAAATATACTCAAATATCAAAAATTGATCTAGTAGAAATTGATGAGGAGGTAATCAAAATATCTAAAAAATTTCTAAAAGAAATTGGAGGCGAAGCATGGAATGACAATAGATTAGAAATACATGTTGATGATGGTGTTCAATGGGTAAAAAAAACAAAAGATAATTTTTACGACGTTATATTTATAGATTGTGCAGATCCCTCAGAATTTTCAAATTTACTATTTTCAGATTCTTTTTATGAAGAATGTAAAAGAATACTTACACCAAAGGGGATATTAGCAACGCAAAGCGAATCTCCTGAATCCTTCAAAAATATTCACATAAATATTTTGAAAACCCTAAAAAATATATTTAAAGTTTCTAAAACTATGTATTCCTTTGTGCCTATATATCCAAGCGGGATTTGGAGTTGGACATTCGCTTCTTCAGAAGTTCTAAATTTATCAAAGCAAAATTACACTGAAACCCTGAGAATAGAAAAAGGATGTGAAATTTGGAATTTGAATTTTCAAAATGCAGCATTCAAAATGATGCCAAATAAAATTGTAAAAGAACTAGATTCATAAGATGACAAAAAATTTATTTGATAACGAAAATGCAATTTATATGGGAGCAAAAAGAAGCCCTGAGAATTGCTCAATTGGTATATTTGGAGTTAATTATGACGGGACCTGTTCGTTTAAACCAGGAGCAAGATTTGGTCCAGAAGCAATAAGGCAAGTCAGTTCTTGTTTAGAAACATATTGTCCAAAAATAAAAAAAGACTTAGAGGATATTATGTATGTTGATTTTGGGTCAATACTAATTGATAACAATGACTCAAAGTCCGTTATTGAATCGGTTAAATCAGCAACAAATTATTTAATTAGTAAACGCCTTAGTCCTATTATGCTTGGAGGCGAACACTCTATTACAAGAGGTGCTATAGAAGCATTAGTAAAAAAATATCCAGAATTAATATTGGTTCAACTTGATGCTCATGCAGATTTAAGAGAATCATATATAGGAAATGAACATAGCCATGCATGTACTATGAAAAGATGCTTAGAAGTGCTACCTGAAAAGAAAATTTTGCAAGTAGGAATTAGAAGTGGGACTAAGGAAGAATTTGAAATTATGCATAATAACAACCAATTAGTTAACTTTTGTCCAGGCGGAAATACAGATAAGCTAAAACAAGCTCTATTACCATACGCTAAGTCTCCAATCTATTTAACAATAGATTTAGATTGGTTTGATCCCAGTTTATTAGCAGGTACGGGCACTCCAGAACCGGGAGGATTTTTTTGGAATGATTTTGAAGAAATACTGAAAACTTTAAAAGACTTTAAAATTGTGGCTTCAGATATTGTGGAATTATCTCCAGAAATTGATAAAAGCGGAGTAAGTAGCATAGTTGCAGCCAAAGTACTTAGAAGCTTAATTTTGTCATTAGAAAATATGCAATAAAAAATTTCTAAACTACAGTGTAAAAATAGTAAATTTAAATTTAATATTTCATGGATTTGCTAAAAAGTCCTCTTTATTCAAAATATGTTGAATCCAATGCAAAATTAGTGGATTTTGCAGGTTGGGAAATGCCCATATCATTTTCAGGATTAATTAAAGAGCATGAATCAGTGAGATCTTCAGCAGGATTATTTGATATTTCTCACATGGGTGTGATATCTGTTAAGGGAATAAATCCAAAGGATTATATTCAAAAACTTTTTCCTACTAATTTATACTCCTTTTCTGAAGGTCAGGGGCTTTATACAGTAATGCTCAATGATAAAGGAGGAATAATAGATGACTTAATAATTTATGACCTTGGTATACAAGAAAATGACATATCAGAATTATTATTAATAGTTAATGCAAGTAGATATGAAGAAGATTTTCAGTGGATAAAAAATAATTTAAATAAGAATAAAATTTCAATAACAAACTTTAAAAAAGACAAAGTACTTTTAGCACTACAGGGAAAAAACTCATTCGATTTATTTGAAGAATGGATTGAATCTTCGATCTCACATATACCTAACTTTGGATGTGAATATAAAATTTTTGAACATATTTCGCCGAAAGAAAAAATTTTCTTTTCAAAGACAGGATATACAGGGGAAAATGGTCTAGAAATACTTTTACCTAAAAAAGCAGCAATTAATTTATGGGATTTCTCAATTTCTAAAAATGTTGCACCTTGTGGTTTAGGAGCTAGAGATACTCTTAGACTTGAAGCAGGAATGCATCTTTATGGCCAAGACATAAATGAAGAAACTTCTCCATATGAAGCAGGGTTAGGATGGCTAGTACATCTAGAAAATAATCATGAATTCTTTGGAAGAAGATTTCTTGAAGAGCAGTCAAGATTAGGTATTCAAAAAAAGTTAGTTGGTCTCTCTATAGAGGGTAAAGCAATAGGAAGAAAAGGTTGTGCAGTTTATAAAGGTGAAGAGAATATTGGGAGTATCACAAGCGGCAGTTGGTCTCCAACTAAACAAAAAGCTATAGCTTTTGCATACATCAATACTTCTCATGCCTTAATAAATAATGAAGTACAAATATTAATAAGAGGCAAAAAATTCAAAGGGGTTATAACAAAAAGAGCATTTTATAAAAAGAATTATTAACTAAATTTACCCTTAAAGAATTATTATAAGTTATTGATAAATAAATCATACTTAGATGAGAAACAAAATTTGCGAAGAACTCAATAATGCGGATATTGGTAAATTAGTTAATTTATGCGGATGGGTAGATAGAAGAAGAGATCATGGTGGTGTTATTTTTATTGATTTAAGAGACCATAGTGGATTCCTACAAATAACAATTAACCCCGATGATGGCGCAGATCTATTTAAGCAGGCAGAAACTCTAAGAAATGAGACAGTAATAATGGTTAGCGGAATTATTAATGAAAGGCCCAAAGATTCCATAAATAAAAATTTAAGTACTGGAGAGTTAGAGCTTAAGGTTAAAGATTTGCAAATTCTCAACCAAATTAAGAAAAACTTACCTTTTCCAGTATCGATACATGATTATGAAAATACAAAAGAGGAACTCAGATTAAAATATAGATACCTTGATTTAAGAAGGGGCAAATTACTAGAAAATTTAAAAACAAGACATAAGATTATTAAAGTTGCTAGAGAATTTCTTGATAATTTTGGATTTACTGAAGTAGAAACTCCATTACTTACAAAATCAACTCCAGAAGGGGCTCGCGATTTTCTTGTTCCTGCACGTCTTTCAAATGGAGATTTTTTTGCTCTACCTCAATCACCACAACTATTTAAACAACTTTTAATGGTTGGAGGCTTAGATAAGTATTATCAAATCGCAAAATGTTTCCGTGATGAAGACTTAAGAGCTGATAGACAGCCAGAGTTTACTCAATTAGATATTGAGATGAGCTTTATTAGTGAAGAAGAAATAATATCTTTTAATGAAAATCTTATAAAAAAAATATGGAAAGAAGTGTTAAATATTGATTTTGATAATGCTTTTCCAAGAATGTCATGGCAGGCAGCAATGGATAATTACGGCACTGATAGACCGGATACTAGATATCAAATGTTACTAAAAGATTTAGGAGAAGTATTAGGTGATATTGGCTTTAATATTTTCACCAAGGCAATTAAGTCTGGAGGTTCTATAAAATCCATCACAGTCAAAGGAGGTAATTTAAGTATTAGCAACGTAAGAATTAAACCTGGAGGCGATATCTTCCAAGTAGCTCAAGATGCAGGAGCTGGTGGTTTGGCCTTTATAAGGGTCAAAGGAGATGAACTTGAGACTATTGGGGCAATTAAAAATAATCTAAATGAAGAGCACATAGCTGATATCTTAAAAATCACCGAAGCACAAGATGGAGACTTAATCCTCTTGGGAGCTGGAGATAAACAAATTGTCAACCAATCATTAGATAGAGTGAGACAATACATCGCAAAAGACTTAAATCTTATAGATAAAAGTAAATGGAATTTCTTATGGGTAACTGATTTTCCGATGTTTGAGAGAAATGAAGAGGAAAATAGATATGAGGCTTTACATCATCCTTTTTGTTCTCCAAAAAATATAAAATCTAAAGATTCAGAAAACTTGAAAAAAGAAATTGAGAACTCCATAGCAAATGCTTACGACTTAGTTCTTAATGGTTTGGAGTTAGGAGGTGGATCTTTACGTATTCATGAAGCGAACTTGCAAAGAGAGGTTTTGAAAACGGTAGGACTTACTGATAAAGAAATTGATGAAAAATTTGGATTTTTAATAGAAGCCTTAGAAATGGGTGCTCCTCCTCATGGTGGAATAGCGTTTGGATTGGACCGTATTACCATGCTGATCATAGGTGCAGATTCAATAAGAGAAACCATTGCTTTTCCAAAAAATCAACAAGCAAAATGTCTTCTCACAAATGCACCTTCAAATGTTTCTGAATCACAATTGAAAGAATTAGATATTGAAATAACAATTGATGAATAAGAATATATATGGATGTTCTAAAAGTTTTTTGTTTAAATAAAATATAAGGAGGACGTGCTTAATTAAAAATATTTAATGTCAAAATTTGTATTTGTCACTGGAGGAGTAGTTTCTAGCATTGGTAAAGGAATTGTAGCTGCAAGCTTAGGAAGATTATTAAAGTCTAGAGGATATAGTGTTTCAATATTAAAACTAGATCCATATCTCAATGTTGATCCAGGAACAATGAGTCCTTTCCAACATGGAGAGGTATTTGTAACCGAAGATGGGGCTGAAACCGATTTAGATTTAGGTCACTATGAAAGATTCACTGATACTGCAATGACTAGGCTAAATAGTGTAACCACGGGATCTATCTATCAAGCTGTTATAAACAAAGAAAGAAGAGGTAGTTATAACGGAGGAACTGTGCAAGTAATACCTCACATAACAGGAGAAATAAGAGAAAGAATCCATAGAGTAGCCGCCAACAGCAATGCAGATATTATTATTACTGAAATTGGTGGAACAGTTGGTGACATTGAATCTCTACCTTTTCTAGAAGCAATAAGAGAATTTAAAAATGATGTCAATAGGAATGATGTTGCATACATACACGTAACATTACTTCCTTACATCAAAACCTCTGGCGAAATAAAAACTAAACCAACACAACATTCAGTGAAAGAATTAAGATCAATTGGAATTCAGCCAGATTTACTTGTATGCCGAAGTGATAAATCTATCAATGAAGCTCTTAAAAAGAAGCTTAGTGGTTTTTGCGGTGTCAGTATCAACTCTGTAATTGAAGCTTTAGACGCAGACAGCATTTATTCTGTACCTCTTTCCTTAAAAAAAGAAGGTTTATGCAAAGAAACCCTGAAGTATTTAGACCTTGAAGATAAAAAATGTGATTTAAAAAATTGGGAGCAACTAATACACAACCTAAGAAATCCTGGAGCTCCAATCAAAGTTGCTCTAGTAGGTAAATACATTGAACTTGGAGATGCATATTTATCCGTTGTTGAAGCTTTAAGACATGCATGCATTGAACAAAAGGCTTTATTAGATTTACATTGGGTGAGTGCTGAAATGATAGAAAAAAATTCAGCAGAAACTTACTTAAGTGAAGTTGATGCAATTGTCGTGCCCGGGGGATTTGGCAATAGAGGGGTCAATGGAAAAATTTCGGCTATAAAATTCGCAAGAGAAAATAAAATTCCCTTTTTAGGTTTGTGCCTTGGTATGCAATGTGCAGTTATAGAATGGGCCAGGAATGTAGCTAATCTTCCAGATGCATCTAGTTCAGAACTAGACCCAAACACTCCCAATCCAGTGATACATTTATTACCAGAACAGGAAGATGTAGTTGATTTAGGTGGAACAATGAGGCTGGGAGTTTATCCATGTAGATTGACAAAAAATACAACTGGAAAAAACTTATATGATGAGGATGTTATTTATGAGAGACATCGACATAGATACGAATTTAATAATTACTACAAACAGAGTTTTTTAGATTCTGGGTACAAAATTAGTGGTACATCACCAGATGGCCGATTAGTTGAGTTAATTGAGTTAGAAAATCATCCATACTTCTTAGCCTGTCAATATCATCCTGAGTTTTTATCACGACCTGGCAAACCTCATCCTTTATTTAAAGGATTAATAAAAGCCTCTCAAGAAAAGTTAACTCAATCAAATTAATATTCTTTATTTTTTTGAATGAAAATGACAAATTTTTTACCCTTAGTCGAACAATTTCATTCATTACAAGGTGAAGGTTATCACGCTGGAAAAAGTGCTTTTTTTGTAAGATTAGCCGGATGTAAAGTTGGATGTTCGTGGTGCGATACCAAGAATTCATGGGACGAGAAAAAACACCCTTCTATATCAATTGAAAAAATAATAGATCGCATAAAAATTGCCAGAAAAAAAGGAGCATCTTTTTGCGTTATTACTGGTGGAGAACCTTTACAACATAACTTGGATAATTTTTGCAAAGCCATAAAAAAAATGACTATGGGAGAAGAACAAAAGCCAATGAAGATTCATATTGAGACAAGTGGAGTTAATTCGATATCAGGAAGCTATGACTGGATTACTTTATCTCCTAAAAGACACTCACCTCCAAAAAAATATTTTTTAAAAAACTGCAATGAAATCAAAATAATCATAAATGAAATAGAAGATATTGAATTTGCTATTCAGATAAAAAAAGAAACTTTAAAACAATATCAACTCTCTAAAAACGAAGATGGCTTAAAAAAAGAAGAAAAAATTTTTTATTTACAGCCAGCATGGAATAATGCGAATGGTTTTTCTCTCGCTATTGATTTCGTAAAAAATAACCCCGATTGGAAATTGAGCCTTCAAACTCACAAATACTTAAAAATTAATTGAAATCATATGACTCTTAAAAATAAATCGATAGTAGTTTTATTATCTGGAGGTTTAGATTCTTCCACAGTTACTGGTATCGCCAAAAAATCCGATGCTAAAATTTTTGGCCTTTCATTTGACTACGGTCAACGTCATAAAAAAGAATTAAATTCTGCGTCAATAATTGCAAAACACTTTGATATCGAAGAATTTAAAATAATTAAGCTTGACTTATCTTTATGGGGAGGCTCGTCATTAACTGACACAAAAAAAAATATTCCAATAGAAGGAGTACAAACTAATAAAATTCCTAATACTTATGTTCCTGGGAGAAATACTATATTTATTTCCGTTGCATTAAGTTATGCCGAAGCAATAGATGCCGATTTTATAGGATTAGGAGTTAATGCACTAGATTATTCTGGTTATCCAGATTGCAGACCTGACTACATTAAAAAATTTCAAGAATTAGCAGTTTTATCAAATAAAAGAGGAAGAGAAAATAATCCAATAAAACTTTGGACACCACTATTAGATTTAAATAAAGAGGAAATTATTAAATTAGCTTTTGATAATCATGTCCCTTTAGACAAAACATGGAGTTGTTATTCGGGTAATTCAAAACCATGCGGTAAGTGTGATAGCTGCAGAATTAGAAATGCCGCTTATGAAAAATGGCTTAATAACAATAATAAAAAATGAAAATAAAAAAAATAATTCTAGAAAAATGGATAGATCCAGCACTGATTACGCATCATCTAACAAAAAAATTCGGAGATAAAGGATTAGCTTGGCTAGACAGTGATGGCAAAGAAAATGGGGAATGGTCAATAATAGGAATTAAACCTAAAAAAATAATCCAATCAAGAGATATCGATAACTTAGACAAAACTAATAATCCATTTAATAATTTAAGAAATATTGAAAAAGGATTTTGGATTGGATGGTTAAGTTATGAAGCTGGAGTTTTTATAGAACCCAAAAACCCATGGCGAAAATCTAATATGGCAACTTTATGGATTGCATCATATGATCCAATCATTAAATGTAATCTAATAAAAAAAGAAATAATTATCGAAGGCACAAACTCATCTGAACTGATGAATTATAAAAACATAATCAATAATATTAAAAATATTGAAGAAGAAAATATTATTAAAACAAATTTGAATTTTGATTTTTCAAAAATCAATTTGGAAGAAATGGCTGAAAAATTTCAGAAAAATATTCTAAAATTGAAAAGATTAATTTCCTTAGGGGATATATTTCAAGCAAACCTTACAACTAAATGCGAAATTGAATCCTCCAAAAACTATAAGCCTCTAGATATTTATTTGAAAATAAGAAGGAAATTAAGAGCTCCCTTTGGAGGAATAATAATAAATAATGATAATTATAAAGAGGCTGTATTATCTACCTCGCCAGAAAGATTTATAAAAATAGATAATAAAAATTTTGTAGAATCAAGACCAATCAAAGGAACTAGATCCAGAGATAAGGATTTAAATCAAGACGCACTTAATGCTATCGATTTAATAACGAACGAAAAAGATAGAGCCGAAAATATTATGATTGTTGACCTAATAAGAAATGATTTAAGTAAAGTTTGCGAAACAGGAAGTATTATGGTGCCAGAAATATTAAAGCTTGAAAGTTTCTTAAAAGTTCATCATCTAACTTCAGTAATCAGAGGCAAATTAAAAAAAGACAAAAACTGGATTGATTTATTAAAAGCTTGTTGGCCTGGGGGCTCTATAACTGGAGCACCTAAATTAAGATCATGCCAGAGACTTTTTGAATTAGAAGAATGTGAACGTGGACCATACTGTGGCTCATTTTTGAAGCTTGACTGGAATGGAGAGTTTGACAGCAATATACTAATAAGATCATTTTTAATTAAAGACAAAAAAATCAATATATATGCTGGTTGCGGAATAGTTATTGACTCAAACCCTGAAGAAGAAACTGATGAACTAAAGTGGAAACTTTTACCGTTAATTGATTCACTCAAATGATTGAAACATTAGGCTGGCACAAGGATCAATGGTTGGATATTGATAGAATATTGATTGCTGCTAATAATAGAGGATTAAAATTTGCTGATGGTATATTTGAGACCATTTTGATAAAAGAAAACAAACCTATTCTTTTTGATGAACATCTGAAAAGGTTAGAAAGAAGTAGCAAGATTTTAAATATTAATCTCAAAATACATAAATTGACTTTGAGACAACTTATTCAAGAAGGAATTAGAAAGCTATCGCTTAAAAATGATCAATTTGCTTCAGTAAGAATAAACTATAGTCGAGGAATTAATGAAGGTCGAACACTAACAATTGATAGCACTTCAGAGACAAAAGATTTGGATAATTTATGGCTTGAATTCTATAGAATCAAACCAAATTTTAATCCGATAAGCGTTTGCATTAGTCAAAAGGAAAAAATAAATGAATTCAGTCTTATAAGTAAATGCAAAACATTTTCATATAATCAGGCAATACAAGTTTTGACAGAAGCTAATGAAAAATCATTTGATGATTCTATCCTTTTGAATACGTCAGGTGAACTTTGTTGTGGAAGTACATTTAATCTTCTAATTAAAAGAAATAATCAATGGATAACTCCTAGAAAAGAGAGCGGCTGTTTAGAGGGGATTATGGTTTCTGAAGCTTTAAAATTGAAAATTGTAAAAGAAGAATTAATCCCTCCAGAATTTCAAAATGATGACATAATAGTTGCAATTAATAGCTTATCTTGCAGACAAATTAATCAAGTTAATGATTTAAAGCTTAAACCTAAATTCGATCCAATTTACTTTTGGGATTTATTATATAGTTGAACTTTATTAATATCTGGTAAATAGACATCAGATACTTTAGTTATATTGTTATTAACCTTAAATTCAACAATTTTTCCAATAATGATAATGGACGGAGCTAAAAATTCTTTTTCTTTTATTTTATCTGGAAGATTATCTAATTTCTCTATCAAACATTTTTGATTTTTTAAAGTAGCTTCTTGTATAACAGCGCATTTAGTACTCTTATCTAAACCACCTAGAATTAATTCTTCCACAATAAATTCAATATTTTTTATACCCATAAAAATTACTAAGCTATCTGATGATTTAGCTAAATCTCTCCAATTCACTGTCTTTTTTTCCTTATCTACACGCTCATGTCCAGTGACAAAAGTTACGGAACTCGCAGCATCTCTATGAGTTAGTGGAATACCAAAATATGTGGGGGCAGCTATCCCAGAAGTAATACCAGGAACGATTTCAACTGAAATTCCATTTTTTTCTAAAATCGATACCTCTTCACCACCCCTAGAAAAAACGAATGGATCTCCCCCTTTAAGCCTTACAACATTTTTGCCTGCTTTTGCTAATTTCAAAATAAGAGCATTAGTTTCAGCCTGAGGTACAGAACACTTCCCAGCTCTTTTACCTACATGGAAAATTTCTGTATTTTTTCCTGCCTCTTTTGTTATTTCATCAGGAATTAAAGCATCATGAACTAATGCATCACAATATTTTATTAGGCGTAAAGCTTTTAGAGTTAAAAGCTCAGGGTCACCAGGACCTGCTCCAACTAAATAAACAATGCCGGGCACAATAGTCTCCATTAACAAGTATGGTAGTAGAAGTTAATGGAAATGAAGGTAAATATTGTGAAAGAAAGTTTATTAAAACCAAATAAAAAATTTACTCTCCTTAGTGCTTTTATCACTCTTCTAAATGATCGTTTAAGTGAAAGTATACTGTTACCCATATTACCCTCCTTTGTTTTACTTTTTGATTCTAAAGCAAGTACATATGGCTTATTATCATGCACTTACCAATTAGCTCAATTTACAGCTTCTCCTTTTATAGGACTTATGAGTGATAGATATGGAAGAAGACCTGTCACTCTTTTTTGTATTACTGGTTCAGTCCTAGGAATATCAATATTATCTTTTACGGTTCTTTTTGATTGGTCAAATTCAATAGCCTCTATCCCTTTATTTTTATTATTTTTAGCAAGACTAATTGACGGTTTAAGTGGGGGGACTGCAGCTACTGCAACAACAATTCTTGCAGATATTTCAAGCCCTGAAAAAAGAGCAAAAACATTTGGTCTTATTGGTGTAGCTTTTGGTTTAAGTTTTTTCTTAGGTAATATTTTTGTTGTAATTTTTGCAAAAAATACAAATAATAATTTTATTATTCCAGTTTTGATAGCCTCAATCATTCCAATAATAAATTTCCTCCTTGTATTTTTTTACTTACCGGAAACCAAGCCTAATAGCGACTCAAATAAATCAAAAACTATTCTAAAAAACCCTTTAAATAACCTATTTACAGTTTTCAAAGAAGAAAAGATTAAAAAATTATCATTAGCTTTTTTTATTTACTTTATTGCTTTTACTGGATTGACCAATATCCTTATATTTTTCCTTCAAGAATCTTTAAATTGGACGACCAAAGCATCAAGTGGAACGCTTGTTGTAGTTGGAATCATTGCAATTATCGTTCAGGGAGGACTAATTGGGCCTCTGGTAAAGCAATTTGGAGAAATGCGATTAACACTTATTGGATCAGGCTTCATTCTTGTAGCATGTGCTCTTTTAATAACTGCTCCCAAAGAAAATGCGACAATTAATATTTATTCCGCTGTATCATTTTTAGCCGTTGGGGCAGGGTTAATTACGCCCACCTTAAGAGCACTTATATCAAAGAAATTAGACATTGATAAACAAGGATCAATTTTAAGTAATCTTCAAGGTCTGCAGAGTCTTGGAGGAGTTTTAGGAATTGCAATGGCAGGAAGGGTTTATGATAGTTTTGGTCCTAAATCACCTTTTATAGCTGGTTCCGTTATCTTACTTTTCATGATATATCTTATTGCAGAGGGTAAAAGTAATAATTCTTTTAATAATCAAAAATCAAAAGTATTTTAATGAAAAGCCAGGCTGATGTTTTTATTAATAGAGAATTAAGTTGGATTGAATTCAATAAAAGAGTACTCCTAACTGGAATGGAAAAGGAGTACAAAATCCTAGATAAAGTAAAATTTTGTTCAATTTTTAGTAATAATCTAGATGAATTTTTTATGGTAAGGGTAGCTTCATTAAAAGCTCAAGTTGAAGCAGGTGTTACAAAAAAAAGTGTTGATGGACTTACCCCTAAAGAGCAATTAAAAAAAATAAATAATGAAGTAAAGAAGTTAACTACCCTACAAGAAAACTATATAAATAATGAACTAAATAATGAATTAAAAGAAAAAGGTGTAATTTTAAAAAAATATAAGGACCTTAGTGAAAATCAAAGAAATTGGTGCAATAACTACTTTATTTCATCTATTTTTCCTTTATTAACTCCATTGGTTGTTGATCCAGCACATCCATTTCCCTTTATAAGTAATTTAAGTCTAAATTTGGCAGCTTTAATAAGGGATGGGGAAGATTCTAAAAATCAGTTTGTCAGAGTAAAAATACCAACAAAAAATATAAATAGATTTATACAAATTCCCAATGAAATTATTCAACACGATGATGAAAGTACATATTTTTTCATAAGTGTTGAAGATTTAATTGGGAATAATATAAATACTTTATTTAACGGAATGGAATGTATAAATTACTCTTTTTTTAGAGTGACAAGGGATGCAGATTTAGAATTAAAAGAACTTGAAGCTGATGATCTTCTTTTAGCAGTTGAACAAAGTTTGCAAAAGAGAAGATTAGGTGGAGACGTAGTTAGATTAGAAGTTGAATCGGATATGCCAGAAAATATTCTGAAATTACTCATTGAAAGTATCTCAATACAAAAAGAGTATATTTACTTTTGCAAAAGTTTTTTAGGCCTTGACGATTTTAATCAGCTTACAAAAATTAATAGAGATGATTTAAAAGAAAATTTACTAATTGGGAAAACTCACCCGAAATTAAAAAATTTAGACTTACCTGCGAACAAAAACCTTAATTCTATTTTTAATATACTTAGAAAAAAAAATATTCTGCTACATCATCCATACGACTTATTTAAAACTTCAGTTGAAGAATTTATAAACAAAGCAGCTGATGATCCACTTGTTATGGCTATAAAAATTACTTTATATCGAGTTTCCAAGGATTCGCCGATCATTGCAGCTTTAATGAGAGCTGCAGAGAACGGGAAAGAAGTAATGACTCTTGTAGAACTAAAAGCAAGATTTGATGAAGACAATAATATTCAATGGGCAAAACAACTTGAACAAGCTGGAATTCATGTTGTATATGGAATCATAGGATTTAAAACACATACAAAAATAGCTTTAATAGTAAGAAAAGAAAAAGGACGATTAAGGAATTATTTCCATATTGGAACTGGAAATTATAACTCTAATACTTCAATGTTTTATACAGATTTAGGATTACTTTCAACTGATCCTGATATTGCATCAGATTTACTTGAGTTATTTAATTACTTATCAGGTTTTTCTAAACAAAAAAGTTATCAAAAGTTATTAGTTTCTCCCTCATCGATGAGAGAGAAATTTATATTTTTGATAAAAAGAGAAATTAAAAATGCAAAGGAAGGCAAAAAAGCCGAAATAATTGCAAAAATGAATTCTTTAGTAGATCCAGAAATAATTAAACTTCTTTATTTAGCTTCAGACTCAGGTGTAAAAATTAACCTCATCATAAGAGGTATTTGTTGCTTATATCCACAAAGAAAAAATTTAAGTGAAAATATTAAAGTCATAAGCATTATTGGCCACTTTCTTGAACACTCAAGAATTTTTTGGTTTTGTAACAACGGTAATAATGAGGTTTTTATTGGGAGTGCTGATTGGATGAGAAGAAATCTTGATAGAAGAATAGAAGCTGTTACTCCAATAGAGGATTATGAATTGAAATGTAAAATATACTCACTTTTGCAAACCTACATTAAAGATGATTACTTTTCTTGGATAATGAAAGAAGATGGTTCTTATTCAAAATATGAATTAGATTCCTCGGATAATCGTTCGCAAATTGACCTAATAGAAAAATAAAATTAATATTGATTTTTACAACATTTTAAAAAAATACTTAAAATTTAAAATTTTTTTAATTTTTAAAAAATCTATTAATATCAGGGGATTTCAAGAAATAAGCATTTAAAAAAAAATTTTTGTCTTTAAAATTTCAACGTAAAAGTAGTTTTTATTTCGATTTCAGTGCTAGCTTTTTAAAAAATCCACTATTTAGGAGGCCAGGGTGATGGGGATCCCTCTGGAATCTGCGAAAAGCTCTTCAGATAATAATTTTGATGAGCCAAGATTACCAAACACTGCGGGCAAGTCTCGCAAATCGAAATCCAGTCTTACTGCAAAACAAAGCCAAAAAAAATCTGGCAGACTCGCTTCAGATTCTATTGGCTATTACTTAAGTAGCATTGGCAGAGTGCCTCTTTTGACTCCAGCAGAGGAAATAGAGTTAGCTCATCATGTTCAGAACATGAAAAAGTTGCTACAGATTCCTGAAACTGATAGAACGCAACGAAATCTTTATCAAATTAAAATTGGCAAAAGAGCTAGAGATAGAATGATGGCAGCTAATCTAAGGCTTGTTGTCTCAGTTGCAAAAAAATACCAAAACCAAGGGCTTGAATTATTAGACCTTGTGCAAGAAGGAGCTATTGGCCTTGAAAGAGCTGTAGATAAATTTGATCCTGCTATGGGATATAAATTCTCAACTTATGCTTACTGGTGGATTAGGCAAGGAATGACAAGGGCTATTGATAACAGTGCAAGAACAATCCGTTTGCCTATTCACATAAGTGAAAAACTATCCAAAATGAGAAGAGTCTCTAGAGAATTATCACATAAATTTGGTAGACAACCTACCAGATTGGAAATGGCAACTGAAATGGGAATTGATCAAAAAGATTTAGAAGATTTAATTTCTCAAAGTGCTCCTTGCGCCTCCCTAGATGCTCATGCAAGAGGCGAAGAAGATAGAAGTACTCTTGGTGAACTAATACCTGATCCAAATTGTGAAGAGCCGATGGAAGGAATGGATAGAACTATTCAAAAAGAACATTTAGGAACTTGGCTTTCACAATTAAATGAAAGAGAACAAAAAATAATGAAGCTCAGATTTGGATTAGATGGTGAAGAACCATTAACACTTGCAGAAATAGGAAGACAAATTAATGTTTCACGAGAAAGAGTAAGGCAACTAGAAGCTAAAGCAATATTAAAACTTAGAGTAATGACAACTCATCAAAAAGCAGCTTAACCAAATTGATAAAATTTACTGTAATTTTATTTTATTTATTTTCAATTTTTCTAATATCAATAGTTTTTAAAAAATATAATGAAGATAGCAAAGAAATCGTAAGAAAAATAATACATATAGGAATAGGACCTTTAATACCAATTGCTCAATTTTTAAAAATTAATCAAAACTCTGCTCTAATTTTTACAGGAATTGTTTCATTAATTGTTTTCATCAATTACAACTATAAATTGTTTCCAACAATAGAGGATGTTGAGAGAGAGAGTTATGGAACATTATTTTATTGTTTAAGTTTATTTATTTTGATTTATCTTTTCTGGGATAAAGATCCATATGCATTAATTACTGGATTTTTCATAATGACTTTTGGTGATGGATTAGCTGGGTTAATAGGAAAAAGCCTTAATTCAAAGAGTTGGATTTTTTTTAAACAAAAAAAATCTTTATTTGGCACTATGACAATGTTTTTAACAAGTTTGATAGTAGTTTGCTCAATAGGATACGCCCAACAAAATAGTTTAAATTTAAATTATTTTACAATAGCTTTTTTTGCAACTTTGCTCGAACAATTTAGTGTTTTAGGAATAGATAACTTGATTGTTCCAATTTCATCAGCATTATTTTTTAATTTTTTTATAACTAGCTAAGTGAATTGTATAAAATAGCGAGTAATTCCTTTGTTGTTTCTATATCTATACATGCATCTGTAATGCTTCTGCCAAATTGAAGATCCTCTTTTTTTAAAAGTTTTTGATTTCCCTCCTTCAAATGACTTTCAAGCATCACTCCTAAAATATTTTTTTCACCATTGCTAATTTGAGAAGCTATATTTTTTAACACTTCTGACTGTTTTCGGAAGTCTTTATTGGAATTACCATGACTACAATCAATCATCACTTTATGGGGAAGATTACATTGCTGCAATTCAGATGAAATTCTTTTAACTTGTTCACTTTCAAAATTTGGGCCTTTTGACCCGCCCCTTAAAACTATATGTCCATCTGGATTTCCTGTGGTATTAACAATAGAAGCCATTCCATTTTCATTTACACCTAAGAAATGATGCGATTTTGAAGCTGACTGCATTGCATTGATTGCAGTTGTAAAAGAACCATCTGTTCCATTTTTAAAACCAATAGGCATAGATAATCCTGATGCCATTTCCCTATGAGTTTGACTTTCAGTAGTCCGCGCACCTATAGCTGTCCAACTTATTAAATCAGCAATGTATTGAGGAACAATTGGATCTAATAATTCTGTAGCAGAAGGTATACCACGAGTTGCTAGATATGAAAGCAAACTTCTTGCCCTTCTTAAACCAGTATTAATATCATAAGAATCATCTAGATGAGGATCGTTTATTAATCCTTTCCAGCCAATAGTTGTCCTTGGCTTCTCAAAATATACTCTCATTATTATTTCTAATTTATCTTTATAAATTTCTCGGAAGTTTTGAATATATTTTGAATATTCCTTCGCCGCCTCTAGATCATGAATTGAACATGGACCCACGATTACCAGAAGCTTCTGATCATTATGATGCAAAATATTTTGTATCGATCTTCTTGTTTTAGATACTGTATTGGCAGAGGCGTGATCTAAAGGTATATCATTATGTAATCTGCTTGGAGGTATTAATGGACGTGTTTCAACAACATGTAAATCTGATGTCTTTTCTAAAGCTGAATTATTTGATGATGTCGTCATTGATTAATTAAGAAGTTTGAATATTTAAAAAAGCATTTATGAATACTCTCCTTTTCAATATTAAAAATAACAATAGATTAGGCATTAAACCTTACTAATGAAGAATTTGGAAACATTGCTAAAAGATTACGCAGATCACGTAGCTGAAAGAGCAGCCAAAGGTATACCTCCTTTACCTCTAAATGCTGAGCAAACAAATTGTATTACAAAATTATTGGAACAAGATAGTTCTTACGATTCTTCTTATTTACTTGATTTACTAATAAATAGAGTACCACCAGGAGTTGATGAAGCTGCTTATGTAAAAGCAAGCTGGCTTACAGCTATTGTAAATTCCGAAAAATATTGCAAATCAATTAATCCCGAAAAAGCAATTGAAATACTAGGAACAATGATAGGCGGATATAATGTAAATTCTCTGGTTGAAATACTAAAAGGAAAAAATAGTTTACTTGCTAAAAAAGCGGCAGAAGTTTTAAAAAATATTATTCTTGTTTATGACTCAGCTAATGAAATCTATGAATTATCTCAAAATAATTTTTATGCAAAAGAGGTTGTAAATAGTTGGGCAAATGCAGAATGGTTCAAAAATAAAAAAGTTCTGGAGAAAGAGATTACTTGTTTAGTGTTTAAAGTTGACGGTGAAACAAACACAGACGACTTATCTCCAGCTGTACATGCAACAACACGCCCGGATATTCCGATGCACGCATTAGCTATGTTGGAATTCAAAAAACCTGATGGACTAAAGATTCTTGATAATTTAAAAAAACAAAATTTACCCATAGCTTATGTTGGAGATGTTGTTGGAACAGGGAGTTCTAGAAAATCTGCTATTAATTCACTCATTTGGCATATAGGAGAAGATATTGCTTTTGTTCCAAACAAAAAAACAGGTGGAATAATAATTGGTAGCAAAATAGCCCCAATTTTTTTTAATACTGCACAAGATTCAGGAGCTTTACCTATAGAAGCTGACGTATCTCAAATGAAAACAGGAGATGTTATTAAAATATATCCTCATGCAGGCATTATTAAAAAAATTGAAAAAGATTCAAATACTGAAGAATTAATAAGCAAATTCGACTTGTATCCATCAACTCTTACTGATGAGATTCAAGCTGGCGGAAGAATTAATCTTATGATTGGAAGATCTCTTACGGACAAAATTAGAAATAAATTAGATTATCAACCTAGTGAAATATTTACCAGACCACAAAATCCAACCGAAAGTAATGCCGGCTTTACTCAAGCTCAAAAAATAGTAGGCAAAGCATGCGGTTTAGATGGAGTAAGGCCAGGAATGACCTGTGAGCCAATTATGACCACAGTTGGTAGTCAAGATACTACTGGGCCAATGACTAGAGATGAACTAAAAGAATTAGCTTGTTTAGGATTTACTGCAGATTTAGTGATGCAAAGTTTTTGTCATACAGCTGCTTATCCTAAACCAGTAGATCTAGTGACCCATAAAGAATTACCTGATTTTATATCTCAAAGAGGTGGAGTAGCTCTTAAGCCTGGAGACGGCATAATTCATAGCTGGCTTAATAGAATGCTTCTTCCAGATACTGTTGGTACAGGCGGAGATAGTCATACTAGATTTCCTCTTGGCATTTCGTTTCCTGGAGGCTCGGGCATCGTTGCCTTTGCCGCTGCAATAGGATCAATGCCATTAAATATGCCAGAATCTGTGCTGGTTAAATTTAAGGGAGAATTATTACCAGGAATTACTCTAAGAGATTTAGTAAATGCAATCCCTCTCTTCGCAATTAAGAAAGGACTCTTAACTGTTGAGAAAGCAAATAAGAAAAATATATTCAATGGGAAAATTATGGAAATTGAGGGATTACCAAACCTAAAACTTGAACAAGCTTTTGAACTTACTGATGCTACTGCAGAACGCTCATGCGCTGGTAGCACAATACTTTTATCCCAAGAAACTGTTCAAGAATATTTAAAAAGCAATATTTGCCTGCTAGAAAAAATGATCGAAAGCAATTATGAAGATTCAAAATCTATTTTAAGAAGAATAAATGATATGAAAAATTGGTTAAAAAAACCATCATTAATTCAACCAGATTCAAACGCTCAGTATGAAGAAATCATTGAAATTGATTTAGCAAAAGTAACACAACCTATAGTTGCTTGCCCTAATGATCCAGATAATGTAAAAGAAATCACTGATGTTGCAAATACAAATATTGACGAGGTTTTTATAGGTTCTTGCATGACAAATATTGGTCATTACAGGGCAGCTGCAAAAGTTCTTGAAGGAGTACAGAATTTAAAAGCTAAATTATGGATTTGTCCACCAACCAAGATGGATGAAGAAACTCTTAAAGCTGAAGGCTACTATAAAATATTTGAAGAGTGTGGTGCAAGATTAGAATTGCCAGGCTGTTCTTTATGTATGGGAAATCAAGCTAGAGTTGATGAAGGTTCTGTAGTATTTTCTACCAGTACAAGAAATTTTGACAATAGACTTGGCAAGAATGCGCAAGTATTTTTAGGGAGTGCAGAATTGGCAGCAGTTTGTGCACTGCTTGGAAAAATACCTGAAATAGAAGAATATCAAGATATTACTAAAAATAAAATTAATCCATATTCAGATGAGCTTTATCGCTATCTTCAATTTGATGAAATACACGATTTCAGTTTGACAAAGTAATCATGGACCATGCCAAACTTTATAAAAGATAATATTCAAAAAACAAGTAATAATTCTTCTCGTAGCATCAAAAAATTATTAAAACAAAGATCTCTAGTCGTTGCATTTTCGCTCTTATTAACAGGTCTAGGGGCTTCAATTACAAGCATATCTTTTAAAACTGGAATCTACTTTATTAATAATTGGAGATTAGCATTATTAGACCAATTCCCATCTATTGCGGTTTTACCTATTTTTGGAGCTCTAGGAGGAGCTATTGCAGGATATTTGATCAAAAATATAGCACCTGCCGCAAAAGGTTCAGGTGTGAGTCAAATCATGGGTTTCTTAAGACATAAAAAAGTTCCAATGAATTTAAAAGTAGGATTAGTAAAGCTCATATCAGGAATTATTGCTATTGGTAGTGGATTCCCTTTGGGCCCAGAAGGTCCATCAGTTCAAATGGGAGGATCGGTAGCTTGGCAAATGGCCAAGTGGCTCAAAGCTCCTACAGCTTTCAGAAGAGTAATAGTAGCAGCAGGTGGTGGTGCTGGAATAGCTGCAGTATTTAGCGCTCCATTAGGAGGGTTTATTTATGCAATAGAGGAGTTATTAAACTCTGCTAGACCAGTAATTTTATTATTAGTAGTAATTACAACTTTTATTGCAGATTCATCTGCTGATATTATTCAAGCCTTGGGTTTAGATCCTAAAGCAGGAGGCTTTGATTTTAACCTCGGATTTTTGATTCAAAAAGAATATGACCCATCAGTTTTTTTCTTACCTGTAGATTTTATTTACTTAGTTTTACTAGGAATAATTATTGGGATATTTGCAGAATTGTACAGCAGATATGTTTTGTTAATGCAAAATCTTGGGAAAAAGTGGTATAAAAATAAATTTGTTTTAAAAATGAGTATCTGTGGACTTATTTTAGGAAGTATCTACTCTTTTTTACCTAGTACATTTCATAATTTAGATGAATTACAGAAAATAATAGCTGAACAAAATACAAGTATTGGAATTGCTTTATTAGCAGTTTTAGTACTATTTATCACGACAGGTTTAGCTGCAGCATCCGGAGCTCCTGGAGGATTATTCTATCCAATGCTTACTTTAGGAGGGTCAATAGGACTAATAATGGGGAGCTGGGTAGAAATTGCTACAGGACATGCACCTAGTACATACATTTTTGCTGGAATGGGAGCTTTCGTAGCAGGATGTTCTCGAACGCCAATAACAGCAATGTTTTTAGCTTTTGCTTTAACAAAAAATTTATTAATAATGAAACCTGTGTTAATCAGCTGCATTGCTAGTTTCTTGATAGCAAGAGCTTTTAATGAAGAATCAATTTATGAAAGACAAATACAAATAGAATTAGAAGACTAGGAAACTATCTTCAATCAAAAACAGCAGTTTTGCTGTTATAGACAAATACTTGATGATTTAGATGTAATCTAACTGCTCTTGCTAAAGCTATTCTTTCAATATCTCTTCCTTTTCTAACCAAATCATCAACTTCATCCCTATGACTTACATTAACTGTACACTGCTCTATTATCGGGCCTTCATCAAGATCTTCAGTAACATAGTGAGCAGTAGCACCGATTAATTTAACACCTCTCTTCCATGCTCTATGATATGGCTGCCCGCCCTTAAATGCAGGTAAGAAAGAATGGTGAATATTTATTATTGAAGAAAACTTTTTTAAAAAAGAGTCACTCAAAATTTGCATATATTTGGCTAATACAACAAGATCAATGTCATATTCTTTTAGTAAATTTAAAAATTGATCTTCAACAATAGTTTTATCATTTTTAAAGGTATCAATTTGGACAAATTTTGCATTAAAGTCATTCGCAATATTTTCAAGATGAGAATGATTTGAAATTATTAAAGGAACTTTCATTTTGAGTTCTCCATTTCTTACTCGCCAAAGTAAATCAATCAAACAATGATTTTGTTTGCTCACGAAAATAGCAACATTAGGGATTTCATCAGAATAATTTACGTTAAATTGTCCATTTACTGCATCTGCAATTTTTTCAAATTCTTTATAAATTTCATCCCTATTTAAAGATTCATTGTTACTATTCCATTCAATTCGACTAAGAAACAAACCTGCATCTTGATCTGTATGATGATCAGAATGTTTTATGTTGCCACCGTAATTTGAAATCCAACTTGTAAGTAAACTTACAAGGCCTGGACGATCGGGACAAACAATTTTGAATATAATTGAAGGATGTTCCAAAAAATCTTTAACTATTAAGTCAAATAAGCAAGCATATCTAATATATCAATGAAAAGCTTAAAAGAAAATTTTCAAAAAGCAAAAATAGTTATTATTGGATCAGGGATTATTGGAAAATTTAACGCCTTAGAATTATCAGAATTAGGTTTCCAGGTAACGATAATAGATCCAACTCAACTCCAAAATAGTAGCAATGCAGCTTTAGGCTTGCTAATGGGTAATATGTATCAAAAAAGAAGGGGCAGAAGCTGGGATCTCAGGAAACAAAGCATTGAATTATGGCCACAATGGATTACGTTCCTACAAAAATTTAATTATGAATTAAATATCGAAAAACCATTAATACAACTAACTACTAATGAAGAAAAGTTTAAAAAATTAGAGAAATTTGTTTATGAAAATAATGATCCAACGTTAATAATTCTCGAAAGAGACTCAATATTAATCAAGAATATAAATAAAGCCTTCCAAACAAAAAATATAAAAGGAATGATCTCCTTCAAAGATGGAAGAATAAATGCTTTATCGTTACTTCAAACATTAGATAAATATCTAAAACATAAAAAAGTAAATTATTTACAAGAAGAAATAATAAAAATAAGAAAATCAAACAATCAATGGATTTCTACGACAAGGAATAATGAAAATATCAAATCTGACATGGTTATTTTGTGTAATTCGCTAAAAGCGATTGATTTAATAGATAGCCGAACTCACAACATCGAATTAAAGCCTGTTTTAGGTCAAGCTATGGAAATTGAGATTAATGATGCAGAAGTTGATTTGTTATCGCTGCCAAAACAATTCAATATAAATGGTAAAAATATAATTCTAAAATCAAAAAATAAGCTTATTATTGGATCAACTGACGAATATAGTACTCAGCCAGAAAACAATACATTCGAAAAACTCACACATTTTCTCGATAAAAAACCAAATTGGCTGGAGAAAGGAAAAATTTCTAAAAAGTGGTACGGAATTAGGTCTAGACCAGATGGTGAACCTTCACCAATAATGAAAAATCTTGAAGATGGACTAATTATATGTACAGGTTTTTATAAAAATGGGATTTTACTTGCCCCAGCTTGTTCTAAATGGGTTGCTAATGAAATTAAAAATTACCTTAACTAATCTTTTGTTTCAGTAAAATCTGCATCAATTACATCATCTCCACCTTTTTCATTTGAATCACTCTGATCAGGACCACCTGTTGCACCAGGTGCTGGTGGCTGATTGCCTGGTTGCTGATAAACAGATGAACCAACTGCATAAAGCTCTTGCTGGAGTTCTTCAAGAAGTTTTTTCATTGATTCATAATCTTCTTTTGAAGTTGCTTCTTTTAAAGCATTACTTTTTTCTTCAACTTTAGACTTTGCTGAAGCATCAACTTTGTCTCCTAACTCACCAAGTTGCTTTTCTGTCTGATACACAAGTGTTTCAGCTTGATTTTTTAAATCAATTTTTTCTCTTTTTTCTTTATCTGCAGATGCATTTGATTCAGCATCTTTTACCATTTTTTCTACTTCATTATCAGATAGAGTAGAAGCACCAGTTATAGAAATACTTTGCTCTTTACCACTTCCTTTATCTTTAGCAGTAACACTAAGAATTCCATTTGCATCGATATCAAATGTAACTTCGATTTGCGGAACGCCTCTTGGTGCTGACGGTATTCCATCCAATCTAAAAGTTCCTAAGCTTTTGTTATCAGAAGCCATTTCTCTTTCACCCTGCAATACATGAATTTCTACATTTGTTTGTCCATCGACAGCAGTTGAATATGTTTCAGATTTCTTCGTAGGTACTGTAGTATTTCGATTTATCATTTTTGTCATTACTCCCCCTAAAGTCTCTACACCTAAAGAGAGTGGAGTAACGTCGAGCAGCAATATATCTTTAACTTCTCCTGCCAAAACTCCTCCCTGAATTGCAGCTCCAACAGCTACTACTTCATCAGGATTAACAGTTTGATTTGGTTCTTTACCAATTATTTTTTTAACTAAATCTAGAACAGCAGGTATTCTAGATGAGCCTCCAACCATAACAACTTCATCAATTTCACTAGTAGAAATTTTTGCATCACTTATAGCTCTCTCAACTGGGGTCTTACACCTATCAATTAAAGAAGCTGCTAATTCCTCGAACTTTCCTCTAGTAAGGTTCAAATCCAAATGTTTTGGTCCTTCAGGAGTCGCTGTAATAAAAGGTAAATTTATTTCACTTTGCGTAGCATTTGAGAGCTCTATTTTTGCTTTTTCTGCAGCTTCAGTCAATCTTTGCAAAGCTTGCTTATCTTGTCTGAGATCAATTCCCTCATTAGTTTTAAAAGTATTTGCTAAGTGATCTACGATGCATCTATCAAAATCATCACCACCTAAATGTGTATCTCCAGATGTAGATAAAACTTCAGTTACTCCATCACCAGCTTCAATAACTGAAACGTCAAATGTACCTCCACCTAAATCAAAAACAAGAATCTTTTCATTTTCTTTATCCAAACCATATGCTAAAGCCGCAGCAGTTGGCTCATTAACGATTCTGAGAACTTCTAAACCTGCAATCTTTCCAGCATCTTTAGTAGCCTGTCTTTGGGAATCATTAAAATAAGCTGGAACTGTAATTACAGCCTGTGTAACTTTGTCACCAAGATATTTACCTGCATCATCTGCTAGCTTTCTTAAAACTTGAGAACTAACCTCTTCAGGAGAAAACTGTTTATCCAAAATTGGGCATTTTAGTTTGACACTAGAACCAGATTTTTCTACAGAATAACTAACTTCTTTAGATTCTTCGTTAACTTCATCAACTCTCCTACCAACAAAACGTTTTGCAGAATAAAAAGTATTTTCAGGGTTCATTACAGCTTGTCTTTTTGCTATTTGTCCAACAAGCTGATCTTGATTTTTTGTATATGCAACAACTGATGGAGTAGTTCTGAAACCCTCAGCATTTGCTATTACAGTAGGCTTACCACCTTCCATTACTGCGACACAACTATTAGTTGTTCCTAAATCAATTCCTACTACCTTACCCATGGGTAAATTCTTTATATTTGCTATTCTCCATAATCGGT
>QCCD01000015.1 GCA_003281405.1 Prochlorococcus sp. AG-347-K16 | reverse complement strand
GTGAGTTGCCATTTAAAAAAGATTCCATAATATTGCATCCACTTGCTCGTGGTCCTGAATTGTCAACATCATTGGATCAGACCTCAAAAAATTGGTATTTTGCTCAGTCTAGAGGAGCGGTATTTGTAAGAATGGCATTACTTACCTGTCTGATGGATAGAACAACAAGAGTGATGGATGTCGTTTAACTAGATGTGTGGAATAGGCGGGGTTTTTAATAAATCAAAAGATAAATCTGTTGAACCTCAGATTCTTGTAAATATGGCGGCTATTCAAAGCCATCGTGGACCTGACGGTTTTGGATATAAATTATCAGATGATGCTTCTGTAGGATTCTGCCATGCGAGATTATCAATAATAGATTTAAATGAAAATCGAGCCAGACAGCCTTTTGTCGGTGGTGCCGAAAATCATATTCTGATGGCGCATAATGGTGAATTTTATGACTTTCAGAGAATCAGGGCTGATCTTGTTGCACAGGGCGTAAGCTTTTCTTCAAAAAGCGATTCGGAAATATTGCTTAGGCTTTATGAGAAATATGGCATTGATGAATCATTATCTTATCTGCGAGGAGAATTTGCCTTTTCATTGTTTGATGCAGAACAGGATTGTCTTTATCTTGTAAGAGATCGTTTTGGGATTAAACCTCAATACTGGATTGAGACCGATGATTCCTTAATATTTGGCTCTGAATTAAAAGTATTATTCGCCCATCCATCAGTCGAAAGAAAATTTACGGGTGAAGGACTGGTTCATCAATTGATGCAGGTAATGGTACCTGGCTCTACGGCATTTGCAGGTGTTAAACAAGTTAAGCCTGGATATATTCTTAAGGTCAAAAGATTAAATAATAAATTTCAGATAACAGAGGAAAAGTTCTGGGATATAAATTTCCCAAAGAAAAACACTTATGAAAGAGAAAAAAGTGAAGAATATTTTATTGAAAATATTAGAAAAGAATTGTTGAGAGCTGTCGAATTAAGAATGGTCGCTGATGTTCCGGTCGGCTGTTATTTATCCGGTGGAATTGATAGTTGCTCAATTTTGGGATTGGCTTCTGCCATAAGTCAAAAATCAGTAAAGGCATTCACGATTGGTTTCAATGATGAAAGGTATGATGAAACTTCGATAGCAAAAGAGATGGCTGTCGCCACAAATGCAGACCATGAGATTTTAAAAATAAATGGGGATGATCTGTATGGGAATTTTGAAAAGGTTCTATGGTTTACTGAAAGATCTATATATAACACCCTTGCAATTGCCAAATACCTTATGAGTAAAAGAGTGAATGAGCTCGATTATAAGGTCGTTATGACAGGAGAGGGTTCAGATGAATTGTTTGGTGGCTATCCCGCTTTTAGAAAAGATATGTATACCTATGGGATAGGAATTTCTAATACAGAATCTGAGAATTTTAAAGAAAATCTAGAAAATTCAAATAATATTTTCAAGGGCGCGATGCTAGCTAATGAAGAGATAAGTAATAAATCTTTCAAGGAATTCTTAGGATTTACGCCAAGTTGCCTTCAACCTTGGCTTGCATGTGAAACTTATGCAAAAAGTCTAGTCTCAAGTAAATATAGAGAGTTAACGGAAAATTATGATCCTGGAGCAGCAATTTTTGGAGAACTTGATCTTGAACAGTTAGAAGATAGATACGCAATTGATCAGGCTCAGTACGTTTGGATGAAGACTATGCTTGAGGGCCAAATTCTCACATGGGGAGGAGATAGAGTGGATATGTCAAATTCAATGGAGGCAAGGCCTGCATTTTTAGATCATTACCTAGCTGAAGCTGCTGTTGCTGTCCCCCCGGAATTAAGGATTAAAGACAATGTCGAGAAGTATGTTTTAAGAGAAGCAATGTCAGGATTGCTGCCTGAATCATTATATAAACGTGAAAAATTTCCTTTTATGGCTCCCCCTTCCCATGCAGATAAAGATAATTTAAGTTCTATGCAGGAAATTGTGGATGAGTTTTTAAGTCCTGAGAGGATAAGAGAATTTGGAATCTTGGATGAAACAGAAGTAAATAATTTGCTGAATAAATTTTTTAGTTCAGAGCTTGATGCCTCAGAAAAAGTACAATTGGATGCAATAATCAATCATCTTTTAAGTGTTCAGATCTTATATAAGATTTTTATAATTGAGGACATCCCTGATAAGGCTCAAAAGATGGCTGATAATTTGGGCTGGAAAGTTTGAATTCGTTTCTTAAATTAATTTCTGAAAGGGTGTAAACCAATACAGGTTTTATTTTAAAAATAAGAGACGTTAAGTAGGTTTAAGTAATAGAAGTATGAGTTATAGCGCTGGGTTAAATATCCTAGAGCCACCACAGGTAATAAATAGGGAGAGAATCCAAGACTTGATAAATTCTTTTTCTTCAATCGGAGTTTCTGAGAATGGTTCTGTTTCAAGAAGAGGTTTTTCTGACGAAGATATATATGCAAGAAATTTTTTTATGAAAACCCTTAAGGAATTAGGTTTGAAAATAAGAATTGATACTGCAGGAAATATTATTGCAAGATTAGATGGGCATGATAATAATTTACCTCCCATTGTTACTGGATCTCATCTCGACACTGTTCCAAAGGGAGGTAAGTATGACGGAACTTTAGGAGTGATTGCAGGAATTGAAATTGCTTTTTTTCTTCAGGAAAATGACATTAAATTAAATAGACCATTTGAAATAATTGTCTTTGCTGATGAAGAATCGACAATGATAGGTTGTAAAGGCTTTACAGGTAATTTATCTGTTAAAGAAGAAGATTTTGTTACCAGTAATTCTTGCTCAATAATTCATAATCTTTCTCGGATTGGTGGAAATTGGCTTGAGATTAAAAGTGCGGCAAGAAGTAAAAAAGATATATTCGCTTTTCTTGAATTACATGTTGAACAGGGAAAGGTCCTTGAAGATGGTGGTTTGGATATCGGAATTGTTAATGGAATAGTAGGTCAAAAAAGAATAACCGTTAGGGTTAAAGGTCAGGCAAATCATGCAGGAACTACACCGATGTCAAATAGAAATGACGCACTTTTGGCCGCCTCTAAAATTATTGTTGGCATTGAACAGATAGCTAAAACTACTTCTGAAAGTGCAGTCGCAACTGTTGGTAAATTGAAATTACATCCCAATGCGGCAAATGTTATTCCTGGAGAGGCTGTATTCACAATAGATATGAGAGATTTGGATGAAGATGTGATTGGGAAAATGAGCTTAGGAATTGAGAATCTATGCTCAGAAATTCAAGAAGGTACTGGATGCGTAGTACAGATAGAACCTCAATTTGAAGTGATCCCCACTAAGTCATGTCCTAAATTAGTGAGCTCTTCATTTCATGAATCTGAAAAGTTAGGATTTAAAACTGGAATCTTACCAAGCAAAGCAAGTCATGACTCACAAGAAATAGGTAGGATTTGTCCTATGGTTATGATCTTTGTCCCAAGCAGAAATGGTCTGAGTCATTCCTATAAGGAATATACTTCTCTTGATCAATGTGCTAATGGTATTGAGGTTTTATTAAATACAATATTTTCCATTGATAAGAATTTTTTAGACAAGCCTCTAATGACATAAATGACATTTTCAATTATTGGTTTTGATCCTTTAAAAAATAGATTTGGTGTTGCAGTTTCTTCTTGCCATATAGCTGTTGGCTCAACAGTTTCATTCGTTAGATCACAGGTTGGTGCTGTTGCAACTCAAGGGCAAACTAATCCTTATTTAGGAATAAGAAGTCTTGAGTCACTCCAATCTTGCTCTGATTCGAAAATTGTTTTGGAAGATTTAATTAAAGAAGATTTTGGCAGGGAAAAAAGACAGGTTCATTTAATTGATAAGTATGGGAGAAGCGCATGCTGGACAGGTCAAGAATGTTTTCAGACAAGCGGACATATTAGTGGAGAAAACTTTTCTGTAGCTGGCAATTTTCTAGAGAATATTGAAGTTCTTGAGGTGATGGCTGATGTTTTCAAACAAAGTGATCCAAATATGAAATTAGGGAAAAGACTACTTAATGCTCTTAATGCAGGAGAAAGTGTAGGTGGAGATAAACGAAGCCTCCGTTCAACCTCAAGCGCTCTAAAAGTTAGTGGAGAACTAGGCTTTCCTCTTTTAGATCTGAGAGTAGATTATCATGATTCTTCTGTAGATGAACTAATTAGAATTTATAGACATAGTCAAAGTGAATGGGCCCAGGAATGGAGAGATTCAATGAATGACTTGCCTGAAATGAATATGAAGCGAGAATTTAGAGTGGCATAAAGTTTAAAGATTAAAGACTTTGATTGTAAGTTCAGCATCCAATAGTCGTAAGAAATGGTTAGTTAGGTGACTTTTAATATTCACTTTTATCCAATACTTACGTATTTTTTCCCTTTTTTAATTTCTTGCTCAACAAAAAGTCTGGCCCAATTGTCTACTTCAAGAATATCCTCCAATTCGGGACTCAAATTCAAATTCTCCATATGTGATTCACAAGCTTTACTTATAAATGTTGGAATTTCTTGAAAAGAAATTTTTTCTTTAAGGAATTGTTCAACAGCCATTTCATTAGCAGCATTTAAGACTGCAGGCATAGTCCCAGAAGATTTTCCTGCAGCATAGGCAAGTCCCATGCATGGATATTTAAACTCGTCTGGCTCTTTAAAAGTTAATTTTCCAATTTCACTTAGGTTTAATCTTTTCCAATTTGTTTTAAATCTCTCAGGCCAACTCATCGCATATAAAATGGGTAGTTTCATATCTGGCCAACCTAATTGAGCTAGTACTGAAGAATCATCCATCTCAATCATTGAATGAATAATACTTTGAGGGTGGATAACTATTTCGATATTTTCGTAAGAGGTCCCAAATAAATAATGGGCTTCTATAACTTCTAATCCTTTATTCATAAGAGTTGCAGAATCTACAGTTATTTTTTTTCCCATATTCCAATTAGGATGCGAAGTAGCATCTTCCACTGTGACATGCTTTAAATCCTCAACGGCCCAATCTCTGAAAGCACCACCAGAAGCTGTTAAATGTATAGCTTTTAAACCTTTAGGAATCTCTCCTGTTGAAAAATCTGCATTTTCATAATTGGGTAATCCTTGTAAACATTGAAAGATAGCAGAATGTTCTGAATCAGCAGGTAAAAGCCTACTATTATTTTTCTTTAATGCAGGAATAACAATTGGTCCTGCCGCAATTAAAGTTTCTTTGTTAGCAAGTGCAATATTTTTCCCCGCATTAATTGCCGACATTGTTGGAATTAAGCCCGCACATCCTACTATCCCTGTAACCACAGTATCTGCCTTGTCCCATGCTGCAACAGCGTTAATCCCCTCCTTTCCACTTAAAACCAAGGGAGCACTATCCAAATCTAAGTTATTAATATTATCTTTTAAATCTTCAATAAGATTTTCATCCTCAATCGCAACTACTTCTGGTTTATGTGTTTTAACTTGTTCTGTTAATAAATTAATATTTCTTCCTGCCGAAAGAGCTACGGCTTTAAACTTATCAGGCTGCTCACTAGCTATTTCGAGAGTTTGAGTCCCAATTGAACCAGTAGAACCGAGCACAGTAATGTATTTCAATTTTCTCTGATATTTATAATATTTTCCCATTTAAAGGTGTATTTAAAAAACAAAAATTTCAAATTGGTTTTTTTCTTAAAATTTAGACCCTTATCCAAGTTGTTAGTTCCTTTGATTGGTCAATAAGTTCAATACCTTTTTCTTTTAACAAATTCCTTAGTTCATCCGCCTTCGCAAAATCCTTTTCCTTTTTTGCTTTTAATCTTTCATTAATAAGTGATGATATTTCTTCTTCTGTTATTTTACTTTCTTTTACTAAAACCTCTTTTTTAAGACCAAGTACCTCAGTCAACTTTTCAAGAGTTTTAAAATTCTCAAGTAGAAAGAATTTTTCATTTAGGTCTATTTTAAAACCTTCGACCCTTTGGAATTGGTTTAAAAAGTTTTTTAATGGTTTTGCTAAATCGTAAATAATTGCAATAGCACCTGCTGTATTAAGGTCATTTCCAAGAGCCTCAGAAAATTTAAGCTTTTTTTGAGATAATTCAAAGCTTATTTTCTCTTTATATTCGTCTCCGATAGATCCATTCTTATCAATAGATTTAAAAGCATCTTTTGTAAGGTCCAAAAAAGAAAGGGCTACATTAATGTTTTTCCAAGCTTCTGAAGCACTCCTTAAAGCTTCTTCAGTAAAATCAAGTGGTTTTCTATAATTCACAGTCATAACAAAATATCGCAAAGTCATAGGGCTTATCCCTGACTTAATTAGTTCTCTGATAGTTTTAAAATTTTTAAGGGATTTACTCATCTTTTGTCCATTTACATTGACCATCCCATTGTGTAACCAATAGTTCGCTAGCTTTTTGCCATTGGCTGCTTCTGATTGGGCGATTTCATTCTCATGATGTGGAAAAATCAAATCAGAACCACCTAAATGGATATCAATAGTATCTCCTAATTCATCTTTAACCATCGCTGAACATTCAATATGCCATCCTGGCCGACCTTTACCCCATGGCGAATCAAAAAATGGTTCATCATCTTTGGCTTTTTTCCATAGTGCAAAATCCTGCGGATTAAGTTTTTTACTATTTTCTTCATTAACCATTCTTCCTTGCTGATTGATATTTTGTTCTTGTAAATTTTGATTACTTAGCTTTCCATAATTTTTATTTTTAAAAACAGAATAATAAACATCTCCATCCCTAGAGTATGCATAACCTTTGTCCTCAAGGATTGTTATGAAGGAGCAGATATTGCATATATGATTCGTTGCTCTTGGCATGCTATCCGGACGCATTATCCCTAAAGAATCCATATCTTTATGAAATTCAATGATATTTTTTTCAGATACTTCCTTCATTGAACTGCTTTCTTCTTTCGCTCTTTTTAAGATCTTGTCATCAATATCTGTAAAATTTTGAACATACTTCACTTTGAAATCACTGTAAATTAAAAATCTTCTCAATACGTCCCAAGCGATATAACTTCTGGCATGACCAAGATGACATAAATCATAAACAGTAACCCCACAACAATAAATTTTTACTACATCATCAATAGGCTTAAAAACCTCAACTTTTTTGCTTAAAGTATTAAAAAGTTTGATCATCTTAAAATAAGTATTTCATAAGGTTTATTTTGTCTCCATCCAATTGTCTCCAATTCCAATATCAACTAAAAGAGGCACATTTAATTTTACACAATCTTCCATAGTCTTCTTTACTAATTTCGTCGTCATTTCCAAAGAATCTGGTTCAACTTCAAACAATAATTCATCATGTACTTGTAAAAGCATTTTTGCGGGAACATTCATTTCTATGAATTTCTTATTTAGTTGAACCATTGCAATTTTAATAATATCTGCGCTTGAACCCTGAATTGGGGCATTGGCTGCGGCTCTTAGTGACTGTGCTTCCATGCCAGCTCTTCTTGCGGATTGCAAGTCAATTTCGTAAGGATCTTTTCCTATTAGTCTTCCAAGTCCATTTTTATCAAACTTAAATTCTCTTTTTCGACCAAAAATTGTTTTTACATAACCTTTTGATAAGGCAAGCCTTTCTTGAAGTTCAAGAAATTTGAAAATTTTTGAATATCTTTCTTTGTATTTTATTAGGAATTCTTTTGCTTCTGGAGTACTTACTCCTGTTGAACGGGCAAACTTTTTTATCCCCATACCATAGATAACTCCGAAATTTATTGTTTTCCCAACTCTCCTCTCATCAGAGGAAATTTCTTCTTTCTCAAAAATTAATCTTGCAGTCAAAGAATGAATGTCATCATTTTTATGAAATGCATTTATTAGTATTTCTTCATCCGCTAAGTGAGCGAGTATTCTTAATTCGATCTGAGAATAATCAGCTGATAAAAGTTTCCAATTTTTTTCAGGCAAGAATGCTTTTCTGATTCTCCTACTAAATTCAGTCCTAACCGGGATATTTTGAAGATTAGGATTGCTACTACTTAGTCTCCCAGTCGCTGTAGCAGCTTGATTAAAGTTTGTATGAACTCTTCCTGTCTTTTCGTTGATAAGATTTGGAAGAGCATCAATATAGGTGCTAAGTAATTTGCTAAGAGTTCTATGTTTTATTAAATGTTGAATTATTTCATGTTCGTCGACTAATCTTTCCAGAACTACTGCATCTGTACTCCATCCTGTTTTTGTTTTACGTGATTTTTTCTTATCCAAATTTAATTTTTCAAATAAGATCTCACCAAGTTGTTTTGGTGAAGATAGATTGAAACTCTCCTCTGCTAACTCATAAACTTTACTTTCAATATCTTCTAAGGTACTTTTTAATTCTTTTGAGAGTTTATCCAAATAAGGGATGTCGATGGTTATGCCATTCATTTCCATTTGGGACAATACCGGCTCTAAAGGTAGCTCGATTTCTTCGAACAATTTGATTAATTCATCTTTTTCCTTTGAAAAACTTTCTTTAAAAATTTTGACAATCTTAAAAGTTAGAAAAACATCATAACCGCAGTAAATACTTGCTTCATCAATATCAACAAATGAAAAGTCTTTATTTTTTCCAACTGTCTCCTTAAATGAAGGAGGCTTAAATCCAAATAATCTAAAACTAATTTCACTTAACCCATGTTTCTCCTGATTATTAAGAAGGTAGTCTGCTAACAAGGTGTCAAAGGTTACGCCTTTAAGATCAAGTCCATGATTAAAAAATATTTGTCTATCAAATTTAGAATTTTGGAGTGCCTTTTCTTTTTTTGGATCTTCTATCCAATTTCTTAGCTTTGAGAAGACATCTTCAATTGATAATTGATTGGGGGTCTCCTTTTTTGTTTGATGACCAAGAGGTATATAAAATAAATCATCATTTTCTTCTCCAAGACATAACCCTATCCCAACAAGTTCCGCATCGATTGGATTCAAACTATTGGTCTCTGTATCTAAAGAAACTATTTGATTAGTCTTGTCTAATCTTTGAATTAATTTATCAAGTAATTCGAAATCATTTACAACAGTTACTTTGATTTTAGGGATTTTATTTTCACTATTTTCTAATTCATTATTGCCTGCGACTTTTGGTGCCTTCTCCTCCTCTTTAGCTATATTATTTTTGTCAAAACCACCTTTGCTGAAGGTTGAATTGAAAATATCAATTTGTCTAAGTAGTGTTGATAGTTCTAATTTTTTCAGTGACTCAGAAAGTAGTTCTTGATTTATATTTTTTAATTCATAACCGTTACTTAAAATTAAAGGTACCTCAGTATTTATTTTTGCTAAATCTCTGGAAAGAAAAGCATTATGTTTATCGTTTCTGAGCTTTTCTATAACTGAACCTTTGATGAATCCTTTATATTTCTTATCGTTGTTCTGCTGAATCTTGTCCAAAGCCTGATAGATTCCATCAAGAGTGTCGTTCTCTTTTAGTAGATTAATTGCAGTTTTTGGCCCTACTCCTTTAATACCTGGAATATTATCAGAACTATCACCAGTTAGGGCTTTGAGATCAACTACTCTTTCTGGCGCAACACCTAATTTTTCTTTTACTCCATTTTCATTCATAAGAGTTGGATTTCCACTTTTCGCATATGGACCACCACCCATATAAAGTACATAAATATCTTTTTGATCATCTACTAATTGAAATAAGTCCCTATCTCCAGAAAGAATATTCACGCACCATCCTTTAGAAGAAGCATCATTTGCAATTGTGCCTAGGAGATCATCTGCTTCGTATCCTGGAGATTTAAAAATTGGTAAATTAAGGCTTTCTTCTAAAATGATTTCTAGTTGTTCAATATCCTGAAAAAAAACATCTGGTGCTACATCTCTATTGGCCTTATAATTTGGATCTAATTCATGTCTGAAAGTAGGTTTTTCTGTATCAAACGTAATACAAACACCCTCAGGACTAATATTTTTACAATTATCCAGAAGGCTTTTTAGAAATCCATATGTGACACTTGTTGGGAATCCCTCTTTGGTGGTTAACCCTCCATCAATCCCTTTGCTAAATGCATAGAAACTTCTAAAAGCAAGTGAGTGGCCATCGACTAAAAGTAAAATTGGTTTTTTAGAGTTTTCAGATTTTAAACTCATTTTCTCTTCTTAGCCCAAGGTGGGATATCAATAAAGATTTGCTCTCCAGGTTCTAATCCATCAATTACTGAAGTTTTATTTCCACTACTAATCCCAATTTCGATTTTTTCAAATTTGGGAGAATTGTTTTTATCAACTTTCAAAATTCCTTTTTCACCTTTTTCTGTGACAATAGAAACTGTTGGAACTAGGATTTTTTCTTCATTACCTTCCACTCTAAATTCAAGATCTGCAGTCATTCCAATTTTGATTTCTTCAGAAATCTTTCTAAAATTTAAAGTTACTTCGAATGAGGTTACATTATTATCCTTTACAGCTCTTGTAGCTATTTTTTTAACTATGGCACTATATTTTTTTGAGGGGTAAGCCTCAATTCTTACTGATGCTTCTTGACCTATTTTTATTCTGCCAATGTCACTCTCAGGAACTTTAGCAACAATTTCTAGGCCCTCTGATAGTTCAAAAATAAAGTTTTTGGTTTTAGGGTCTGAACTTAAGTTTGTACTTGGTGTGACATAAGATCCTATCTCAGCATATTTTGCAGTTATCTTTCCTCCATAAGGAGCTTTAATTAGATAGAAACTTTTTTCAGCTTTTGCATCATTAAGTTTTGCGCTACTAATGTTGTAGTTATTTTTATAACTTTCATAGTCTTCTTTACTTACCGCACCTTCTTTATATAAATATTCCCTTCTTAAAAATTCAGATTTTTGTTTTTCTACATTTAATTCAAGTTCTTCAATCTTATAGATAAAATCTTCATCATCAAGAGAAGCTAAAACCTGATCTTTTTTTACAAGATCGCCCTCATCTACTTTGATTTCTTTTATTACGCCTTGCTTCCGAGGCCCAATATTGCTTGTTCTTATTGCCTTAACTTCACCACTAGTACTAATTGAATCTGAGAGGATTCCTTTTTCAACTTGAACTACAAAATCAGAAATATCTTTTGACTTATTTTTCTTGAAGGAATTGGTTATAAAAACGAAAAATATAGCTATAGAAAGCAATATAATTCCACTTCTTAGATTTATATTTTTTTTTATTAAGTCAAACATTTCTTTTTAAAAGCAGAAGTAGAGGATATTTAGGAACTAAATAAATAATCAAGACGATTATAATTAACTTATCCAAGATTGGTTAAGTAAATACTATATTACTAGAAGATGTTTTCTTGATAATTTTTCCATAAGTTTTTTCAAATGTTAAAAGCAGGTATTATTGGATTACCAAATGTTGGAAAATCAACTCTATTTAATGCACTTATAGAAAATGCTAAGGCCCAAGCGGCTAATTTTCCCTTTTGTACTATAGAACCTAATAAAGGCATAGTTTCAGTCCCAGATCAAAGGTTGCAAGAGTTAGGTAATTTAAGTTCTAGCCAAAATATTATCCCAACAAAAATTGAATTTGTAGATATCGCAGGACTAGTAAAAGGAGCTAGTAAAGGCGAAGGTTTGGGAAATAAATTTTTATCAAATATTAGGGAGGTTGATGCAATAGTTCATGTTGTAAGGTGCTTTGAAGATAGTGATGTAATTCATGTTTCTGGAAAGGTAGATCCCTTGGATGACATTGAGATCATTAATCTGGAATTGAATTTATCTGATTTATCTCAACTCCAAAAAAGAAGAGAAAGAATTAAGAAACAGGTTAGAACTAGTAAAGAGGCAGCAAAAGAAGATACCTTACTAGAAAAAATTGAAAAAGAGCTAGAGAAAGGCCTTTCAGTTAGATCAATACCTTTGAGTGAAGAAGAAAATTTAATAATTAAGCAATTAGGCTTTCTTACTGCTAAACCAATTATTTACGCAACAAATTTGAATGAAAATGATTTAGCTGAAGGTAATGATTTTTCATCAAAAGTTCAGAGTTTTGCAAGTAATGAAAATACAGAATGTATAAAAATATCAGCGCAAGTCGAATCTGAATTAATAGAGTTAGAACCAGAAGATAAAAAAGACTATCTTATGGGTTTAGGAGTTAAAGAAGGCGGATTAAGCTCTTTAATAAGATCAACATATAAATTATTGGGATTAAAAACTTATTTCACTACCGGAGAAAAGGAGACAAAAGCATGGACCATAAAAGATGGGATGACTGCACCACAAGCAGCAGGAGTCATCCATACTGATTTTGAAAAAGGATTTATTAGAGCTCAGACTATTTCGTATCAAAATTTAATTGATTCAGGTTCAATTGCCAATGCAAAAACTAAAGGGCTTTTAAGAAGTGAAGGAAAGGAATATATTGTTAACGAAGGTGATGTAATGGAGTTCTTATTTAATGTTTAGTAAGTCTCTTAAGGCTTACTATTTTGCTTTTTGAATTTAAATTCAAAAAATGAAATTAATAAAATCAAGATACATCCTAAGCAACTTCCTATTAACCCAAAAACAATTGTTGTAAAGCCATCATCGTAGCCATATTGTAATTGTGGTAAGTGAGGGGGTATTGGCATTATTTTTCAACAGAATTTTCAATATCTTCCAGTAAATGTTTAGTTGATCTACTAAACCCATTAGTTTTTAAATAGTTTTGAGCCTCTCTAAATTTTTCAGCTACTCTTTTTGCATAAGGGGTATTCATGGAATTTTGAGTCATGTTGAAAATGCGACTCATTTTATAATCTGATTTAGGTAACCCCTTGATAAGTATTCAAAAATACAAGAATATAAAAATAGGATTTTTTACTTACTAAGAAATTTATTGTGAAAAGTTCTTGATTCTCCAAATAAAGTTTTTTCAAATTAGAAAAATTGACAATGACAAATATATTATTAATTCTTTTTTTTGTACTTTTATTTTTATTACTTTTTTATTCAAAACGAAATAGAGGGTTAGCTCAAAAAACAACAATTAGTCCAACTTATGTACCTTTCTTAAAAGAACAAGAATTTAATCCTGATATAAGTACTGATAATTGGGATTTACACAAACTTAGATTAGATAAATTTAAAAGATCACACTATAAGGGATTAACTTTCTTCGTAAGTTCAGAAAATAAAATTTACTATCTTTCTGAAGAAGGGGATAAAGTTTATTGCTAACAGGAGAATTTAATTTTATAAATAGGAAAAGCCGATAGAGATTAATAATATTAATGAAGTATTTATTTTTATTTTCAGAAAAATTCTACAGGTTTATCGAATGGGAATGGAATACTTTAAAAAATTTAAGAAGAAAAAAAAGAAAAAATTTTTTTCTAAGAGGATCATTTGCTTTATTTTGTATATTCTCTATTATTTTTTTAATATTTACGCCTCCTATTGTCTTTGGAATATTATTTGGAGAGGGATTAAAATTTAGTATTTTTTTTATTTGGATATGGATTTTAAATTTAAAGTTTTTTTGAAAATGTATAAATAATTTCTCGAGATTATTTAAAATTAAGAATATAAAAAATTTACCTCATGCCAAAAATATTTAAACAAAATAAGTTCGCTTTATTGGGAGCCAATATATTAATAATTTTACTTTGGGTCACTATATCTACTTTTTTGATAAATTTATTTCAAAGTGAAAATGCGCCATTTTATATTTATAAAATTTCTTTTTTAATAAGATTTCTCCCTCCTATTTGGGTTACATGGTTTTTATGGATTAAAAGAGGTGGGTTAAAAAGATAAATAACAAAAGCATTTTTAAGTATTTACTATAAAAAAAAATCAGTTAAAATCTGTGAGCTTACTTGAAATTTTCATGTAAGAATTAGGTATTTGAGAGATTGTTTTAAGCTAAGAAACAATCTCTTTTTTTTTGATATATAGTTTTTCCTCATAAAAAAGTGCTTGTCAGTATCCCTATTGACAAACACTCATGACGATCAATTTTTTAAGTTAAACAGGTAATCTATTATCTATTTCAACAACTCCTGAATCCATAAGACGTCCGATTTTAATAACTAAAGACATATCTAACCTTGAAAATTCAGATTGATGATTAGTTATCCAATCAAGTTCAGAGAGAGTTATGACTCCTAAAGTGTTTACTTTAAGAAAAAGTAAGCCTAAATTCATTTTTAAAAAATTCCAGGGATTATCCAGCCGAATAAGCCGTAATTTACAACTAATGCAAATAAGCCCATCATTGCCATTCTTCCATTAGTTCTCTCGGCGTTTTGCCAATAAGTTGGTTTTGAATTTTCCATTTTTTCTAAGTTGTAGGTTTATTAAATAGTTAGTTTTAAACAAAACCAGGAATTATTTGACCTGTTGTTAAATATGCTCCAACAGCAGCAATTAATCCAAGCATTGCGAATCTGCCGTTAAGAGTTTCAGCAACAACTTTTTCTTTTTCGATTGTTTTGACTTTTGTGTTTGTGTTTTTCATTTGATTAGAAGATGAATAGTTTAAATTTTCGTTTTGGAATTGCTTGGTTAAATAAGCAACGAGGATGGCTGTAAAGAATACAATTACGGCTAAGAAACCTGAAAGTGGACTCATTAAAAAATGCCAGGAATAATTTGTCCGGTTGAAACGTAAGCACCTACTAACGCAACAAGGCCAATCATTGCCCAACGACCGTTAACTTTTTCTGCATTTTGTGGGTAGCTGTCGTAAGAAACAGACTCATCTATGTAAGGACGTGTCTCAGTAGGAAACATGTTCTGTCTGCCGCCTGATTCAGTAGTAACGTTTGAATTAGCCATTGAAGTTGTGTAATTGTTAATTAATGTAACACTACTATTAACAAATGTAAAGTATTAAGCCGAAATTAAGTTATATTCAAGATATTTATTACATTATTGTCGCATAAACGTTACATATTTTGTTAAATAGTTGTTTTTTGGGCTCGCTACGCTTTAAAGATTGGTTCGCAAGATTTTAAGAGTTCAATGCGGTTTTTAATTATTAATTTTTAAATCTTTAGAAAGATATCAATTTGGTAGAAAAAACTACATCATTCTGAAATTTGAATAATTAGTTTTTAGATATAAACTATTTCACTTTATTATGGAATTCGCAAAAAAAATCATGACCGAAAAAGCTGAAAAGCTTAATGGTAAAGCCGCAATGCTTGGAATGTTTGCTCTTGTAGGAGCTTATTATTTTACTGGTCAAATTCTTCCAGGAATTTTCTAGTAAAAATCCTTTTTAAATTTTTTTCAGGGCTTTATCAAGCCCTTTTTTAATGGATGATCAATTATTCCCTTTTTAATTATCTAATAATTCAAATAATCTACTTATTAGAAGCTTTCTTTTTAAAAAAGTTTTATCAATATATTTTTTATTCTCTTCTTTTAGAATTTCCTGACCATTTGATCCTAATCCATCAAGGACAAACTCTTTATCTTCTTTAATCCAGTTATTTATCATTTTCCCCGTCGTCTCTATATGGAATTGTAATCCGTAAGCAAAATTACCAATCCTAAAAAACTGTTCCTTACAACGCGAACTACTAGCAATGAGTACTGCTTTATCAGGTAATAAAATCCTATCTCCATGCCAATGAAGTACATGAAAAGGTTCTTCAAACAGTGCTTTAAAGTCTTTATTTGATTTATTAATAAAAATTTGAGACCATCCAATTTCTGGTAATGCTTTTGGAGGTGATCCACATTTAAGAATTTCTACATTTCCTCCAGCCGCACTCGCAAGCAACTGAGCACCTAAGCAAACACCGATTATAGGTCTCTCATTTTCTAATTCTTTTTTTATAAAATCTCTTTCTAACTTAAGCCATGGATATCTTTCGCTTCCAATATCTTTAACTCCCATTGGCCCACCCATAATTAAAATTAAGTCACCTTTTTTTGTTTGCGGTAGAGCATTTTTGTTATCTAAACGAATAATTTCTATTTTTAAATCTCTTTCTTTAGCAAATTGTTCAAAAAGACCAGGCCCCTCTATTTCTAAATGCTGAAGAACTAATAGGCGTCTTATTTCCTTCATTCACCTTCCATTATTTCAGCTGATTCAGAACAGACATTAACGCTAAACCACTTCATTGCCGACCAAGTATCTTCTTGGTAAGTACCTGCTGCAATACTTACAAAACAATCATTTTCATACCAACTTCGATAACTGGGAGTTACTCTCGTTCCTTTTAAACTATTTTCTAAGCCTTTTCCATATTTTTTAATAACAAGATTTAAAGCTTCATTCTCAATTTCTCTTTGCTTTTCATCAGCAAAACCTCCTAGTGGAATAAAAAAAAGAATTGATGCAATAAGTAAACGTATCATTGAGTCTTTTGGTTTATATGTAGTTAATTTCATATCGATTAATTAATTTTTTAAAGTCATCAACTCTTTTTTGTCCATTCTTTAATGGTCTTGAGGAGTCAAGAACAGCTGCACAACATAATTGCCAACAAGAATTTTCATCTAGTCCTAATTTCTTACATATATTTTTTGGAGCTTTTATGACTGTATTTATTTCTGCAATATGTTGAGTAGTTTCCCATAATTCTCCTTCTAGAAAGTCAATTTCAATACTTGATAATAATTCTGTAGCAACATAATCCTTAATTAGCTCAGTTAATTCCACGATATTTTATTAAAGCAGAGAAGTTAAATCATCTCTTAGTATTTGTATAGCAAGATAAAAAAAAAGGAGCTAGTTTCTACCTCATCTTGAAACTCCTATCGATAATTAAGAAACTACATCATTTCGTATTGATCAAGTTTGATTTTTAATTTTGTTGCTTGTTTAATTAATGACAAAGATTCTTTTCTGCCAGTTGAATTATTAGCCTGGACTATAAGATCGGCGTATTTCTTTGCGATTTTTTTTTCCATGATTTAAGTTATATAAATACCGTTTTTGAATCTTGAATCTAGCGAGTCAAAACTAGAAGTAGATAAGGAGTCAACGGTTAAAACCTCAGAGTCAACAAATTGGAACGGGTTAACTCGTATTTAAATTTATAATCAATTTATAAAAAAGCTGTTGGTATCTACGATTACATTGTTTTCAAACCCTGATTTAATTTGTAGTTGTACATGAATAGGATTGAAAGTTTTCAAATAAACAAAAATACTTTTTATTGGAGGGATCCCTTATCCGTAATTGTGCGATACTTCTGTCCATCCTTTTCGGTGAAGTTCGTGCCACTTTTTCCAAGCTGAATCTATGTTGAGTTTTTCAGAGGATTTGTACCCTCCTGGTTCTCCAAGGTGATTTGTGTAGAAAAGATGAGTATGAATTTTTAAATTAGGTTTAGGAGAATTTTTGCATTCTTCGAAAAAGATCATTCTGCTGCCTTCGGCATTTAGCAGACATCCGTTAGGTTTGCTAGTGCTACAACCAAATGAGTACTTAGGCTCCATAATTTATCTTATAATCAGCTGGTTAATTATTGATACGTTTGTACTATAAATTATATCCTCCTTGTTTTGCTGTCAATCCTTTTAAGGTTAAGTACTTATTTACTAATAATTATTTTGTTTTTTAATAAATAAGATAATTTCTTTAAGCTTATGAATTACAGGGAAGATCTAGAAATCAAACTGCAAAAAGTAACACTTGCAATGCAGGAAGTTGTAGATGATATCCACAAAACTGATCCTGAGAAGCAAAGAATAATTTCCAAACTTATTGAATTTAAAGAAGCAATTATTTCAAAGGGAATTGAACTTAACATTGAATTAGAGGCAGCCTAGAGATATTGAATATCTCATGAATGTTTAATAACTTTTAGAATAATTGTATTAACAAAGAAGGATTATTTTACAAATGCAGCCTGGTACTTTTGAATTATTGATCCTAGTATTTATCTTTTTAGGTCTTCAAGCCTGGTGGATTATCCCAATAGTTATTAAGAACAATAAATTAAATAATAGAGGTAAGGATTTAAGAGAGGAAATTAAGCAATTAGAAAAGTTATACAAAAAATAAATTAATTTATTATTTTTGAAACTACCTATTATTAGTGAAACTCAAATATCTAATGAAATTAAAAAATTTATTCCATTTTCTTACTTTTTATTGTGACTTTAGCTTTACCACAACCTTCTCTTGCTGAAGAAAAGATTGAAGTTATACCTATTATTCAAAGTTCAAAAGGACTAAGTAGTAAAAATTTTAATTATCTCGAGGGTAAGCCTGAATTAAGACTCTTAAAAGTAAAAATTCCAGTTGGCTTGAAAACTCCAATTCATAGTCATCCTTCCCCAATGTTGATTCATGTTACTAGAGGAAGATTAAAGCATGTGAGGGGTGAAGAAATTTATTTTTTTAGAGCGGGTGAGGCATTTATAGAGAGTAATAATGGTGGCGCCCACTATGTTTAAAACGTTGGGAAGAAGCCGGCCATACTTCATGTGGGATTTGTATCAATAGTTGGAATGCATACGGCCATAAATAAATAAAATTTTTCTGTAATTTTTTCAATCTGCATGAGGATTGAACTTTTATGAAGAACAGCTGTAGTGAGATATTCCTCCATAGTTAAAATACTGGCTTGGTTTTAGTTGATTATATTTTTGATCTATTTCTGAAGGTTGTTCTATATATGGATTGCTAAAGACATCCTGTAACTCTTTTATCTTTTTGTAATTTCCCTTTTCAGCTTCTTCATATGCGGGAACGACCATCCATTCGCGCCAAGTATAGACTGGATTAAGGGATTTCATTGATGTCGATTTTTCTTTAATATTTCCCTCTTTCTTCAAGACTGATTGCCAGTTTTCAAGCCATACTTCCCACCTATTATTGAGCTCATCATTAATTGGTAAATAGAAACTCTCTTTTAAAGAATCTAAGTTATTAGGTATTTCAGAGAGTTTACGGAACAAAATTGTATAGTCTGCTTTTGAAATGACCATGAGATTAAAAAATTCATTTATTAGAGTTTCGTTGTAATGTTCTAAACCAAGCTTGTTTGCCCACATTTTCATCAATTCCTTATTCATTAATTCAGAAAAGTCTTTTTCGATTTGATCTAACTTTTCTTGAGCTTGTTTGCTTTGTGAAAGTAACGGACTAAGAGAGGAACAGAATGTTTTAAAGTTGATTGCCGCTGCAGAAGGCTGGTTAAAAAATGAGAAATGTTCACCTCCACCTGTCCATGGTTGAAATCTTGGATCAAATAATTCACAGAATCCAAAGGGGCCATAATCCAAGGTATAACCTCCAGCAGCACAATTATCACTATTGAAATTACCCTGGCAATAACCAACTCGCATCCAGTTGGCTATAAGTGATATAAGTCTTGATCTGTAAAAAGAAGCCAGTTTTATTACTTTACTTTCAATTGAAATCTCATATTCAATTTCATCTTTATAATTTCTATCAATTAGATGTTGAACTATCATCTTTAGTTCATTGAGGGCCTCATCATGCGCATTATTACGAACTCGTCTTGCAAAAAGTTCAATCTGGCCTACACGTAAAAAAGATGGAGCGACTCTCGTAGTAATTGCCGCATGATTATCAACCATGATATTAGGTTCAAAATATCTGGACCCTTTTGAATACCACGGTCTTCTAACTATTTCTGAACGTGAGACATAAAGTGTTAAAGATCTTGAGGTAGGGATTCCCAAGGCATCCATTAATTCCTGTGCGAGAAATTCTCGAACGCTAGATCTTAAGACAGCTCTACCATCTGCTCCTCGACAATAGGGAGTTGGACCTCCTCCTTTAAGTTGCATTTCCATTCTTTTCCCATTGAATAAACCTTCAAAAACAGAAATTGCTCTGCCATCGCCATAACCATTGCCAGTTCCAAAAGGACATTGTTGGGTATATTCAGTCCCGTAAATTGATAATGCATAACCTGTTGCCCAACCAACAGGACTCATTGGATAATTAGCAACAGAAATATCCCCTGAGAAAAAACGACAAAAATTCTCTTCTTTAGTAAGATCTGAGCTTAGCTTTAGTTCTTTAAAGAGTTTGTTGCTATGGGAAATATATTCTGGTTCTGGAATAGCGGTTGGAACAACTGGTACGTAATGACCTGAATATATTGAACGCGGCTTATGATCATTTCCATCTTTTGTTGATTGAGGATCTGCTTTAAGAGAATTCATAAAAGAATAGTCAGATAGTTGAGAAAATTCAGAAAAATTTTCTGTAAGCTTTCCTTTTAATGAATCAGATTTGGTTGACATCAGATTTGTTATCTATTCTTTTAGGCGCTCTAATTTCTTTAAATTAAACACCTAAATGTATTTTATATAGATTCTATTAGGGATGGTTTTTGGCGATACGTTTGAGATTAAATAAAAGTTAAAAGTTAATACTTAATTAAAAAAAGGATCCGCGGTAAGACATTTTTTTGAAAAAAATTTTTTGGCTTTTAAAAAATAAAAAAGAACTTCTCCAACACATCAACTTTTTAAACAAGAACGACTGCAAATACAAATATATTGAAAAGTTTTTTTAAGCTTGCTTTCAAATAATGTGCAAAAAGTTTCACGATTTAATTTGTTGATCGACTTATATCACCCCCCTATTTCCGCACTATATTACTAGTAAAAATTTTCTAACTTACCCAGCCTTTGAGCAAATCAAACACACTAATAAATAGTCCAAAACCAATAATTGGGGGAGCAATCCATCTTGTCATGAATTTCAAATAACGTGTCGTTTTGATTCCAACTTTTGAATCACTAAGTTCTTCATTAAATTTTCCAGGGACTACCCATCCCATAAAGAAAGTAACCAAGAATCCACCAAAGATCAGTAATACGCCACCAAAAATCGAATCAACAGTTCCAAGAATATTTAAATTTAATGCAGAAGGGATGCCTGCTAAGAATAGGAAAAGAGTTATCAACCAAACCGATTTTTCTCTTTTAAAGCCGAATTTATCCATTAAAGAGGAAACTGGAACCTCCAATAATGAAACAGATGAAGTTATGGCTGCGATATAAGCTAGTGCAAAAAATGCAACAGCTACAATTCTTCCTGCCGCACCATATGAACCTAAACCTGTTGGAATTGAGATAAATAAAGCACCTACAGTGGATTCAGAAATAGCGTCACTTAAACCGAATGTTAAAACTATTGGGAAAGTTATAAATCCAGCCATTAGTCCAACCAAAGTATCTAATGATGCAACGCCTACACTTAGTTTTGGAAGATTACTTTTTTTATTTAAATAGGATGCGTAGGTAACCATAATTCCAATACCTAAGCTTAATGAAAAGAATGCTTGTGTAAAAGCGTTTCTTATTGTTTGAGGATTTCTCAATTCATTGAAGTCAAACTTAAGTAGAAATGTTTTATATCCTTCCCATGCACCTGAAAGTGAAGTAGCCCAAATAGCAAGAATCACAATAATTATGAAAAGGATTGGCATGAAATATCTAGTAACCTTTTCTATACCTTTTTTTATACCTGATGAAACTATTATTGCTGTAAGTACAAGACTTAATAGGTGGCCCAACAAAACACTGCTGCCACTACTAATCGAGCCAAAGAAGGTTTCTGCTTCAGTTAAATTCTTTGGTAATCCAAAAAATAGAGAATGGAACAAGGTATCTGCAGTCCATCCCATTATCACTGAATAATATGATGCTATTCCTAAAGGAGCTATAAAGAAAAGAATTCCTAATGGATACCAATTCCTCCCTGCCAGCTTTACAGGAGCAAGCAATGTGCTTGCCATTGCATTTCTCCCTAGAGCCATTTCAGCAACAAATACTGGAAGACATACAATTAAAACGATCAATATATATAAAAGTACAAACGCCGCACCTCCACCCTGAGATGCTCTGTAAGCAAAACCCCAAAGGTTTCCTAGACCTACTGCACTACCAGCAGCTGCGAGAATGAATCCTAGCTTACTAGTCCATTGTTCTCTCTGAGAAATTTTTGAGTCCAAAATTAAAATCGTTTTTTATAGTTGATTTATAACTCATAAATTAAAATTAGTTAACACTTTGCTTAATAAAAACTAATTTTTTTAGATTAATTTTTTTGATAAAGATTTAGAATTAAAAAAATTTAATTATTCTTATGACTATTGAAACGACTATTTTAGATTTTCAACTAAGTAATACCTATGAGGAGTATGAATCACATATGAATGCAAAAGAACAGCAGACGATGTTTAAAGAAATGGGAGTTAAAACATTTTATATTGGTAAATCATTAGATGATCCTCAAAGGGCAACTGTAATTTTTCAAGGACCAGAAAATGTTTTATATGATATTTTTATGAATCTTGAAACAAAACCTATAGTTGAAGCATCAGGACATATTTATGAGGGTACAAAAATAACACGCTGGATTTCTTAAAAAAATAATTCTTTAATGAATTACCAACTTTTAATTGAATCATATTCATTTGGTTCAGCCCTTTCTGAGCAAGAAATAGAACTCTTAAGTCTTGAACTTGAAACTCAAATAATGAACATTAATATATCAACAGAATTTGGATGTTTTAAATCTGCTCCCTCTCATGTATGCGAAAGTCTTAATTTAAAAAAAGATACTTATTGGATAATGTGCCTTGCTGAAATATTAGATTTACATAAGCCCCCACAATTTGGGAAAACGAAAAGTGTGGAGGTTTTCGATTTACTTCTTGAAAGAGGACTTGTTATTGGCTAATTAATTATTTATTTGATTATTAAAAATGAATTCTTTTTTTTCTTTAGGCTGATAGGATTAATTTTGGTCAGCAAAAAAAAATGGAAGATTCTGGTGAATTGATATTGGGAAATATTATTAAGCTAACCCGATCAAGTGAAAAGAAATTTAAACTTGGAAATTTTAAAGGAGCTTTAGACGACAAAATTAAAGCTAAGGAGATATTGAAATCTAAATCTTGTGATGAAAAAATTATTGAAAAATATAGAGAAGAATTATCTAGTTTGTACTCTTCAAAATTCGATCTTATATTTGATCATAAGCTAAAAATTGATGCAATTAAGAGAAATGAAATAGTACAAATGTTGGAACGTAAAAGTGAGGAAAAATTAAAAAATCATGATTACAGAGGAGCAATAAAAGCATTAAGAAGGGCAGAAAAATACATATCAAATTAAAAAAAACTACAAAAAATTTTAAGAAGTATTGCTTATTGTGTTTCTTTTAGCTTAGTTTAAATTTGAAATAATTAGGCAATAATTTATGCAAAAACAAAATAATAAAAATCTAAAAAATATTGAAAAAAAAGAATTAGATGTTTTAGATAGGTTTTTGAAGATTTTATGGAGAAAAGAGGTTGAATACAAAATAAATATCTGATAAAAGCATATTTGAAGGAGATATCTTATGAAACTTCGAATAGGATTCTTAATTATACTTCTTATTTTTCACTCATTATCTGTTTTTGGGGTAAAAAAAAGAGTATTAAAAAATAAATTTAGAAGGGCTCAAAAAGTAAATTAAATCATTTGATTAAAACATGAATTTAACAAAAGGAATACAAAAAAGTTTAGGTCCAGGAATTGTCCTAGCTGGAGCTGCAATTGGGGGTTCTCATTTATTATCATCCACTACTGCTGGTGCAAGGTTTGGATTTTCATTAGTTGGCCTAATCCTTCTTACTAATATTTTGAAATATCCATTCTTGTTGGTTGGTCCTAGATTTACGGCATCTACTGGTAAATCATTATTAGAAGGTTTTAAAGAGAGGAATTCTTTATATCTTCCTTTATTTCTGATAGTTAGTCTAATTACAGGTACTTTCACAATAGCTGCTGTAAGTTTTGTCTCTGGTGTCCTTTTAACAAATATTCCCTTTTTCTCAACTTTTCCAGCAATGGATTTGTCGATAGGAATCCTGATTGTTTCTGGAATGATATTAATTCTTGGTAAATATAAAGCCCTTGATAGAATTTCAAAATTTTTAGTATCTATACTAACTTTATTAACATTATTTGCAGTTTTATCGCTTTTGTTCAAAGGGTCAATAAATGAGTCCTTAAATATGAGTTTTTTTGAACCAGAAATCAGCCCATGGAAGTTAACAAATTTAGCTTTTTTGATCCCTTTAATGGGATGGATGCCTTGCCCAGTAGAGTTATGTGTTTGGCCTTCTTTATGGATGTTTTCTCGAGCGAAAGATTCAAACTATAAGCCAAATATCAGTGAAGCAGAATTTGATTTTAATCTCGGTTACTTAATAACTGTTGTTACGGCTATTTTCTTCCTTACTCTTGGAGCAATAACAATGTATGGTACTGGCGATGGAATGCTTTCCGGAAGTGGAGTCTCCTTTGCTCAAAAGTTAATACTCCTTTACACTAAATCCATTGGTAATTGGGCTAAATGGATCATAATACCTGCAGCATTTGCCGCAATGTTTAGTACTACAATTACTTGTCTAGATGCATATCCAAGAAGTATTTCTGCTATTCAAGGCTTATTGAGAGGGACTGATTTTGGACGTATGGATTCCAATTCAGAGCGAAATAGATTTCAACTCTGGATGATTATACATATCTTTGCATCATTAATAGCTTTGCTTATTGCAAGGTCTGGAGGTATAGGAGTAAAAGATTTTGTATTTGCTGCAATGACTGGAAGCTTTCTAACCGCACCGTTATTTGCATGGATGGCAATGGATACTATAAATAGCAAATTAGTACCAATTAAAAATAGATATGGATTTTTTCTAAAAACAATAAGCTGGATAGGATTAATTTTCTTAACATTATTTAGTTTATTGTTTATAGCACATTCATTTTTTGGGATCGGGATTTATTAATTTGAAAATAAAAAATAATTAAAGGGTTGATTTTTCTTCAGAATTCGTTTTTGTAGAAATGTATTATTTTTGTTACTTATTATGGTTATGCCTCAATCAACTCTAGAGAGCTTATTATTTTTTTTGATACTATCTCTTGTTGCAACTTACATTGTTAATTTAAAGTATTCTTCAAAGTTAAAAATACAGAAGTAGTTTTTTTATTTATCTTTTTTAAATTTGATTTATTTCTTTGGATCACTCCAAGTCTCTTTGTATAACCAACTCAAAAAAGTAAGAGTAAGTATATTCCCAAATGCATAAGTTATTCCTAATAATGGGTCATAAATATTGGCAATAATCGTCGACATTATAAAGATTATTAACCCTGAAACAACCAAATCCTGAATAGGCAAATGGTTAAAATTTACCGAATTTATCATTTGATAATTTTTTTAAATAGATTAAATTAATTATAAAACCAAAAGTAATTTATTTATAAGGAAATAGGATCCAAGATATGAATAATTTTAGAATCGCTAAAGTACTTATAGTTTTTTCATCATTATCGTATTTGAGTTTTACTTTTTTAAGAAACTATAATTCTCCAGAAAATATAGAAAAAAGATGTATTCTTAAATTTGAAAATGATTTTAAAAATAATTTGGAAATATCTCATGAAGAATGGAATAAAATTTTAGATTTAGCTGATAAAAATTATTTAAAATGTATGGGAATTCCTCAGTATTAATTATGGGAGAGGCAAAGAGAAGAAAAAATTTAGGTATTCCGCCTAGAGAAAAAACTGAAGATATAAAGTTACCTCAACTTGATAAAAAAGCCATACAACAAAAAGTAAGGACTACATTGTATAAATATCCAATTATCCCTTTTCTTTTTTATGGAGCTGCGATATTGATCCTAATCGGAGGTTTATTTTATGTTTTCAAATCCTTCAATATAGCTTAATTAAAAGGACTATTAATTTTGATATTTATGATTTTTTGGCATCATCAATTAAAAAAACTTGAAGGATAATAAATGAGCAATTTTTATTGTGCAAAAATAATCAAAGAAATAATATATGAGAATTATTTACAGTTGACACTATCATGTGGTGTTGTAATTTTAGATTAAATAAAAACTATTTATGAAGAAAATAAATAAAAAATATTATGAAATAATGCGTCAAGCTGATAATGCAGTTGGAAGAAAAGAAGTAGTTAGTTTATTAAAAAAAGCTGCAATAATTATGTCTAAATCTGAGGAAAACTTAGCTGCTTAAATTAAAAAATTATTTTATTAGGATAAATAAAACACCATAAAGAATGATTGATGATGATGCAGCCATAATGATAAATGGTAGTATCATGCCTGAGTTTAACCATCTTAAAAGTCTAATTTTTTTGTTAATTACTCTTGGCATCTTTTTCTGATTCCTTCAATTGCAACCTAACAAGTAAATAAATGGTGTAAATGATTAATTAATCTTTTTAAATATCATTCTTTAGCTATTTTGGAATTAAATTTTCTAAAGAAAATTATTGTAATTGCATCTGGATTTTTTATCTTAAGAGAAATCTTTAGGTAATTAATACCTTGTATTCTTCAAATTTCTTATGCAAGATTTAGAAACATTAGATTTCTAAATCATGATTAAAAATTTTAAAGAGGGCCCTGAAGAATTTAAAGATTATGATTCAGAACTGTTACTTAAGATTCTAAATAAGACATCACTGGAGAATAAAAAAGGCGATGATAAAGAACTATTTGTAGATGAAAATTGGAAAATTAATTCAAAAAATATGAGTAATATAATTCATTCAGATAATTCAAATTTGAAAAGAATATTATCAGATATTTTCCCTAATAAAAAAATAATGATTCAGGATAATAATGATGGGTCGCAAACAATTTTCTTATCCTAATTTAGGAAATATCAAAACCTTATTTATACTATCTATTCAATATTTATTTTTTTGAGAAAAATTTAGTAAAAATTACTCTCGCAGAATTTTTTTTAAGATGTTATCGTTCATTTACGTTCATCCAAGTTTATATCTCTGGACGCATGAAATGGGAGTAGGGAACGGGATTCTCATTAACTGCAAAAGACCATGAATAACCTCTTACAAATAAGAGAAAAAATCAAAAGAGCCAATAGGCTATATGAAGCCCAACTTTTGGCAACTAAAAGCGGAGAAGTTACTCCATATAGAAGATCCGTCTTTGAAGAAAGAATCAGGAAAACACAAAAAGAAATGAAATTGAAAGACTCAAAAAATTAAATTCTTTTTTGAAACTGATCAATTAAGAGGGGGTTTTATCCCTCTCTTTTTTTCTTTTATAAAAACAAAGTAATTATTAATTTATTTTTTTGATTATCGATTATTAAAAAGAAAATAATTTTGATGCTTTTACTATTGATTTAAATTATATAAATGGCAAATTTAATTCAGTAATTAAGAGGTAAATAAATATGTTTAAAAAGAAAAATAAACAAATTAAATTCGTACCCAATAAATCAAATTTAGATCAAGTTTTATGGTTTATAGAAAATTATTTACCCCAAAAGAAAGATCGAGGTGTTCAAAAAAAATTGTATATGGATAATCTAGAAGCAGATACTATTAAGATATTTTCTAAATTAGCCTCTACACGTTCTAAATCATTTTTATCAACTACAAAAAATACGACAATCTCTTTTACCTTTGGAAATTGGGCCTTGCCTTACCTGAAATTGCTTAAGAAAATAGGAATAGCTAAGTAAGAAAATTGTGATCGGCTAGAACTAGATTTATCCAGCAAATAAAAATAAATAAAGATTAAAAAGTCTCAGAAAGTTCTTTTCGAAATTTAAGGAGGAATACTTACTTTACATAAAAAATACAATTGCTAAGTTTAAGATAAGAGATCTATTCATTAATGTTTCTAAATTATCTGCCTAGTGAAATGGTTGAAGTTGTTGGTTTGACAATGATTTTTTCATTTCTAGTTGGAACTATCTTAATTTTGTTATTTACATCAGATCAGGCAAACACAAAGAATCTATATTTAAAGAAGGCTAAATAAATTTTAAATAATTTGTTTATCTATAAAGGACCTCTGCTTTTAATAAATTTAACTCGCAGGTGTAGAACATAATTTTTAATATTGATACATAAACAAATTTAAGATTATGGGCGAAGCTAAAAGAAGAGAAGAATTAGGATTGCCACCTAGAAAAAAAAATGAATTAAATAAGTCTGATAGATACCTTACATGGCTTCCAATTACTAAATCAAGAATTAAGAAATACCCTTACATGGGTGTAGCAACAATGGCACTAGGAGCGATAATTTTCTTAGTAAGTGGGGGCGCAAATAGTATTAATTAGTTAGATTTTGGCCTAATTTTGAATATATCTAAGATTTTTTTTGTAATAGTTTAACGCCAGATATTATTGAGATTATTGAAGCTATACCAAGAAATATCGAGTAAAAAGGTTGCAAATTAATAATGCCAAAATTACCTGTATGCCATTTTATTAACCAAAAAGCATCTATTCCTAGTGGTTGAACAATACTATAGATAGTCCCAGATAAAATAGTAATTAGTAAAGGGATTGCTGAAATTGCGGTTATTTTTCTGTGAATTTTTCTTTGATTTGTTTTTAATTTTTCCATCTATTTCCTCAAATAGATATGTAAATCTTTTTCGTTTTTGCATGGCATCCATTTATCTTGATTCTTATGTATTCCTTCGCAACCAAGTTCTAAAGATCTATTTTCGGCGTCCTCTTCAGAAAGAAATGTGCCCCTAATATGTGCATGCGAATAACTATTTAAATTTAGAGATAAGGAGAATAAAAAAATAAAAAATTTAAAATTTCTAAGAAAAATATGCATTATTTCAAATTAAGTATTTGTATTAAGGAGAGACTTTATCAAATATTTTTGTTTTGCCAGTTTTACTAAATGAAACTACTTTGTAGCTCTCATAATCATGAGAGTGCGAGTCGTGAGAATGAATTTCCATCCCTGGAGAGCCAAGTGGCATGCCGGGAACTGCTATCCCATTGATATTTGGTTTTTCTCTAAAAAGTTTGTTGATTGATTCAATCGGTACATGTCCTTCAATCGTATAGATAGCTATTTGAGCAGAGTGACATGATCTCAGATTATTGGGAATTTGATATTGGTTTTTAACTACAGAAACATCCTCAATTATATTATCAACAACTTCTAATCCATTATCTCTTAAATGATTGATCCATTTTTTGCAACAACCACATGATGCTGATCTGTAAGAAACAACTTTTGGGATATCTATATTTTCTTGCGTTAAAGCAATACTCTTATTTTGATTCATTATATTTGTAAAAAGAATTCCAGAAAAAATTAGATAATTTAAAAATCCTCTTTTCATAAATATTTTATTAAGTGCCATACTAATAATGACGATTGTATTTAATATTTAGATTAACCATAAATGAAAATTTATTGAATCGCTATTTAATCAAAATTAAGATACTCATAATTGCCATTAAAAGATTTTCGATAAAACTAATAATTCCCAAAGGAGTTTTTGCATATCCACCAATACATGCACAATTTAATTTTAATTTATCCAAATAAACAGCCTTAAATACTGAAATCATTCCAGAAATTCCTAAAATTAGGGCAATAAAAATAATTAATGAGGGTGGAGAAGAATTAAGAAAACTTATTCCAATTAATAGTTCACAAAAAGGAAAAATATATATCCAGCGATCAAATTTAGAAGATATTAAATCATATTTCTTATAACTTGTTCCAAAAGCTTCAATATCCATAAGCTTGAGCATCGCTAAAAGAGAAATTGATATCCCCATAAAAATTTGGAAACTTTTAAGCAATGAAATGGTTATCAGAAATGAAGTACCAAAGACTGCTATTAAGGGTCTAAATGACTTGATCTTCATTTTTAACTTTTAAGGATAGAGTCACAAATACTAGATGGATTTGCTTGTTTAACTATTTTTAGTCTTTTGATAAGTTCGTCTCGATCTATTTGATGTTTTAAATATTTAATACATAAATTTTTTTCCTTATATACCACTGCTATTGGAGCAATCTTTAAAGGAATAGCAAAAGTAACAATAACTAAAAGAATGTTTGTAGCTAGTCGAATATTTGGTCGAAAATTTGATCTCATTCGTATTCTTTATTTCTGTCAATAACTTCTCTTAAATATATATCTTTTAGCTCGTCATTGTATCCATTTTCTTTTGCAAGTTTCTCTAATTCCTTTAACTCTTTTTCTGTCATTAAGCAGATTTGGATATATTGTTTTTCATCTCTTCAATTTGGTTGATTAATTCATCTAACCATTCTGTATTATTTTCGGATCTTTTCTGAAAATATGTAATGTTAGGTTGATTGATTTCTAATGTCTCATAATCTCCACTCATAAATCACCCCTAAATTGATACTCTGCATAATTTATCTAGAGAGATTATGCACATCAATAGGTTCTATTACTTATTAGACATTTATCATGAGTAACAAGTCGCTTTTTTAATAATATAAATATCAAGGAAGTTATCTCTAAAAAAATATGGCAACTAATGAAGAACTAGAAAAAAGAATTGAGATTTTAGAAAAAGAAGTACAACATCTAAAAGCTGTTCTGCAATATCAAATGAGAAATAAGAAAAAGTGATTCTTATCGCATATTAATTACTTTTGGTCAGATAAGCATTTTCTCTTGGTTGTTTAAGGTAACTAATGAAAAAGCTTAATATTAAAAGTTAGTCCATAATTAATCACTTTAAAAAAAATAACTTTAGTTATTGATATTTAGAACATATTTGTTTTTATATGTATAAAACTACCCCATATGATTAACTCAATAGCCATTACATTGTTATTATTAGGCTCTTTAGTCGCTTACAAAAGACTCAAAAGAAAGAAACGGCAATTTCATGCACCACCTACAAATCAGCTTCCTAGTTGAAGATTAAATTTCGTCTTCGTCTTCTCCAAAAGGATTGTATCTAATATCCCAGATGTGAAATTATGCCATAGATAAAAGCAATAGACAAAAAATAACTTGCGGAGGAGGAAATAACAACAATAAAATATAACAATAATCAATAAGCTTTGCTTATGAAAAATTAAAAGGGTAATCGATATTGTTTGGTTCTAAATGTTTTACATAACATGCTGTTGTGCAATCTACTCCCTCAATATTGATGCTACAAGAAGTTATACATTCAAAAAAACTTTCCAAAGCATCTGAATCTTTAATATTTGAATAAATGTCATTTTTCATGTTCAATCTTCCATTCTGAAGCTTATCTAGCAATTAATTTTTAATAATGTCAAATTTTAGGTAAAGTACCTATTCACCATTTTTTTTAAAAAAACTATTGAATCTATAAGTTTTTTCCCACCCTTCCTCTAAAAGTTTTTTATATTCGTTTCTCGCTTCTTCGATAGATTCGACCCTAGAGCCTTTCATAATTGGCTTGCTTGATCGCTTAAAAACGCAACCATAAGATATTAATATTGCATTAATCATAGAAGAGTTCTTAGAACTATCTTCAAAAGGTTCAAATACTTTAATCCTCGATCTGGCTTTATTGATTAAAGTAAATTTTTCCATAAAAAAAGGGCGTTAGCTTCGCCCAATCAAAAAGCGGGATAATCCCCATCACCCGGCCTTTTTAAAATCTTAGCACTACATATGGTGTTTGTAAGTATTTAAAATTACCTATTGATGGGGTTGTTTGTTTCTATTTAATTTGTCATTATAGGAGTCCCCATCACCTAGGCTCGTAAGAGTCTTTTTTTTTGCTATTTATCCTTTTAGGCTTAAGCCTTTTTTAATTAGTGTTTAAAGATTTTTTATTTAATTTTTAAATTCGATAATTAATAATTAAAAAAAATAATTTTATTCATGCAAACTTACATCGTTCACTGGCAATTTCCAGATCAAGAAAGTCATATGCAAGGCGCCGAAGCTTTTGCGGGTTTTGTTGAAGGAGGATGCGAAGGTGATGAATTTGATGGGTTTAAAGTTCTTAATCGAGTAGTAAATCCTGAGGGAGCTAATGGTTGGGCAATAGTTGAATCTTCAAACCATCAGAACATTTGGAAATGGAGCAGTGTCTGGGTCGATAATTTTGGCGTAGAAATTGAAGTTACACCAGTTCTAACGGATAAAGAATTTCTTTCCGTCCATACAGAAATTGCAACAGCTTCTAACTAATAGTTAATCTTTTGTGTGTTTGACTGTTGATTTAATATAAAAGGGTATTAGTTATTTTATGGGAAAATTTTCTTCTGAAGAAATTGAAAGTCAATATAATTTAATAAAAATGCTTTTAGCTGAACCTAAAAAGTATAGAGATGCCATTAATGCAATAAAAAAAGATATTGCATATATACCTGTAGAGCTTAAAAAAAACTTGAGGAAGAAAATATTATCTTATGATTGATTCGTAAATGGCGTTAATCATAAGAGTTTATTTTAAATATTAGTAAACAGCCATCCTAGTCAACTAACCGAGAGAGTCTAAATCTCTACGATGGTGAACTGTATTTGTGTAATCTTGTGGAACTTTCTGTTCTCTCATTAAATCTGCAATTGTTGGATAATCTTTTGCATTATCAAGATCTCTTGCATTTTTATCTTGAATTGCGAATGGTGATCTTTTTAAATTCATAATTGTTTTCTCAAAATTTTTGTTGGATTCTGATTACAGATCCTGGATTGTCATGTACGTAAGTATTGAATTCTCTCGCAAGCATTAGGCAATCGTATGCATCTCGCGCATAGAAGCCAACTTCATGTGTCTTATTTGTTGAATCTTTGTAACTCAACACGTATTTATTACAAGATTTTATTGGTGTTGAAGGCATTTGATTTATCTCATTTACTACTAAGTTCTAACTTGCCATGCTTATCAATCGACAAATAAAAATGTACGGTTTAAGGCACAAACATATACGGATAGAGGACCAACAACTTAATTAAAAAATGAATACAATGATCGAAAAATTATCGTAAAGAAAAACAATATTTCCATTAATCTATAAAACTATTTTCAATTATCGAGTGTTTCTGCAAAAAACTTTTTGTCGATAATGTTTTTTATAAACAAACAAACTATCTAGCTAAATTAGTGTGTTTGAGATTATAAATATATTTTTCTCCATCATCATCACCATCGTCATCATAATGGAAGGAAGAGATTAATACATAAACTCCTCCAAGTCCCAGTAATATAGATAAATAGAGAATTGGATCTGTCGTAGGTCAATTTTGAAACATTCAAATTAAATTTGAGGAAGCTTTTCAATATCTAAATTTTCTTTTAATTATTTAGATGAAAAAATTTCTACGATCAAAAATTTGTTTTTTTATTTGAGAAAACTGAAAGTAGATCTAAAATAAGGAAAATTTGCTTTTTTTAATTAGTTTTAAAAGATTTTAAAAATCAATGTGCGGAAGATTTGAGCTAAAAACTAAATTTGAGAAGTTACCGACGGTTTTGAAACAAGACTATCCAAGTGGACTTGATTCTAAATACGAGACTCAAAATCTAATAAGACCTAATGATCCTGTGCTGGTAATTAAAAACGAAGGAAGAATTAAAACAACTTTTATGAAATGGGGCTTTATTTCCCCATGGGCGAAAGACCCATTTGATAAAGAGAGACCAAGACCATTTAATGCAAGATCAGAAACCGTAGAAGAAAAAAAATTATTTAGTGCAAGTTGGAAACATAAAAGGTGCCTAATACCTGCGAGTGGTTTTTTTGAAAAAAAATATCGTGTTCGAAAAGCGAATAATGAGACTTTTTGGTTGGGAGGAATTTGGAGTAAGTGGACTTCACCAGATGGAGCAGAACTTGAGAGTTGCTGCGTGTTAACAACTGAACCAAATGATTTAATTAAACCTTTACATCACCGCATGCCTGTGATCGTTCCTAATGGATATGAGCAACAATGGACAGAGCAAGTTAAGGATGCAGATGAATTAAAAGGATTATTTGCAATCATGATGAGTTGGTCCCCTGATGGTTGGCTAGTAGAGAATGTAAAGAAAAAAGAAACTGATCAAATGAGTTTGTTTTAAATGGAACGCTTACTAATTCCAAGGTTAGATTAATGGCTAAACCTTATTGGTTGATTAATTCAAATAGCTCAGAAGTTAAAAGATTTATGAAAAACGATAAGAGTATTGATGGAGTTTTTGAATATATGTTTATAGATACTGGAAAAATAGTGGGGGGATTAGGAAACAAACCACCAGTAATGACAAATACAGTTTCTGTTGAAATAGATTTAGCTAGAGAAATTTATGAAAGATTACTTTCTAAGGGATGGAGGAAAATTGAAAAAAATTGGATTTAATAAAGAGAGTTGGATCTTTACTTTATTAATTACTAATGAAAATAATCTGAAATTTAAAAATGAGAATATTAACTAAAATTGACATCTGCTCTAAAATAGTAGGAAATTAGAAAATTAATTTTTTAGTGCAGATAATAATAAAATATCAAAATGGCTACCAGAATAAACAAATATTTAAGTGAAGTCGGGTTTTGTTCTAGAAGAGAAGCAGATAGATTAATCCTAGAAGGAAAGGTAACCATTAATGGCAAAATTCCAGAAATTGGAACTAAAGTAGAAGATAGTGACCAAGTTGAAGTTAAAGGTCAAAGAATAGAAAAATCAAAGAGACAAAAAAACATATACTTAGCCTTTAATAAACCTGTAGGAATTGTTTGCACAACAGATAGAAAAGTAGAGCCCAATAATGTCATAGATTTCATTAAATATCCTAAAAGAATTTTCCCCATCGGAAGATTAGATAAGCTCAGTGAGGGATTGATTTTCTTAACTAATGATGGAGATATTGTAAATAAAATACTCAGAGCAAGAAATAATCATGAAAAAGAATATATTGTGGAAGTTAATCATCCTATCAATAGCGACTTTATTCAAAGTATGAGTAATGGAGTTGAAATATTAGACACAATAACTAAAAATTGTTTCGTCAAACAATTGGGTTCAAGAAATTTTAAAATAATACTCACGCAGGGACTTAACCGTCAGATTAGAAGAATGTGCGAGGCTTTAGGATATAGAGTACGATCATTAAAGCGTGTAAGAATTATGAATATTAAGTTAGACGTGCCAACAGGAAAATATAGAAAACTTAGTAAAAAAGAACTTTTGGAATTAAATAGATTACTCGAAAACTCCTCAAAAACATATGAATAATCAAAAGGCAATAAAAGTAATTGGGAAGTTAAAGATAATTGGCCAAAATAAATAACAAATACAGTTACAACAAATGCAGCATATTGAGACCAGTGTGTTTCAGAATTATCTAAACCATTTTTGTCAAAATTAGAATTACTCTTTTAAAGGATTGGATAAGCTATCCATCCAAATAAGGTGTAATTAATAATGACAGCCATGAAACCTATCATTGCAAGCCTTCCATTTGTTCTTTCAGCAATAAACCAATAAGTATTTGGCCATTCAAAATCACTCCCCATATTGGATTTTTGATCTTTTGAAATTTGCTCCTCTTTAGGATTATTATCATGGTCAAGATAATAATTACTATCTGGGTAAAAGCTTTCGCTGGAAAAGTTATCTTTAAATTTACTCATTTTATTAAAATTTAAATTTTGTATATTTTAAAAAATAAAAAGGCTAAATAGGTTAAAAATCTATCTTTTTGGTCAATGATGAGGAATTAAACAACCAAGTGGCAGGTTTACCCATCTTTTTTTGTCTATAAATTTTTATGAAATTTTTTTAATGAGCTTTGGCATGATCAACCAAACTTAGTTTTTGTTGTAGTGTGAGCAATATTCTTATCGTTGGGGATGCATATA
>QCCD01000014.1 GCA_003281405.1 Prochlorococcus sp. AG-347-K16 | reverse complement strand
ATTACGACAAGAACTTATCAAGATAGACTAGATACTATCAAAAGAGTAAGGAATGCAGGAATAAATGTTTGTTGTGGAGGGATAATAGGTTTGGGTGAAACTAATGGCGATAGAGCATCTCTTTTAAAAGTGCTTTCAAACATGAATCCACACCCTGAAAGTGTTCCTATAAATTCATTAGTAGCTATTGAAGGTACTGGTTTAGAAGATAATCAAGAAATTGATTCTATTGAAATGATAAGGATGATAGCTACAGCAAGAATTCTCATGCCTAAAAGTAAAATAAGATTAAGTGCAGGGCGAGAAAAGCTTTCAAAAGAAGCCCAAATATTATGTTTTCAATGTGGTGCAAATTCAATTTTTTATGGAGATGAGTTACTCACAACTTCAAATCCATCTTTTCAATCAGACAGAAAACTTCTTAAAGAGGTAGGGGTATCATTTAACAAAGATTTTGAAACTAGTGAAAAAACAATATCTTCTCTATGAAAGGCAAAAATTATAAAATAGTTTCTCTTTACTCTTTCTTCCCATTTCAAGAAAACTTAATTCTTAATCTAAAAAATAAATTATTAGAAATCGAAAATGAAAATGATCTTTCAGGTTTGTTAATTTTTGCAAGTGAGGGTATTAATGGAACTATTTGTGCCGAGAAAAATGTAATTGATTTTGTTATCAATTTACTTAATAAATATGCAGGTAATAGAAATTTAAATATTAAAGAAAACTTTTCAAAAGAGAAAGTCTTCAAAAAATTAAAAATAAAAATCAAAAAAGAAATAGTTACCATGGGTGTCCCTGAAATAAACCCTGCAGAAAATAATGGGACCTATATTGACCCAGCTAATTGGAATAAGTTAATTAAAAATCAAAATACAATAGTCATTGATACTAGAAATCATTATGAGGTTTCTTTAGGTACATTTCAGAACTCTATAAACCCAAATACAAGAAACTTTAGCGAATTCCCCAAGTGGGTAGATGATCATTTAGAAACCCATTTAGAAAATAAACAGAATACAAATATAGCAATGTTTTGTACCGGAGGAATAAGATGTGAAAAAGCTACTAGTTTACTGAAAAAGAAAGGTTATAAAAATATTTATCACCTACAAGGGGGTATCCTTCAATACCTTGACTATATACCAAAAGAAAAAAACTTATTTGAAGGTGAATGTTATGTTTTTGATAAAAGAGTTGCTTTAGATCAAGATTTAGAAAAAGGCTCTTACTCGATTTGTCATGCATGTGGAATGCCAATTTCAATTCAAGATCAAGAAAGAAAAGAATATAGAAAGGGTATCCAATGTCATTTCTGCATAGACCAATTTAGCGATGATGATAGGAAAAGGTTTGAAGAAAGACAAAAACAAATCGATAGATCAAAAGTGGAAAATCATAAAATTTATGAGGACTAGTTTTCAAAATCATGAAAGTTGAAAAATTAGAAAAATTAGCAGGTTCCATTGGGTTATTAATTAAAATTCAAGTTAGAGAAACTATCGGATTATGTTTCTTTAGAATCGTGATTGCAGAACAAAAAGATAACATAATTAAGATTTGGGCCGAAATGAAAGGTTGGACTTATTTAAATAAAAAAGGTATTCAACTTGATACATTAAGAATCCTTAGTAAAGCTCCTGCTTTTGTTTCGGAATTAATATGGGCAACAACTATGGCTTGGGCAATTGAAAAAAAATCAAGCAACAAAGTAAGACTTTTAGCTATTTTTGATAGTGAAGGATATAGTAAAAAACTTGTAAGATATTTCAAGTTAACAGGATTCAAAATTGTCAAAGAAGTTGGTTCTAGCCCAGTAGATCTTTTATTAAGATTGGTTTGGGGAGGTGCAGGTACACTTATGAACGGGGAATGTATTTCCATATTGAAAAGACTTGAAAAGAAACTCTCATTGATTGAAGAAAGTGTTAACCCGCGTGATAACTACTTCTAACTAAAGCACCAGAAGATACTTTTTTGAATCCTAATTCCTTAGAGAAGTGATATAAATATTCAAACTCTGATGGATCCCAATATTTCTTAACTGCCAAATGAGTGAATGATGGCCTCAAATATTGGCCAATTGTAATTTGATCACAATCTATTTTTTTAAGATCATAAATTGTATTTTTTACTTCATCCAATGTTTCCCCAAGTCCTAGCATAATGCCTGATTTAGTTTGAATATGAGGAGCAATATCCTTTGACTTTTTTAGTAACCCAAGGGATTTTTTGTAATTTGCACCCCTCCTAACTTCTTTTTGCAGTCTTTCAACAGTTTCAAGATTATGATTAAAGCATATTGGATCTTTTTCTAAAATCATCTTCAATCTCTCAGTCTGAAGGTTATTTGTTTCATCAAGATTTTTGCCTCCTCCCCATAAATCAGGAGTTAAAACTTCAATTTTAATTGTTGAATCAATTTTTCTAATCTCATCAATTGTAGATATAAATAAATTTGCACCATGATCAGGGAGATCGTCTCTAGCTACAGATGTCAAAACAACATATTTCAAATTTAGTACTTTCACTGCTTCAGCGACTTGAGTACATTCGTCAATATTGATAGAACTAGGTCTACCTTTATTTACCTGACAAAAAGCACATGAACGAGTACATATCGATCCACCCAGTAAGAAGGTGGCTGTTCCTGAGGCATAACATTCTGCTCTATTTGGACATCTTGCTTCTTCACAAATAGTATGAATATTTGATTTTTTGATGAGTGTTTGTATTTTTTCGAATTCTGAAGCTTTACTAATAGGAAATTTAATCCAAGAGGGAAGTCTTAAGATTTTTTCTTTCTTGAATAGATTATTATCTTTCATTGTCTAATTTAGTTTTGTTCTTCCTTCTAACGCCCTTGCTAGTGTAACTTCATCCACATATTCAAGTTCACTACCCATTGGGAGGCCATATGCAATCCTCGTAACTTTAGTAAAAGGGGCTAACAATTTTCCAATATAAAGGCTTGTTGTATCTCCCTCAATACTTGGGGTCAATGCCAATATGATCTCATCTATTTCAGACTTACTAACTCTTTCTACCAAGCTTCTTATTTCTAAGAGTTCGGGTCCAACTGAATCCATTGGAGAAATTAAACCACCAATTACATGGTAAACACCTTTAAATTCTCTTGCTCGCTCCAATGCAAGCAAATCTTTAGTTTCTGCTACTACACAGATTAGTTTTTGATTTCTTTCAGTATTTCTACAAATTTCGCATTCATCTTCTGAAGTCAAATTGAAACATTTTTTGCAACGACCAACATTACTATGTGCTTCTAACAGAGCCTTTGAAAATTCTCTTATTGTACTTTCAGGTTGTTTTAAAATAAACAGGGCTAATCGTTGCGCTGTTCTTGGACCAATCCCTGGGAATTTCTCAAAATGAGCTATTAATTTTGAAAGTGGTTTGGTATAAGTAATCAAAATTAAACTATTTCTAGAGATAATTTAGACGCAAAATTCCTAATTGCCATAATTGTTTGCTTTTAATGTCTTATTATGTTTTTAGTTAGTAATTTCAAACAAAATGAAAAATATTAAATTTAACCCTTTCAAATATTTATTTTTGGTTTTTTTGTGCTTAACACTGAGTGCTTGTAGTGGCGGACTAAATGCGGGATTAGAAGCTTATCAAAGTCCAGATGGTAGATATGCATTTTTGTATCCAACAGGATGGACTAGAGTAAAAGTCGATGGAGGACCTGAAATTATCTATCATGATTTAATTAATAGTAATGAGACCTTAAGTTTAGTTATTTCTGATGTAAATAAAGAGGTTCAATTAGAGCAATTAGGAAGCCCAAGTGAAGTAGGTCAAACATTAATTGATAAAGTCATTGCTCCCGAAGGTTCGGGTAGAGAGGTAAAACTTATAAATTCAAATAAGAGGGAGGCATCCAATCATATTTTCTATGATTTAGAGTATGAATTAAATTTAAATGATCAGACGAGACATGAATTAGCTACTGTCGTAATTGATAGAGGAACACTTTACACTTTCGCTGTTGGAACAAATGAAGAAAGGTGGAATAAAGTTGACGGTATGTTTAGTAACGTAATTGAATCATTTAACTTCTTAATATAGTTTAAAAATTCATACTATATTCCTACTTGAACATTCCACAAATCAGCATATATTTTGTTCTGATCTAATAGTTTTTCATGTTTTCCTCTTTCAACTATTTTACCTTTATCAATAACTACAATATTATCGGCATTTTTTATAGTGCTTAATCTATGAGCTATTACTATAGTAGTTCTTTCTTTTGTAATTTTAGATAACGATTTTTGAATTAAAGCCTCTGTTTCATTATCAACTGAAGCTGTAGCTTCATCTAATATTAATATTGGAGCATCCTTTAAAACAGCTCTCGCCAAGGCAATTCTTTGACGTTGCCCGCCTGAGAGCCTTTGGCCCCTTTCACCCACTATAGTTTTATAACCATCTGGTAATTGTTCAATAAATTTATGAGCTTCCGCAATCTTTGAAGCTTTAATGATATCTTTAAGACTTGGGTTGATTGAGCCATAAGCAATATTTTCTTGTACACTGCCATGAAATAAATAAGTTTCTTGACTTACTAAAGAGATACACTTTCTTAAATCCCTCAAATTTATTTCTTTAATAGAAACCCCATCCAAGGTTATTGACCCGTTATTACTATCATAAATTCTAAGTAGTAGTTTTATTATTGTACTTTTCCCAGAACCTGTTAAACCAACAATTCCTAATGTTGAGTTATTTTCAATTTTGAAATTTATGTTTTTTAAAGTTAAATCTCGTCCAGGATAATTAAAATTTACATTATTAAAAATAATTTCTCCTTTGATATCTTTAGGTTCAATTTTTATTTTTCCATCTTTTATTTTTATAGGTGTATCTATGAGATCAATTACTCTATCTATTGAAGCCATAGATCTCTGAAAATCATCTAAAACATGCCCCAAAGTAGTTAAAGGCCATAATAATCTTTGTGTAATAAACACCAAAAAGCTATAAGTACCTACATCAAGTGTCTTATTCCAAGTTTGGAAACCTCCAATTAATAGAATCGCTATAAAAGCAAATAAAATTGCAAATCTTATAAGAGGGATAAAAGCAGAAGATAATTTTATCGCAGCCTTATTACTTATTTGATAATCGAGACTTTCTTTATTTAATCTATTTAGTTCCCATTTCTCTTTAGTAAAACTTTTTATGGTTAGTATTCCACTTAAATTATTGTTAAGCCTTGATGCCAATAGTCCAGCTTTATTTCTAACATCTCTGTATTTTGGAGCAAGCTTCCTTTGAAATTTAATTGATCCTAAAAATATAATTGGAATAGGAAAGAAAGCAAATAAAGCGATTTTTGGAGCGACAAAAATCATAGTGCCCCCAATTATTAAGACAGTTATAAATAACTGAATAATCTGATTAGCCCCTTGGTCTAGAAATCTCTCGAGTTGATTTATATCATCATTCAAAATAGATAATAGCCTTCCAGTATTATCATTTTCAAAAAAATCCATATCTAATTCCTGTATATGCTCATAAGCTTTTATTCTTAATTTATGTTGCGATAGCTGAGCCAAATTTCTCCATAAAATCGAATATAAATATTCAAAGGAGGATTCACCAGACCAAACTATTCCTGAAGCAAATGCAAGAAAAATTAATTGTGCTGGAACTTCTTTTATTCCAAAACCAGCAATCCATGAATTCTGTTCTTTAACAACGATATCTACTGCAAGACCAATTATTACAGGGGGAGCTAAATCTAATATTTTATTAATTATGGAACTAAGAAAAGCAAAAAATAGTAACCTTCTCTCCTCAATCAGATTTAAATAAAGTCTAATTATTGGATTTTGATTGTTCTTAGATCTCATGAAAATAATAATTAAATTTTTCTATTATGATTTAAATTTTCTTTAGTTTCTAATTTACATTTTGTTTTTGCATCTTGATGACTTGCAGTTTTTATAAATTCTTCGTAGTAACAATCACAAGTTCCATTCGCAATTTCTTCACTATATAACATTTCTGCTTTCATCATCTCCTCTTTGACACTCTGAAGACAAAATAATTTTATGATTGAATTTTGTTTCGTTTGGGCTAAATAATAACTATTAAAGGAGTTGAATAGTATTATCAGATTCACAAAAATAAAGAAATTATATTTGCTAGCTTTCATTCTCTATCACTAGTTTCTGACTTTAATTTTTTTTAATTTATTTTTAGTTTCTCTATGCAAATCTTTGGGTAAATCTACCAAACTGTAATCATTAAAAATCTGTATCTTACCTATGGATCTACCATTTATATTAGTTGAATTACAGATTGAGGATATAATATTTGCAACTCTAATTCCATCAAATTTACCAAAGTTAAATTTGTAGGTTTCAAAAGAATCATTTTGATAATTATTTCTTCTATTTGAATTTCTCATACGATTATTAATATTTCTATTTGATCTATTGCGATCAGTATTATTTTGTTTATTAATCCAAGAATCATCGTCATTAACAAAAAATGATTTATTACCTATTACTAAATTAATCGCCGCCATTGCAATATTTGAGTCATCCATAGAGTATTTTTCTTTTAAATTATCAAGTACATCAATAATCAAAGCTTTATTTTCTTCATTTTCATCTTTAGCTAAAGAACTCTCATTAACATTATCTATAAGTTTTTCCATCCTTTTTTCATTTATTATTTTATTACTTGGTATATTAATTTCTTCAATCTTGGTTCTTGTTGAGTTTTCTAAATTTCTTAGAAAATGTTTTTCTCTTTGATTAACAAATAAAATTGCTTCTCCTGATCTGCCTGCCCTTCCAGTTCTTCCAATTCTATGAGTATATGTTTCCTTGTCAAAAGGAAAATCGTAATTAACAACAAGTTTTATCCTCTCAACATCTAATCCTCTAGCTGCGACATCAGTTGCAACAAGGATATCAATAAATCCTTTTTTCAATCTATCTACAGTATTTTCTCTTTGATTTTGAGGTATATCTCCATTAAGTACTGCCACAGTATGACCAGAATTCTCTAAAGCTTCTGCTATTGAAGTAGTAAGTAGTTTTGTCCTAACAAAAATAATTACTCCCTCGTTATTAAGTTCTAGTATTCTTTTTAAAGCATCTAACTTATGATGCCTTTGTACATATAGAAATTTTTGCGAAATTAATTGAGTTTCTTTTTTGACACTTTTGATTAATATTTCGGCGGGATCATTTAGATATTTTTTTGCTATATTTTTTATCTCACTAGGCATTGTTGCTGAAAACAATACCATCTGCTTATTTTCTGGAAGTTGATCTATTATCCATTCAATATCTTCAAGAAAACCCATATTTAACATTTCATCTGCCTCATCTAAAACAAGACAATTTATATCTTTAATTTTAAAAGTCCCCTGCCTTATATGATCCATTATTCGGCCTGGGGTCCCAACTACTACGTCAACTTTTCTTTTTAATGCAGAAATTTGATTTCGATAGTCGGTACCTCCATATATTGCAACCGTCTTAAAATTGCTAGATTCAGAACTATAACTTTTAAAAGATTCTGCCACTTGAGTTGCTAATTCTCTTGTAGGAGTCATAACTAAAACCTTGGCATTTAATTCTTTATTATCTGTTAGTTTTTCTATTAATGGTAATGCGAAAGCTGCAGTCTTTCCTGTTCCTGTTTGTGCTTGGCCTAGTAAATCCCTGCCTAACATTAGTTCGGGAATTGCAGCTTTTTGGATGGGAGTTGGATTTTTATATCCTTTATTTTTTAACGAGTTTAAGATTGATTGATTAAACCCAAAATCGAGAAATCCATTCTCATTATCATCTCCTTTCGATACTTCCAATAGTTGAGATTCAATTTCTTTTTTGTTATCTAAGTTCTTGAACTCTAGTAGTGAAGAATCTTCATTCTGAGAGTTTTCCTGCTCACTACCAAGAGAGTTACTATTTTTTTTTAAAGCCATTTTAAATGCCTAATAATCTTCTGATTAGGCATTCAACAAATATCTAAATTAACTTAAATTGTTGATTAGCCTTGCAGAGCCGAATTATTAATCTAACATCTCGTGGTTAAGATATTACTAATTTCTCAAAAATAAAATTTAATTTAAATAATATATATTTAAAGATTTTTTCGCTCTTGTAACAGCAGTATAAAATAACCTTCTTTCAAAATTATCTCTGCAAAAGATATTTTGTTTTTCCTTTTTTTCTTTTACAGCATATTGATTTCTTCTATAATTTTGGGACCATAAAATATTTACTTTTTCAGATTCACTTCCTTGAGATTTATGAATAGTGATGGCTATTGCAGGTACAACATTTTCTAAATTAGATGGATCAATTAATGCGACAATTTCTTCGTTATTATCATTAAATTTTCTAAAAAGATATTTTCTTTTATTTTTAAAACCTATGAGTACTCCGATATCTCCATTTGACAATCCAAGTTCAATATTATTTTTTGTACACATGATCGGAACACCCTCATTAAGAGTTTTAAGGTCATAGGGTTTTTTTTGACCAAAAACGATTTCATTCAAATATTCAACACTCCATATTCCGGAATTTTTTTCGCATAAAATCAAGTGACTTTGTAAATCAAGAAATATCTTATCTATTAAATCTTTTTCATTAAGCAATAAATTATCAATACACTTATCAAATATATATTTTTTTTTACTTAAATTTGAAGTTGAAATATTTAACTGTTTTAGATGACTTGTAATCGAAAATAATAGATTTTTTGGAATATCTTTTTCTCTACTCTTTGAAATAGTAATTTCTTTTGAACTATTATCTTTTTCTAATTCTTTTATCTTTTGATTAAGTAAAGAAAAATCATTATTAAATATTAAACTACTAATTAATGCTATATCTCCAATATTTCTATAAGTTTTTTCTAAATTTACTACACAAGATTTAATTGAACTATTATCTGAATATTCAAACAAATAATTCCATATAGAACAGTTATTTACTGGAGACAATTGATTTTTATCTCCAACTAAAATAATTTTACAGTCCTTTGCTAGCAAATTTAAAACTGATTCAATCAAATCGATATTAACCATTGACATTTCATCAATTATGAAAATATCAAGCTCTTTTAGTTTAAATTTCAACTTAAGAGATTTATTTTGAGAATTTAAAATCCATCTATGTAAAGTTTGAAATTCTATTTGGTCTAGAAATTTGCTAAAGGAAATATTTTTTTTATCATTAAGAGCTTCTTTTAAACGAGCTGTAGCTTTACCAGTTGGAGCGGATAAACCAACATTTAAAAAGTTATCAATTTGAAGGAGTTCTATTATTAACTTTATTATTAAAGTGGTTTTACCCGTACCTGGTCCTCCTTGAAGGAAAACTAAGTTTGAATATTTAAATATATTTTTAATTTGATCAATTTTATTATCATGTTTATAAATTATTGAGTTCATTAAATTATCGGTATCTATTTTTTTTAGAAATAAATTAATAACTCTTTCTATCTTTTTTGACCATTTTGATAAGGATAATTTTCTATTTACTAATACGAATGGCGAATGAAGGGGACCAATCAAACCTATATTTTTTAGAACATCTATATGTTTATTGGGCCAGCCATCTTCTAATAATTCAAAGATTATTAAACTATTATCAAGATCAATAATAGTTTCACCATTTTTTTCAAACTCTAATAAAATTCTTATTACATCTTTTACGAAATTTCCATATTTTTTTTCACTAAATTTGAAAATACCTAAGATTAAATTAAATATATGATCGTATTGGAACTTTTCAATATCTGTAGTAGTTTTAGTCATTCTAAAAAAGGTTATCTAAATAATTAATTCTTTTTAAAGGTGCTTTGCTAATAAAAATACCTGGAGATATATCTTCAGACTTAGATTTTTCAAATAATTCAAAATCTGGCAATCCCTTTAAAAACAAATAAATATATCCTCCAAGATGTTTATGTGGTTGATAATTTTTAAGTCGCCACTTTAATAATCTATGCAATGCTAATAAATAAAGATGAGATTGCAATGGATAATGATGTTTAATCATTTCATTTCTCATGTTTTCATAGTTATAGTTTCTTGGTAAACAATCACTATTATCACTTCCAGAAATCAAATTACTTTTCCAATCAATTACCCACCATTTACTATCTTCTAATTTATTTCCTACAGGAAAAACACAATCAATACATCCTGAATGAAAGCCTTTATTCATAATTTGAAGATCATTTATCTTATTTGCATATTCTTCACCAAATTCATATTCCTGATCTAAAAAAAAGCAATTTGATATATCATTAGAATTAATATTTCTACCTTCATAAGATAGGGTTAAATCATATTTGAGTTCCTTAATTAAGTATTTATTTGGAATATCAACTAATTTCTTATTTTGTAATTCTCTTCCTAAAGATGTATTTATGATTCTTAAAATTGCATCTTTTACTTTAAAAGCTAAAGAGGTATCGATTTGATGAAAGTTCAATTCCTCAATAATTAAATCAATTAATTCTTGATTATTATCGTTTCTAAATTCAAATCTTTCTATTATTTTGTGCAGGCAAGTCCCAGCAATAGTTCCTTTTGGAAATTCACTTAAGGGATTTGGATAAGAAAAATAATTAGGATAATTCTTTGAATTCTTAATATTAGAATCTTTGATAATTGATATATTATCTTCATAATCCCTATATTGATTAATGACTGCATCAATATTTTTATCTTTACGTATCCAAGAAGAATAACTTGAATAAGAAATAAATTGATCAGAATTAAATACATTAGATATTTTTTTATTAACGTTATCGATTTTCCAAAGATTTTTATTCAATCGGTTAGTTTGGAACTTAGAAAAAATTTCTTTTATTTTCTCTTTTTCTATCCTGACTTCAAAAGTAGACTTATAAATATTAATATTTTCCAAATTATTAAGTAAATCATTATTTAAAATATTATTTGTATCCTCTACATCATTAAAAAGAATAAGTTTATATTTGCTCCTTGTAAGTGCTACATAAATTAACCTCTCACTCTCTTTAAATAAATCTTCTTCTTCTATAAATTTAAATTTTTCAACCTTCGCGTAATTATTAGAAATATTAACGTATAGATTTCTATCAATATTTGATTTCCACAGAGGTCCTTTTATTTTATTTGACTTATTTGAAATAATTGAGAGATATGGACATAGGACTATTTCAAATTCGAGGCCCTTACTACTATGAATGGTAGAAAGATTTATTCCATTTTGAAGATTATAATCTTTCGTCAAAAAATCTTCTCCAGTAGAAATTCTTAAAATATGATCTAATTGATTTTTATACCAGTTGAAGACTATATTGAGATCAAAATCACTATTTATTAATTCTATTTCAACAATTTCTGAAAGTTGAAATAAATTTGAATTTAAATCTGTATCTTGAATAATCGAGGATGACTTGTAATTTATAAGTAGTTCATTAACAATGTTTAAAAAGCCTTTTTCTCTTAGTTCTTGGGACCAAGTAATGCATTTATTAATTAAAATTTCTAAATTATTACTAATTCCATGATCAAGTAAATCTTCTAAATTTATTTCTATAAACTTTGAAGTAGCAAGCAAAGTTATATTTTTTAAAGACCTCGGATTTAATAAACATTCAATGAATAAAAATAGTAGAGAACTTGCTTCGGTATCAAAAATATTTTGTTTATTTTGAATTTTGCATGGGAGGTTAAACTGATTTAATTTTTTTTTAAAATCTAAACATTGCGAATTATTTAATGTAAGAATCGCAATTTTATTAATATCAATCTCTTTATTATTTAAAATAAAGTTTACTATGTAATGAGTTACAAGATCCTCTATATCATTCTCTTTTTTTGAAAATTCTACAATTTCAAATACATCCTTAAATTTAAATTCAGGCTTAATATTATCATTAACTCTAGAAGTTAATTTAATATACTTTAGTTTTGATTGTTTAAGTCCATTCTTATAAAGTTTATTAAGAACATCGATTAACTTTTTTGAGGATCTATAGTTATCAGTAAGACTAAAAACTTCAATTGCATTAGATCTTGCATCTAAGTAAGTTTCGATATCTCCACCTCTAAATTTGTAAATCGCTTGTTTTGGATCACCCACGCAAAGTAAAAAATGATTTTTTGTATTAAAGAACTTTTTTATTAAATTCCACTGAGTAATATCTGTATCTTGAAACTCATCAACTAAGACACATTTAAATCTTTTTTGAATTTTAGATAGAGTATTACTATTACTAATTTCCGAATCTACAAATGTATTTTCTACAGTCTTTATAAGATCATTGAAGTTGAAAATAGAAAAACTTTTCTTTAATTCAATTAATTTTATATAAGCTAATTGGGTAAATATTCTTACAAATTCAGTAAAGAAACCTTCTTTTATTTTATAAATTTTATCTTGTAATAAGTTAAATTTAGTAAAATCTAATTTTAGATTATGTTTATTAATTTCTTTAGATATATTTTCAATGTAAAAATATTTAAATAAAAGATCATCCTTAGAAATATCATATATAAAATCAATAACATTTTTAGAATTAAGCCTTTTGTTAATCTCTTCAATCCAACAAATTATTTGATTAAACTTATCATTTCTTGGTTTTGCAGCATATATTTGACTTTTTCCACCACTCTCCTTAATTAATTTTCCCAACTCTTTAAGTTGTAAAAATAATTCCTTACCTTGCTTATTCCATTCAATACAAAACTCATTCCAATTTAAATAAAAAAAATCATTAAAATAATTATTTAAATCACTAATCTTATATTTATTATTTACTTGAAATCTACAAATATTTTCTTGATCAATATTTTTTAAAATTTCTACAAAAAATGACTTATTGATTCTACTTCCAAATCTAGAACTTATTTTTTTTTTGTTTACTGCTGAAATAAGCTCAGGATTAAGATTTAGAAAATCATCAATCCACAAATTATCTATTACATCTTGATACAAATTATCTATATTATTCTCAATGCATGGATCTTGAGTTATCCCTATTTCAATACTATATTCATCAATAATATTACTGCAAAAAGCATGGAATGTAGTTACTTTTAACTTATAGAATTGATTTATAAAATTATCAATTTCGGAAATTATTTTTTCCTTAGATTTATCTTTATCTTTAAAATTCAAATACCAATCCTTAAGAGTATTATCTATCTTAATTTCATTATTAGTTTGCAAATATAATTTTAAATTATGAAATCTCGAGAGTATTTTATCTCTTAATTCAGAACAAGTATTTTTTGTAAAACTTAGCAAGAGTATCTCATCTGGTTTAACTTTTTTCTCCAAAACATTTCTTAAAACTATGTGAGCCAAAGTAAAACTTTTACCAGTTCCCGCACTTGCTTCTACTAATTTAAACTTATTATCTAATTTAATTTGATTAATATCCATTTCTTTATTAAATTAAACTTTGACCTCATTTTTATAAAGTAAGTAATTCTTAAATTTGTTCATTAAATATTTCTCTTCTAAGGCAATCTTAAATTTTATTATTAAAGCTAAACTTATTGTCAAAAATAAATAATAAATAGATAATTTTATTATAAAAAACCCAATGGAAATAAATATTAAAGAATAGTACATTGGGTGACGCGTAAATCGATAAATACCTGTAGTAACTAGATTGCTATTGTTTATAGGTCTTGGGAAAGGGGATAAATTTTTACCTAAGTCTTTAATTGAAACTAACATTATTATGAAAGCGATTAAGATAATTAAAATACCCAGGAAATAAGAAAAAGGACTTGATTGAATTATTTGTTTTTGTGGAAGAAATTCCCATTGAAAAAAATGAAGACTAATAATAAAGAACTGTAAAAAAACAAGCATTAGATCATAAGCAGCTTTAAAAAAAATTTTCAACTGAAATTTAGACATTTTTTATTTCTTTAATGCTTTAATTAGAGGACCATATAATCTATATGATAATTGATCAAAATTATTATTTCCAAGAAAGAAATCTGGTTCTTTTTCATTACCAAAACAAATTTTCATTTCGATATTATCTCTTTCTCCTTTAGAAAAATTTTTATTACCAATCCATTTATCTGTAAAAGCTTTTTTTTCATTTTTTGATTTTATTTTTGCTTCTACATATTTATAAGCACTTTCTGGAGGAAGAGGTAAACATTTTTCAGAATAATTTTTAAAAATATTTATGTACTCCTCCAAAATTAGATTTGATTCAGTTGCTCCAGGGGATTGAATAATTTGCGATTTATAATTATTTTCTGTTCTAAAAATTACTTTAGTCTTTTTTATATTCCTCTTTAAAGAAGAAATAAAGAGTAATTTTATCCAAGCCTCAGTCAAACGACTTAAACTTAAATTAGCATTAATTAATTCAATTACGGTGTCATCAGCAATTAAATATTCTTCTTTATTTGCATTTGATTTAATATAAATTCTATTAATCTTATTATGATGACGCAAACTTGCACATAGACTGCTTAATAAGTCTTTGATTTCTTTTTCTTTTGTAAAAATACTATTTTTGGGCATAATAATACCATTTTCAACCAATTGATCATAAATATTTAATTCATTTAAATCATCAATAATATTATGATTATCAATCTCTACTTGCTGGATTATTTTTGTAATTAGTTGTGACTTTTGCAGATTGCTTACATTCTCCTCGTCTGGATGATGAATAAATATTTCCTTGGGAGAAATATTATTTTTATTAAGCCAATATTTTTGTGGAGTTTTAAACCAATAAATCAATTCTGATAATTTGTAATTTTTAATATCAGATTTTTTTTCATTCCAATTTATATCTTTTATTAAAGAATAATTACTTTTAACAATCTTAGATTTATCAAGATCAATAATTTCATTTTTAATTAAATCAGAATCTTTAATTATTAGTTCTCTTTGCCTTTGGTTTAAGAAACTATCAAAAAAAGAAATTAACTCTTTTATAGGAAAAGAAACATCTAATTTATTATTGTCTTTATCATTTTTTACCCAAGTAACTATAAATTTATCTCTGCAGGCAATTAACAACTCAAGAAATGAATATTTCTCTCTCTCAAAAACTGATGGATCACCTAGGTGATATTTATTATTTAATAAATTAATGTTTTCACTCTTTGGTAATTTTGGATAATTAACACTATTCATATCTATTAGGAAGATAACCTTATGTGGAATATGCCTTGAATTCTCAATATCACTTACTAGGATCTTGTTGACTCGTGATTTGCTTTGATATTTAACTTTATTTATGCAAGAAATTAATATTTCTCTAAAAACTTTTAACAAGATAAGATCATCAGGTATTAAAGTTATTGCGTGATTATCAAGAATTCTATTTATTTCACTTATTTCTAAATTGAAATTTGCATTAGAATCAGCAATACTTTTTAATATAAACTTTATCTTTTCAACCCAATTTGAGTAAGAAAAAGATCCCCTTATCAAATTAATATATTTTTTTAAATGAATTAATATTTTAACCCATTTATTCAAATCCAAACTTATATTTTTATAGCTAAATGGTTTTAAATTAAAAGTACTTAAATTTACTTCTTTGTCATAAATTAAGCCTAAAGTAATTCTATTTATACACCAATCAAGAGTATTTTTCTCTTCACCTAATCTTTCTTTATCATCTAATCCCCAATGAAAACCGGCTTGGGTAAGTAAGAAAATAATTTCATCCTTCTCAGTAATATTAAAGTCAAAAATGTTCTGAGTTACTTTTTTCGAAAGAATATAATCTATCTTTTCAAGTGTAATTTTTTCATTTGCTATTTCAGTGATGTCAATTAGAAATTCATAAATACCTGAAGAGTCATGATTATCCTCATCAATAAAAAAATAAGGTATCTTTTCACCATTAATTAACTCATTATTAAAGATGTACCTTAGATAAGGTTTAATTAAATTAGTTTGTGGAGATAAAACAGCAATATCACTATATTTAATATTCTCGCAAGAATTTATTATTTCTATAATTTTATTTCTTAAATATTCAAATTGACTATTCTGATTAAAATGCTCACAAAGTAATATTGAATCATCCCTTTCACTTACTATAAAATCAACGCTATTATTGTCAATTAGTCTTTTTTGTATTTGATTAAGAAGAGGAATATCTTCCTTATTATGAAAATTAGTTGTTGGATCGAGATAAATAAGATTATTTTTTAAATTTATACCTTCTTTATAAATATTTTCATCAATTAGTTTCTGAAAGTTTGCTCCAAATTTACCAAATATTTTCTCTATATTTGTATTATTTAAATTTAATTTACTTTCATTATCATCAAATTCCAACTCACCTTCAAGACGATTTATTCTATTCCATAAATCTTCTCCAGGAGATAATAAATACAAATTTACCTTAATAAATTTTGAAAGTTCTGAATAAAAATCAATATGTAGTTTAGATAAGTTATTATCTGAAAAAATATAAATTTGATTTGGTACTTGAAATTGAATGTTTTTAATTTTTCTTATATTCTTTATTACTTCAATCATGTATAAACATGATGGCTTTTCAGATATCTTTTCCTCTAATAATTTATATAAAATAGGTTGCCAAAATTGATCTGAGTTTAAATTCTTAAATAGATTAGATGAATTAATTTCATATCTATTCCATTGAGCAATCATTTCAGGTCTAAAAATCAGATAATCAATAAAATTATTCGTGATCTTTTTTGTCAGATTATATATGTCTCCATCAATTGTCTTTTTATTATCCAAATATTTATTTATCCAATTTCTAAGCGGAAATGATTCTTTAAAACTATTTAATTCTTCTAAGGAATCAATAACGCCCCATTTAATTGACTCAAAATTCCATGCGCTCATATCAATTGCAGGGAAAAAATTTGTCAATAAAGATTCGGTATATGTTGATATTGTCTTTAATTCATAAAGAGCACTTATTTTGTTTTTTATAGTTATTTGTTCACGTAACCAATTTCCCAAAAAGTAATTGGGGACTACTATTTCTAATTTCTCATTTATAGGCGGAGGACATATTTTTAATTCCTCTGCTAACAGCTCACTAATTACTTCAATTTTATTTGACTTATAAAGATTGAGCAATTTACTAGATGGTTATATTACTCAACTTTAAATGGATCAATTATTTCTGCATTAGGACATTCGAATTCCCCCACAGCAACAAACTCTAAACGAAGCTTTAAGAAAGTTATAAATTTTTTATCAGTCGATAAAACAACTGCAGGAGTAGATGGAATTTTTGCTTTTAGATCAGCAAATTGGGTGGTTTGTAAAAATGATGGATTTTTTAAGAGCCAAAAATCTATTTCTTTATTATTTTCTTTATAGTTCCTCATCCTCTCTTTCAAAATTTCATCAAGTGGTTCTTCAACTGTTAAAAACTTTTCACTTGCCGCAACGAAAAAGTATGTTGTCATTTTGAAATTTAATTTGATGTAATAAGGGACTTCATTTCACGTACAGATTTTTCTAATCCTATCGCTAAAGCCCTTGCAACAATACTATGACCTATGTTCAACTCGTTCATATTGTTAATTGATGCAATTTTTCTAACATTATTGTAGTTAAGGCCATGACCAGCATTAACAACTAATCCAAGGTCATTTGCTAGATGTGTAGACTCTATAATCCTTTGGAGCTCTTTATATTGTTCAGAACCTGTTAGTTCAGCATATTTTCCAGTATGTAATTCTATAAAATCAAAGCCTATTTCTTTAGAATAATTTATCTGTTCACCAAGAGGATCAATAAATGCACTTACTTCTATATTTGAATCCTTTAAATTCCCAACAGCCTTCTTAAGGTATTGCACATTACTTTTTAAATCCAACCCGCCTTCAGTGGTAACTTCCTCTCTTTTCTCGGGTACAAGCGTTACATAATCAGGAAGAATTTTTTTTGCAATTTCTAACATTTCTTCTGTAGCAGCCATCTCTAAATTGAGTTTTGTTTTTATAGTCTCTTTCAGAAGGAATACGTCCCTATCTTGTATATGTCTTCTATCTTCTCTTAGATGCACTGTTATGGAATCTGCCCCTCCTAATTCAGCTAAAAACGCAAATTGCACAGGGTCAGGCTCCACAGTTTTCCTTGCTTGCCTTACATTTGCAATATGATCAATGTTTACTCCTAAAGTAGCCATAATTTTGAAAATCTTAGTTTCTAGACAATCTAGTAACCGCCCAATAATAGCTAATAAAAAAAGGCAAACACTTAAATTATTAATATATAGTAAATAGAACTTGAAGAAGAATTCCTTAAATATTGGGCATAAAATCAACCCTGTATTGGGATATATTGCAATGTTCGTTACTCAGGACGTTGTTTTGAGATTCTTTTTTAGAAAAAAGAAAATATTAAAAAATGATTTTTCGATTCCCATAAATTCCTCTATCATTTTGGCTCCAACCCACAGATCAAGATGGGACGGCTTAATACTCACAATGGCTATGGGTAGAAGGGTAACAAAAAAGGATTGTAGATTTATGGTTACTAAATCCGAAATGAGAGGAATACAAGGTTGGTTTTTAAAAAGACTTGGATGTTTTTCAATAAATCAATTATCGCCCTCTCTCTCAGCTTTAAGATATGCGATTGATCTTATAGAAAAAGGAGAACAACTAGTTGTTTTCCCCGAAGGAAAGATTAATAGATATGGAAAAAAATTAGTTCTCAAAGAAGGACTATATAGATTAGCTAGATTAGCTACCAAAAAAACAACCTCTATTACTATTATTCCAATTGGAATTGCTTACAGCAAAATACCTCCTAACCTTAGGGGCGAATTTTGTTTATCCTTTGGAAAACCAATCTCAATTAATGATTACTCAAACTTTAATATTAAGGACTTTAATAAATTTCTAAATGAAAAAATGATTCAAGAGGAAGAAAAAGCATTAAAAAATGTAGGTAGATGAATCTGCAATAAGTTACTATGAAATCTAATAATTGAAAAAAGAAAATGAAATTCTTAAAATTAATCCCAATTGCATTTATATTTTTTGGGAATGTTCCCTACAAAAATGAAGTTTATGCAGAAATAAAGAATTCAGAAGACTTCAGAGTACTCTCAAATGAGAGTAAAAAGCTTTCCATCTCAAACGTTGAATATTTTATAAAAAAAGGTGATAAATATATTAATAACGGGGATTTTGAAAAAGCTAAGGATTTTTATTTAGACGCTAGAAAATTAGCAAAGCAACTTGCGTCTTTTTATTCTGATCTAAATTCATCATTCAAAGGAATTGATGCGAGAATACCGAATGAAATGCAAAGGAAAGGTAAGCAAACATTACAAATTTTGGCAGAATCAAATGAGAGATTAGCTTCTTTGTATATAAAAACTGAAAAACCTGAGGTGGCAGTACCCTTACTTGTTGAAACAATAAGAATAATGTCACCTAATAGTCCAGAAGGTAAAAAAGCTTATGAAAGATTGATCCAACTAGGATTTGTTGAGACAAAATATAAAGGTTAATTAAAATTTACTATGATTACGAAAACAGAAGTCATTAATTTAATCACTAAAAAAATTCCAAGTTCCCAAGTTTTTGTTGAAAACCTTAAGGGAAATGATCATTTGCAAGTAACTGTAATTGCATCTGAATTCAATGGATTATCATTAGTTAAACAACATCAGCTAGTATATTCTGCTTTGAAGGAAGAATTAGCTTCAGAGGCTATCCATGCACTGGCATTAAAAACAGAAACTCCAAATTGAATTATGGACAAACTAACAAAAGATAAAATACAAAAACTGATTGATTCTAATCCAGTAATGGTTTTCATGAAAGGGACAAAATTAATGCCACAATGCGGTTTTTCCAACAATGTAGTGCAAATACTAAATTCCCTGGGAGTAGAATTTGGAACGTTTGACGTTTTAAGCGATTTTGCTATACGAGAAGGTATTAAAGAATATTCAGATTGGCCAACAATTCCGCAAGTTTACCTAAAAGGAGAGTTTCTAGGAGGATCAGACATTCTTATTGAGATGTACAACTCAGGATCACTTAAAGAAAAAATAGAAATTGAATTAGCGTCTTAAGACATTAGTAAGTATAAATACTGAATTGATTAATAAAAATTAATATTTTAAATCCTTTTTTTATCAAAAAAGCCTTTATTTCCATCCCCCTCTGGATCAATAAAACTTGACGGATCTAGAATCCATCTTTCAATTAATCTTTCCAATTTTTCTTGATCATTTTGCTCTAAACCATTGCAATTCCTTAAGGCTTGGAGATAACCATCACTATATAATTTAAGATCAGATGGAGTATGAAAACGAGTAACTAAGTCCTGAAGATTATCGCAAATTGATTGAAAATGACGAATTGCTTTAGGATTTTCAAATGATGTCATAATTCGATAGATTCTGATTTTTATTTAGCATTTGTTATACCTTATTAAGGATGAACCAAAATTGCCCGGCCAAACAGTAATCAAGAATGCAATCAACTGAGCAAATCTTAGCTTCAACTCCTGGCAGTTCACAATTGCCTCAGAGTTCTCAAACCCCCTCAAGAGTTCTAGTTGTTGAACCTCACCCCACACTTAGAACGGTCCTTGTTCAAAGGCTTCGCCAAGATGGCCATTTAGCTGCGGCAGTAGGTACAGCTGCAGAAGCTATTGACTTATGCAGAGAACAATCACCTGATCTATTAGTTAGCGCAGAAATCCTCGAGCAGAATACTGCAATGAGACTTGCCCAACAATTGGGGTCCTCTGTCATAGTTTTAACAGCAAGATCAGGTGTTGAAGCATTAGTAAATCTATTAGATGAAGGGGCAGATGATGTTCTCAGAAAACCTTTTGGACTCGAAGAGCTTGCAGCACGATGTAGAACACTTTTGAAAAGAGGAAGGATTGGATTACAAGAAAAAGTTGAGGTTGGGCCTCTAGAGGTTCATCTTCTTTTAAGACAAGTTACTCTTAGTGAGAAGCCCGTAGAATTAAGCCCTAGGGAGTTTGCGCTGCTCTGCGCTCTCCTTATGCCCCCAGGAATGGTAAGGAGTCGTCAAGAGCTCTTAAGGATGGCCTGGCCGCCCTTCAGCGGGGGGCCGAGATCTGTAGACACACAGGTGTTAACTCTTCGCAGAAAATTAGAACAGGCAGGCTTGGGAGAAGGTGGTGGTATAACTACTGTTAGACAACAAGGTTATAGATTCAGTATTGATAATATTTAGCTTAAAAAAGCAAAAATCTCCCCAGCAATCATCATTATTGAAAGTAACGTCAATAACTTATAAGTCCATAGTGGTGATATGTAAGATATTTCATTGATATCAATCCCAGTATTCCTCGAAACAGTTAATAAAAATTTTTCAAATTTTTCCACTCTTTGTGGGAGAAGAAAGTTTTCACCTTGATGCGTATTAAAGTAATAAACTTTACTACCCTGACTCGTTGGTAAAGATTTGATTAACTTAATATCTTTCCAAGAAATCTCCCAATTTTTTTTTCCTAAGAATTTAGAAATAAAGCTTGTTTTATATAAAATTTTATTATTAGAAGTTTCTACATAATCACTAGTGATATTGATTATCAAATAAAGTCCTAGGGCAAAAATTATAATAGAGGGGATTTTTAATTTTTGGATTGAAATAAATGGTAAAGGAATTGTAAGGGCTAAATAAAGAGAAATTAACGAACTTTTCACAAAAAAAAGAGTTTTAAATTTTTCTATCATTTCAGAAAGATCCTTTTAATCGGGCAATTTAAAATTGTTTATGTTTAACTTTGCACCTATTTTATGAGCGCATGCGTAACCACTAAAAGCAACTGCATTTAGGCCTTGGCCAGGAAAGCATGAATCCCCTACACAATAAAGGTTTTGAATTTTTGTAGTGTTGAAAGGCATTGGCAAAAGTCCAAGCAACTTTTTACTGGGAATTGGCCCATAACTACCTTCATATCTTCCAAGAAACTTTTTATGAGTTTTGGGAGTACCAATTTCTTTGTGGTCAATATTTTGTTCAAGATTAGGAAGAACTGTTGATATTTTTTCAATTATGAAAGAAAAATATTTTTCTTTCTTTTGCAAATATTCTTTCCTTGTTAGGCCTTCCCATTCACTCATCGATGAAGGAGTAAATGCATGCACGATATGTTTGCCTTCAGGAGCTAAAGACGAGTCAAGCAATGTAGGTATAGACACAAAAATAACTCCCTTTTCGCTTTCTAATTCATCCCAATCTTCAACGATTATATGATGACAATTAAAATTATCGGGTATAAGATTTTTTTCTACTCCAAGGTGAATCGAAACAAAAGAAGGTGAGGGTTTATAGGTTTCTGACCACTTATATTCACTTTTTGGCACGTTTTCACTTGAAATTAATCCTTTAGTATTATGTTTTAATCCAAATGTATCCCATCTAGTGGAATTGGATACAATGATATTTGAATATATCTCTTCTCCATTTGAGAGCTTAACTCCCACCGCTTTCTCATCCTTCAAGAGGATTTCAGTCACATTGGCTTTATATCTTACTTTTCCTCCTAATTTTTCAATACCAGAAACAAACTTCTCTGCTATTGTACCAACTCCCCCTTTTGGATAATTTATCCCTCCAGCATGCCTATCTGTAAATACCATTCCCGCATTGATCATAGGAGTTTTTAGAGCTGGCATTACAGACCAACAAAAACATTCGATATCGATAAATTTTAAAAGTTCAGGGTCTTTTATAAACTTTCTCGCAACATCTCCTGCATTTACAGGTAACCATCTAGCTAACCCTAAACAAGATAATGGAGATTTAAAGAAGACTTTAAAAAGATAACCTGGATCCTCTATTGATAAAAGAGGCATTGAATCTAAACATTTAAATACACTGGCACAAGTATCATAGAATTTCTGGATACCTTTTTTTTCATTGGGGAAAATAGCTGATAATTTGCTTATAAATTGCTCATAATTTTTATCTACAGAAATATTAAAGTTATGTGGTAAGTGATATTCCAGTTGAACAGGATCCGGAATAGTTTCACATTTTTCATTCACATCTTTCAAAGCACGAGTTAATAAATTGGTATAACCTTTTTCTCCAAATCCAAAAATCATTGAAGCCCCTACATCAAAGGTATAGCCTTTTCTTTTAAAAGAGCCTCCACTCCCCCCTGGAATAATATATTTTTCAAGAACTAATACTTGGGCTCCTTTCGCTGCCAATTGTGAAGCAGTTACTAACCCTCCTATTCCTGAGCCAATAATAATTGCATCGAAGTTTTCTTTATTTAATTCCATTTTTTGGATCTTTGATAATTAATCTTAGTAAATTTTGCTGAGCAAGTGGTCTTTATCAGAACAAGAATCTAGTTCATTTTTAAAGTCATTCAAGGCTTCTGTAGATCTTTCTTGATAAGCTTTGTACCTTATTCTTTTATCTTTTATTCTTTTAGTTAGTTCTGGAACTAAACCAAATGAAGCAGGCATTGGTTGGAATTTATTCTTTTTCTGATTAGATAATATTTGATTTTTGTTACTAATAAAATTCATTAGAGAACCAATCATTGATTCATCAGGAAAACTTACTGGTTTTTTACCCTTAGCTAATAAGGATGCATTTATACCTGCAAGCAGGCCTCCTGCAGCAGCTGCTGCATAACCTTCTGTGCCTGTTATTTGACCAGCAGCAAAAAGGTTTTCTCTTTTCATAAATTGCAATGTAGGTAAAAGTAATTTTGGAGATTCTAAAAAAGTATTTCTATGCATTACTCCAAAACGTACAAACTCAGCCTTTTCTAAACCAGGAATCATCCTAAATATTCTTTTTTGCTCAGACCATTTGAGGTTAGTTTGAAAACCCACCATATTTAGTAGTTTCCCTTCTAAATCTTCTTTCCTTAATTGGACAATTGCATGAGGTCTCTTGTTTAATCTATTTTCCTTATCGAATAAATCTCCCCATTTTGGATTCCACAACCCAATTGCTTTCAAGGGGCCATATCTCATTGTATCAACTCCTCTTCTAGCAATTTCTTCAATTGGTAAGCAAGCCTCAAAAAAATTAGCTGATTCTTTCTCAAAGTCTTTTAAGCTGGCTTGTTCTCCTTCTATTAGTGCATTTCTGAAATGGATATAATCATTTTTATCCATAGGACAATTTAGATATGCCGGATCTCCTTTATCGTATCTACTAGCTTTAAATACAATCTCTTGATCAATAGAATCTCCATGAATTATGGGGCTAGCCGCATCAAAAAAATGACAATCATCGACACCAGTAAAATCTTGAATTTTATGGGATAAATTATCGGCAGTTAATGGTCCAGTTGCAAGAATAGTTATATTTTCTTCGCTTGGGAGATCTAATTGTTCAAATCTCTTAATCTCGATTAAAGGATGATTTGATAATGCTTCAGTCAAAGCGTTACTAAATTTAGATCTATCAACCGCTAAAGCACCGCCTGCGGGAACAGCAAATTTGTCAGCTGTTTGAACTATCAACGATTTAAAAATCCTTAGTTCTTTTTGCAATAAACCTGCGGCTCTATCAGGACTTAAAGCTCCAAAACTGTTACTACAAACCAATTCTCCGAATTCACTCGTATGATGAGCTGGAGTTGACTTGATAGGTCTCATTTCAACTAACTTAACTGGAACACCAGAATTTGCTAATTGCCAAGCTGCTTCGGATCCTGCAAGACCAGCCCCAATAACTATTACTTCTTTATCTAACAAATTAGATTAATCCTTGCCCAAAAAGTCCCTATTGAATTGCTCTCTTGCTGGTTTTTGTATATTGAATATAACCCAAGCTAAAGCAGCTATAATAGGTGCAAAAACTACAATTGTTCTTAGCATTTTTGAAATCTTGTTATTTATTAGATTATTTTAACTTTTAACTGTAAATTTAGAGAGAAATTTTAATTTTTTATTTCATAAGTTAAGAATTGTTTTTCTATTGTTCAACTTGAGATAAAAAGTTGTTTTTTTTACCTTAAAAAGGGATAATTTCATATGTACTCGATTTTACAAAATGGGTCGCTAGCTCAGCGGTAGAGCATCCGGCTTTTAACCGGCTGGTCCTGAGTTCGAATCTCAGGCGACCCACATTTACTTATGATTGAGTCCAATATTTAGAATCTCATTAATTAAAGAAATATAAACTTCAACCAATCTAACCTCTTTTATAATTTCATTTACAGATATTTAGTAATAATCTTTTTCTAAAATTACTTTTTACAGCATAAGAAATCTTTTATTACTTAAAAGGAAATAACGAAAATCATTATGTATAAACTAAAATCAATAATACAAATATATAAAAATTAATTAGAACAAAAATTTGTATAATTCAAGATTGTTCAGAAATTCCAAAATCTGTAAAAATTTAAATCAAATATTTCCAAGCTTTAATTAATAAAACTTGCAAAATTTAATTAATAATTAATTTAATCGCAAGCTTTAATTGATTTGAAAATATGCAACTACATGCAAAAATGAACCATTTTTGTGACATCAGTGATATCCAAAATAATCAAATCTAGACCAAACAGCAATTTTCCAAAAATACTTTACAAAGCTTCACAATACCTGTTACAATAGTTTACATAAATTACTTTTTATTATTATGACTCCTGAAGCAGAACGTTTTAATGGTTGGGCAGCAATGTTGGGTTTTGTTGCAGCTGTTGGTGCTTATGTAACAACTGGGCAAATCATTCCAGGTTGGTTCTAAACCAAACAAGATTTTAAGTAATTAGCGTGAGAGTTCCTAAATTTTAGGTCTCTCACTTTTTTTTTATTATCAATAAAATCGTCCAATTAAATTTTATAAAATCTACATTCACTTAATAAAAATCTATAGTTTAATAGCTAGTAAAACTACAAAATTATGATGAGATTTTAACCTTGATGATAAATAATATTTTTATTTTTTAATAATTTCTTGAGTTTCCAAACTAAATTACTCAAATCCAGAAAAAGTTATTCTTATTAAATAATTTTATATTTATGTATTTCAAAAAATCTATTTAATTGATTTTTTTTCGATACTATCTAAACATGAAGAACATAATAAATGTCCTTTCTTTTTCCAGAATGTTTTAGTTGACCTTTCTATATCTTTACGACAAATTAAACATTTAAATATGGGAGTCACTATACCTCCAAAGTTAGGTTTAATTTAATAATAAATACTTTTTAGTTTCAAGCTTCAACTATTTTTAATTTCAAAAACTATCTAGCCAAATTTTTCTTATAATATAAAACTAAAAAAGACCTGCTAAATGCAGGTCTTTTAATGTGTGTAAGATTTCTAAATTAAATTTAGATTTAGAAGCTGAATGATGTTTTAACCATGATTCCAGTTTCATCCTTATCAGTAGAGCCGCTTTTTTCAACAGTGTAAATAAGTGGAGTGATTGTCATTCCATCATTTACTGCGTATGAATAATATGCTTCATACATCAACCTTTCAGGCATTACACCACCAGATTCAGTCATTTTTCCATAAGTACCTACAGCAGCACCTAGTTCTCCTGGTCCAACTTCACCATTAATTCCAACGAAGTATGCTTCTGTTTCGTCAGCTGCTGCTGCATGACCATCAAGATCACCGATTTCATAACCAGCACTGATGTTTAAACCGTTATCAAATGAATAGTAACCGTTTAATGCTGTGAATGTATCGTTACCAGTACCATCTTCGACCATTGCGTAAGTAACAGAAGCACCGTAGCTATCAGTTGTATATGCAAGGTTTGCTGCCCAAGAATCGGCATTTCCTACAGTAGCAATACCAGTTTCAACGAATTGAGCACCAACTGCTGTTGTAAATCCATTATCGAAATCATATGAAGCACCAAGAGCTACTCCACCACCTGTGATTCCAGCTGTTACATTAGCACAATCATCAAGTGTGTTAGATGGTCCGCCATAAACACAAGCTGTTGTGAATAGCATGCTACCGTCAGTGTTATCACCAACGAAAGCAGTTGCTGAACCTAGTGGGAAAGTGTATGTAACACCATCAACAGCCAAGATATCTCCACCAGCATCATTTGCACCATTGAGGTCGAATTCAGCAAGTGCGCCAGTAGTAGCACCATTACCAGCATCAAGAGAGATATCAAGTGAATCTTCTCCAGTAAAACTTGTGTTCAAGTCAATCTGGAAACCGTAAACAGCCTGAAGAGTTTCATCTCCATCTGTATCTATAGTTGTTACACCTTTTCCATCAACAGCACCGATCGCGAAATCAGCTGAGAATGAAGCAGTTGTTGTTTCTGAGAAGCCACCGTCATAGCTATCTGTATCAACTAATCCTTCACCTCCTGCTAGTAAAGGAGTCTTATTTAAATCGTTATCATTAAAAGAGTTAACAAATTCAATACTCTCTGAATTTGAGTAATTTTCAATCTCATTGAGATTTACCTCAGTAGCATTTGCCGCTAAAGGTGATATTAATCCTAGAGCAGCTGGAGCTATCAACAAACGTTGGAAAAGCTTCATAAAGTGTCCTCACACAATATAGGTAATCATAAGTTAGTTTAAATAATCTTTAATAACAAGTCACGGTAGACAAAAAAAAAGTTGTCCAAATAAAAAAAGACCTGCTAAATGCAGGTCTTTTAATGTGTGTAAGATTTCTAAATTAAATTTAGATTTAGAAGCTGAATGATGTTTTAACCATGATTCCAGTTTCATCCTTATCAGTAGAGCCGCTTTTTTCAACAGTGTAAATAAGTGGAGTGATTGTCATTCCATCATTTACTGCGTATGAATAATATGCTTCATACATCAACCTTTCAGGCATTACACCACCAGATTCAGTCATTTTTCCATAAGTACCTACAGCAGCACCTAGTTCTCCTGGTCCAACTTCACCATTAATTCCAACGAAGTATGCTTCTGTTTCGTCAGCTGCTGCTGCATGACCATCAAGATCACCGATTTCATAACCAGCACTGATGTTTAAACCGTTATCAAATGAATAGTAACCGTTTAATGCTGTGAATGTATCGTTACCAGTACCATCTTCGACCATTGCGTAAGTAACAGAAGCACCGTAGCTATCAGTTGTATATGCAAGGTTTGCTGCCCAAGAATCGGCATTTCCTACAGTAGCAATACCAGTTTCAACGAATTGAGCACCAACTGCTGTTGTAAATCCATTATCGAAATCATATGAAGCACCAAGAGCTACTCCACCACCTGTGATTCCAGCTGTTACATTAGCACAATCATCAAGTGTGTTAGATGGTCCGCCATAAACACAAGCTGTTGTGAATAGCATGCTACCGTCAGTGTTATCACCAACGAAAGCAGTTGCTGAACCTAGTGGGAAAGTGTATGTAACACCATCAACAGCCAAGATATCTCCACCAGCATCATTTGCACCATTGAGGTCGAATTCAGCAAGTGCGCCAGTAGTAGCACCATTACCAGCATCAAGAGAGATATCAAGTGAATCTTCTCCAGTAAAACTTGTGTTCAAGTCAATCTGGAAACCGTAAACAGCCTGAAGAGTTTCATCTCCATCTGTATCTATAGTTGTTACACCTTTTCCATCAACAGCACCGATCGCGAAATCAGCTGAGAATGAAGCAGTTGTTGTTTCTGAGAAACTACCAGCTTCAACGTTGTTTAGTCTTGCTTCTAGACCGTCTACACGGCTGTTAGTAATAGCAAGTTGTTCTGCAGGGGTGAAGTCACTGATTGTAACTTCATTTGCTGTAGCTGCTACAGGGGCAAGAAGTCCCAATGTTGCAGGAGCTACAAGCAAGCTTTTAAAAAGCTTCATAAATTTCCTCACACGAAATTTAAAGTACACCTTAAGATAGTGTATTTACCTATACGAAATCAAGTAGCAACAGCTACATTTTTAAAAAATATGTGACAGTTTGTCGACCTATACAATAGTTTTTTCTAAGTCAAAAAATTTTTAATTTGTTTGAATTTTCTTTCTGAAATTCATATAAGTAAATTTAAAGTTTGTTCTTGAAATGATTTTTTTGTTTTAAGGATAAAATAACCTATTCTGACTTTTTAGAAATTTTGAATACCACCTCTTTAGTCTTATACTTCTTTTTTTTATTACCGCTTAAAGCGTCTACGTACCAACCTGAAGCTAACCTTGTATCTATCTCTTCATAACTTTCATCTTTTTTTAATCTGCTTAAAGATTTCTTTTTATAATCCATAATTTTAATTAATAAGCAAACTATAGCATTTAAGTGGGATATAGAGCGTTAGAAAACATACTATCAAAACATAATTTTTTTATATTTATTTATATGTCAACAATTATTTGAAATCTTTAGAAAAAAGAAAAAAATCTTTGAATCACCTCAACAAAAAAAATAATTAGTTATATTTTTGGAAATAAACCTGAGGAGCACAAGGTAAAATGACTCAATTAAGTTTCATTATGAATTCTATGCCAAGAGATTTGACAGAATTCGTATTTTTTTTAGCAGTAGGATTTACAGCAGGTTCGATGGGTTTAATCTGATTAATTTTAAAAACTTAATTAATTACTGATTTTATAAATATATACTTGAAGTCATACATTTCAAATTTTATATTGAAAGTACCGATTCCACAGGAAAATCAAATTTTGATCTTCCATTCAGTTCTATCAATTCAACAACAGTTAATAAGCCAGCAATTTTCTTACCACTTTTATTAATTAATCTAGTCACACAGTCCACTGTTCCTCCTGTAGCTAGAAGGTCATCAACAATTGCATATGAACTAAATTTTTCAAGAGCTCCTTTTTCTATTGAAAGAGAGTTACTTCCGTACTCTAAATGGTAATTTTCTTGAAATACTTCCCCAGGGAGTTTTCCAGGTTTTCTGGCTACAATCATTGGCTTACGAGCCTGAAGCGAAATTGCTGAGCCAAAAATAAATCCTCTGGCCTCTATTGAAATTATTGCCTCAGAGTTTTTAATAACATGATTTAATGACATTCTGAGAATTAGTTCCCTAAAGATTTCTGAATCTTGAATTATTCCAAGTAAGTCTTTGAAAGCTATACCTTTTTTTGGGAAATCATAATATGTCTTAATCAAACTCTCTAGTTTTTCCATCCAAAAAAATCCAAATAATATTTTGATAATAATTCCTCCATAGGATTTAATACTCAGATATTTCTATTGGGTGACAAATATTAAAATAAAAGATTATTTTTCTAAAGTTTATAGTGAGGTAAAGAGAAAGACAATGATTTTTCTTTAAAAAAAAGCCATAAAAGTAATTTTGCAGCCTTAAAAGTGATTTTTTATAAAATATTTAGGAATTTGGTCTTTTATAGATGTCTTTTATGGACTAAGATCTTATGAACGGGGCGTGGCGCAGCTTGGTAGCGCGGGTGCTTTGGGAGCACTAGGTCGCAGGTTCGAATCCTGTCGCCCCGATTGACTTCTCACGATTCTTAAATATCCTCTGGGCGATCTCTGGGCGATCATTTGCTATACCTTGCATAGCTTTGCTGTCTGCATCGCCCGCTATGTTAAAAACCATTTATTCACAAGATCTTTTACTTGATGATGACTGAATTAAATTACCCATCCAATTTTTAATATCTGATAAGACTTCCAAATCTAATTTGTAGTAAACCCATCTACCCTCTTGCCTATCAGAGATAAGACCTGAATCTTTTAGGATCTTTATGTGATAAGAAATTTTAGATTGAGATAATCCAGTTACTTTAACTATGTCGCAAACGCATATCTCTCCACCCATCATTAATTCAAGAATATTTATTCTGATCGGATCTGAGAGGGACTCCATTATCCCAATAAATTGCTTACTATTAATCTTTTTAAGTTGTTCTAACAAAATCAAAAGATCATTAACTTATTAAATACTAACCTAAAAAAATTAATTACACATATCAAGAATTATTGATGCATCAAATATTTTTGATATATAATAAAGCAGTTTTCAATATTTGTTATGAAAATTGGAATTAACGGATTTGGAAGAATTGGGAGATTAGTTTTAAGAATTTTATGGGAAAGAAAAGATATTGAAATAACTCATATAAATGAAATAAGTGGGAATTCTTTAATTGCATCTCATCTTCTAGAGTTTGATTCCGTTCATGGTAGATGGAATAAAAATATAACTTCGAATGACAACGAAATAATAATTGAAGGTAAAAAAATTTCCTTTACATCAACAAAGAATTATCTTGATGTTCCATGGAATAAATCTTCGGTTGATCTTGTTTTGGAATGTACTGGGAAAAATAAAGATCCCAAAAAATTAAATCCATACTTTGATTCTCTTGGAATAAAAAAAGTAATTGTTGCCTGTCCTGTAAAAGGAATTGTTGGAGGGGAACAAGCAATTAATATTGTTTATGGAATTAATCAAGACCTTTATAAACCTGAAAAACATAAATTAATTACAGCAGCATCATGTACTACAAATTGCTTGGCTCCCATCGTAAAAGTTGTTAATGAAAATTTCTCAATTAAACATGGGGTCATAACAACTATTCATGACCTTACAAATACACAATCTCCAGTAGATTTTTATAAAAGTGACTTAAGAAGAGCGAGAGGATGCATGCAAAGCTTAATACCTACTACAACTGGATCAGCTAAGGCGATTGCTGAAATTTTCCCTGAATTAGAAGGAAAACTAAATGGTCATGCAGTAAGGGTTCCACTTCTAAACGCCTCATTAACCGATGTAGTTTTTGAATTAAATAAAGAAGTAACTGAAGAGCAAGTAAATAATGAATTTAAAAAAGCATCTGAAACATACTTAAAAGGTATTCTTGGATACGAGGAGAGACCCTTAGTGTCCGCTGATTACTTAAATGACTGTAGAAGTTCAATAATTGATGGACTTTCAACGATGGTTGTAAATTCAAAATTATTAAAGATTTATGCTTGGTACGACAATGAGTGGGGTTATAGTTGCAGGCTTGCCGATCTTACTTCTTATGTAATTGAAAAAGAAAAGCAATTTTAGTTTTTATGAAGTTATCTAGCCTTCAACAATATAGTGTCGTTACCGCAAACTATTGGGCATTTACTCTTACTGACGGTGCATTGAGGATACTAGTTGTTGGTCATTTTCATGAACTTGGTTATTCAACTCTGCAAATTGCTTTACTTTTTCTTTTCTATGAATTTTTTGGAATAATTACAAATCTTTTTGGAGGCTGGATAGGGGCAAGATATGGTTTAAGACTTACTTTATGGATAGGAACAATTCTGCAAATTCTTGCTCTTTTTATGCTGATTCCAGTCAAAGAGAATTGGTCAGTAATCTTTAGCGTCTCATACGTTATGTTAGCCCAAGCGCTTAGTGGGGTAGCAAAAGATTTAAATAAAATGAGTGCAAAAAGTGCTGTTAAATCAATAGTTCCAGATTCAGGAGAGAATAATCAAAATAGTCAAAAACAATTGTTTAAGTGGGTTTCAGTTCTAACAGGATCCAAAAATGCACTCAAGGGTGTTGGATTCTTCCTAGGGGGTCTCTTATACAAGCTATTGGGCTTTAATAATGCAGTTGGAATAATGGGTTTAGGTCTATGCTTGGCATTCTTCTTAACTTTATGTCTTCCTAAAGATTCAGGGAAAATGAAAAGAAAGCCAATCTTTAAAGATCTTTATTCAAAGTCTCAAGGTATTAATATTCTTTCAAGTGCCAGGTTTTTCTTATTTGGAGCAAGAGATGTCTGGTTTGTAGTAGCTCTTCCGGTATTTTTAGACATTTCTTTTGGATGGGATTATTTAAAAATAGGACTCTTCTTGGGTGGATGGATAATAATCTATGGTTTCTTTCAAGTATTAGCTCCATTACTTAGAAAAGTATGGGGGAAAAATAATAGCCCAACAAAAACTACCGTTCAATTTTGGGGACTTATCTTAACTTTTATTCCTTTATTTATTGCTGGAGCATTAAACGGTGATAAATCATTAGGTCCTGTAATTGTCATTGGATTAATAATATTCGGCTTTATTTTTGCAATGAATTCATCTACTCATTCGTACTTGATTTTGGCTTATTCAGATAATGAGAAAGTAAGTTTAAATGTTGGTTATTACTATATGGCTAATGCAGCTGGAAGATTATTTGGAACCCTACTATCTGGCTTGTTATTTATGCTCGGTAAAAATGCCACTATAGGTATGCAGTATTGTTTATATACTTCCTCTATTTTGATTTTTATTGCTTGGCTTACTAGTTCTAAATTACCTTCCTATTCTTCCAACAGCCTCAATTGATTTTTTTAAAATTTCTCCTTTCAAGGGAACGAAACCTAAGGCAGGAGCTTTATCTTGATATTCATCGCTGAGCAATTTATAGAATGTATCTTGAATTGCCTTAGTATTTCTTCCGTTACCTTTTTCATAAGCAAGTATCCAAGTCAAAGTTGCTATTGGATAAGCTCCTTTAGCAGTAGGATTCGGATTTTTACCAGCCAAGTTTTCATCAAGATTTATTCCATTCAAAGCTATCGCGCCTGATTCAGTATTAGGGGTAACGAATTCACCAGAAAGATTTTGAAGTGCAGCAGCCTTAACATTACCTTTAATGTATGACTGGTTTACATAACCAATTGCGCCTGGAGTGTTTTGAATAACACCTGCAACACCAGAATTGCCTTTTGCGCCAACTCCTGAAGGCCATTTAACAGATTTACCAGTACCTAAATTCCAAGTTTTAGAGAAAGCCTCCATAGAATTTGTAAAAGCTTTAGTCGTGCCTGAACCGTCGGAACGATGCGCCCAGGTTAATTTACCTGACTTACATCCTAATTCCTTCCAGTTTTTTATCATTCCCATTGCTACTTGTACAGCTTGTTCTTGTGTTAGTTTCAGGTCGCAATCATAGTTATATCCAAACGCAATTGTTCCACCTACCATCGGTATTTGCACAAGTCCTCTAGTAACTTTTTTTATATCAGCTTCTTTCATAGGATCATCTGATGCACCAAAATTTACAGTTTCGTCTATGAAAGCTTTTCTTCCAGATCCAGAACCTACTGCTTGATAATTAACTCTAGGGCCTCCAGATTTAGCTAAGTCAAAAAACCACCTGGTATAAATTTTCGAAGGAAATGATGCACCAGCTCCACTCAATCTTTTTGAAGCCATCGCAGATGGAGCAAGTATTAATGAAATTGCAGAAGATAAAATGAGAGTTTTTTTGAAAATACTCATTAGCCACTTTGATTAAAGTCAATTCATTTATAGCATCAAACAAAAGACGAAATTCAAAGGTTAAGAAATACATCAAATTATTTTGATATAATCAATAATTCTTGATATATAATCTAGCGGCTCAATTAAAGCGCTTACTACTTGCATAAAAAAGCTGAGCCTGCATTATTTAATACTTAAGGCCACAATGTGACAATGATTGGCTCGTGAAAATTATTAGTGTCTTTATGACACTAGGTCATAGCCGGGCGATCCTTGGGCGATCAAATGCTTAACTTTGCAACACGTTGCTGCATATAAGACAATTCTTGAGACTCATCTTGATAACAAATATTTCAAGCAAAAGTCATAGCCTCACTTCGTTCTCATGGGTACTGTCGCATTTTGCTGATCGAGTGCTTTGGGAGCACTAGGTCGCAGGTTCGAATCCTGTCGCCCCGACCATTTAAAAACCAAGTCATACTAAAGAGTCTCCCAACTCGCTTTTTTATTTCTCATTTGTCTTAAAATCTCTGCGGGCGAGGAATGGGTGAGGATTTGTATATCTTTGGATAACTTTGGAGTGTGTGTCACCCGCAACACCAATAAAAAAAGTCAGCCTGTATCCCTACCAGCTGACTTTCATGACAATGCAAGTTTCAAAAACTATACGAATGTTGTTGTTGTTGTGATGCTTAAAAGAACTGCAACAAAGAATATATAAGGAACCACCTTGAGAGGTACAAATCCTTGTCTTTTAGATATGAAATCCATTTATACAAACCCTGGAATAATTTCTCCTGTTGTTAGATATGCACCGATAAGGGCAATAAAGCCGATCATTGCAAATCTACCGTTAAGCTTCTCAGCTACGATTTTTTCCTTCTCAACTGTTTTTGTTTCGTTCATTTGTTTGGTTGGTTGTTTAGCTAAGACGCTTCCTAATGCAATCTTGAAACAAATCTAATAATTGAAAATTATAAGCGTGAGTATAATTACTTACTCTCATACCCACCATAAGCTGAACTTATTAAACTATCTTCCCGCCTTTGCATATTCGAGATTGAAAAAATATTTTTCACCATCATCATTGCTGTCATCATCGTCATCATTGAAAGAGGTAATTAAGACATAAACACCTCCCAAGCCAAGGATCATCGATAAGTAGAGAATAGGATCAGTCATTATTTAATTTTGATCAATCAAAAACAAATCCGGGGAAGCTTTTTCAAAACTCCATGATCTTTTAATTATTAGCTTCAACTTTAAAATAAATAAACTGTTACGAAAATGTATCAGTATTGCTTTAAAAGTACCAAATTACACATATTTTTAGCTTTTTCTTTACATTAGTTAATAAGAATGTTACGTTTGTTAACAATTAAACTTTTAACTAATGACTAACTCTTCATACATAACTACGGAATCAGGCGGAAGGCAAAATATTTTTCCAACTGAGCCTCGTCCTTATGTTGACCAAACTGTCTCTTATGATGGATATCCTCAAAACGCAGAAAAAGTTAATGGTCGTTGGGCAATGATTGGTTTAGTTGCACTTTTGGGAGCTTATGTAACTACAGGTCAAATAATTCCAGGTATTTTTTAATGTCTCCTCTTTCAGGCTTTTTAGCTGTAATCGTATCCTTAACAGCTATCCTCGTTGCTTATCTAACCAAGCAATTTCAAAACGAAAATTTAAACTATCTAACTTCAAATCCAATGGCAAATTCAAACCGTAAAGTAAAAACAATCGAAAAAGAAAAAGTTGTTGCAGAAACTCTTAATGGCAGATTCGCAATGCTTGGATTAATTGCTGCTGTTGGAGCTTACTTAACAACAGGCCAAATAATTCCTGGTTTCGTTTAAATGATTTTACTCTCTGTACCATTCTACGATTTTCCATCTTCTCCCATACTCATAATTGGCGCGATAGGAATTCTTGTAGCACTAGCTGTATTTTTTCTAGCTTACAAAAAGTACTTCAATTCTCCATTTAACAAAGAACTTCAGTTAAAGAAAAAAGCTCTATTGAAGGAGAAAACAGAACTAAACAAAAAACTTGAAAAAATAGAGCAAGATTTAAAAAATTTATAGTAAAAACCCATGAACATAGACATTTTCTTAATCTCTTTCTTTACTTATCTCTTAGTACCAGTAGTAATGATAGCTAAGGGGAAAAAGCAACTAACTAAGAAAGATTTAGACTCCTAAAAATAAGAATTTAAACTCTATTCAATAATCACAAAGTCGTTATAGAGTTTTCATATAAGTTTAAGGAGGGAAATCTTATGACCAACCTCGCAATAAAGTTACTTCTCTTGACTGTAGTTTTAGTAAATTTTGGAGCGATCCTTACAGCTAATATTTATTCAAAATCAGTAAAAGAATTTAATCGCAATAGATTATCTTGTAGTAAATCCTTCAGTAATCCTTATTGCATTATTTAATAAAAAATTGGTTCATAAAACACTAGGTCGTTGGCGGGCGACAAACGGGCGAGGATTTGTATATTTATGAATAATTTTGTATACCTTTGACCTGTTTTTGAGACTCACAACTCCTCTGATATTGCAATTAACTTGCCATAGCCTGACTTTTTTATTTGATTGACTGTCTCAAATTGTAGGGCGGTTGCTTTGGGAGCACTAGGTCGCAGGTTCGAATCCTGTCGCCCCGACTCTTAAAAACCAATTCATACTAGAGAGTTACCCAAACTCGCTTTTTTATTAGAAATTATGTCGGTTACTTCAGCCGACAAATCGCCGACAATTGCATGATTTTTCATAGTTTTTCATAGATGTTCTCAGTTATTCAATACGACAGTTATGAACTTA
>QCCD01000013.1 GCA_003281405.1 Prochlorococcus sp. AG-347-K16 | reverse complement strand
AATGATGAGACAGTCAAACTATTAATTTGTGATGGAGGACCATACTGGCGTAAATTGTTTAAGTGGTTATTTATTTACAAATTCATAAAATCAAAAAAAGATGGAAAAACATTAAAAAAAGAAGGATGGGACCCAGGGGAAGAGATGGGAAAGGAAATTAAAAGATTGAGGTATTTGGAAATTGACAAATTAAAGAGAAATTAATTACATTTTTACAACCTCTCCAACCTTGTACCAATTATCCTTTAGAACATTTTCATATTTACGATTGCAACTAATCAACAAGGGTCCACATGTTTGAGGATCTAATAATAATGATATTCTCTCGTTAAAAGTCTCTTTATCTAATGAATTTTCGTTTAAAAAATTAATTATTCTTTTTTGCTTATTTACTTTATAAATTTTGTCAAAAATTTCTTTATTAGATTCAAAGAAAGTACTTTTAACATCTTTTCTTATTAAATCAAATACTCCAGGATAAGCTTTAAATGCAAATAAATCCAATAAAACTTTTAGTGGCTCAAGATTATTGATTTGCCTATATAAATTAGATGATTCAACCATTTCTTTAAGATGTCCAATAAATCCATATCCAGTAATGTCAGTCGCAGCATTGACTAATGATTCTTTAAATTGATTTTGAAAAAGATAAATTTCATCAATCAAATATTGCTGACTCTTTACTAAATTATTAATTACTTCAGAAGAACTACCTAGCATATTAATATTTTGCATTTGACCAGCAAAGTAAATTCCAACGCCCAGAGGTCTAGACATCATGAGAATATCTCCCATATTCATTCCAGATTTAAGCCATGGTTTTGCTCCATTTTTTAAAATACCTTGAACTGTTAAAGAAATATCTATTCCTAATGAATAAGGTTTATTTACCAAACTTCTTGCCTCGAAAGTATGGCCTCCAAGTAATTCACCTCCATGATCCTCAACTGTTAATTTAATGCCTTCAAGTGATTGAGAAAAGAGGTAACTCTGAAATTCTCTTTCAACTTTTGGTAATGAAATTAAAGCCTGCGCGGATGAAAGTTTTGCTCCGCATGCCCACAAATCTGAGCAAGCATGCAAAGTAGTAATTTTTGCATTAAGCCAAGGATCACTTACTAAAGCAGGAAATCCATCTACACTCTGCAAAATAATTTCTTGACCATTTTGATATATCTCAACTGAATCTTCAGGTGATGAGGCAAAAGAATTTAAATTAGAATTTATTAATGATTTATTCAATACAAACTGAGGAATTTTCGCTGCACATCCTCTGCAATCATTCAATGAAATATTTTTTTCACTACTTTTCATAATTAGCCTTTTTGATCTGAACTTTTTAATAAAGTTGAGATCAATTTTATTCTTTAAAATCCAAAAAATAAAAGAAGGGCCGAAAACAAAATTGCGATAAATAGCAAACGCCTTTGGATGATGGCTTGGAAATATATTTACTATTTGCAATCCTATCTTTTGAGGAAACCACTTTTTTAATGATCTCCCTTCAATATCTTTTTTTAGATTTTGTACTAATGTATTTACAACTTTTACTGCAAAAACTCCCGATGCTGGTCTTTTTGCTGAACCTATAACTGCGCAATCACCTACAGCAAAGATTCCAGAGAAACTTTTTATCTGCAAATTCTGATTTGTAATTATTCTGCCATAAGAATCTGAATCTAATAATTTTTTTTGTGCCCATAACGGAGATGTATTTCCAGTACATAAAAGAATCTTGCCATAATCAAAATTGAGTTTTTCAACTAAATCAATATTGGAATTCCGTAAACATTTTAGAATTGCATTATTAATTTTTTTTGAATCACATAATAGTTTTAAAGGTCTATCTCTCCATCTTTTTCTCAAAGCATATGATACTTCAACTGCAGCAAGGCCACTCCCAACAATTACAAATGGAAGTTCATTAACTGAATCAAAAATATCCTCTTTTATTATTGATTCATAAGCCCTTAAAAAAGGTTTAATTGAAAAAGCATTTCGATTTTTAACTTGTGATTCAAATTCTTTTGGAATTATTGTTTGACTTCCATAATTGAGCACCAACTTCGAATAATTTACTGATGGTCTATTACTTAAAACAATTTTCTTTAAATTGAAATCAATATCCTTTACTTCTTCTTCTATAAAAGATACTTTTGCATTTTTTGCTAAAGATTTTATATCAATTAAACTCTCTTCTAAAGTGATTGATTTTGAAATCACTGATGGGAATATCGCCGAATAAACCAAATGGGAATCTCTAGATATAATTGAAACAGGAATTTCTGGCATTAACTTCGGAAACATTAACCATTTCTTCAATAAAGAAACATTTGAGTGTCCTCCTCCGATTAGTACCAGATGATTAAAAGTCATTTACATCGCCATGAATAAAGATCATTTATTACCAATTGAAAAATCAAGATTAGGAGTGATTGGTGGGAGTGGATTTTATTCAATGGATCAAATAGAGTACTTAAGAGAACTAGAAATCAACACTCCCTATGGTAAACCTTCTGATTCAATAAAAGTATATAATCTTGGCAACCTAGAGATAGCATTTATTCCTAGACATGGCAGAACACATAGTTTAAATCCTTCTGAAATCCCTTACAAAGCTAATATTTGGGCTCTAAGATCAATGGGAGTAAGATGGATTATTGCTCCATCGGCAGTTGGTTCATTACAAGAACAGATAAGGCCACTTGATATAGTGGTTCCAGATCAATTTATAGACCGGACAAAAAATAGACCTGCAACCTTCTTTAACGATGGAGCTGTTGCTCACGTAACTATGGGAGATCCCTTCTGCACAAATTTATCACGAATTGTAAGTGAAATAGGAGAAAAAAATATTCCTAGCGGTAGACAATTGCATAGAGGAGGTACCTATCTAGCAATGGAAGGTCCCGCTTTCTCAACTAGAGCTGAATCGAATTTATATAGGAGTTGGGGATGTTCAATAATTGGAATGACGAACCACACAGAAGCAAGATTAGCTAAAGAAGCTGAAATAGCTTACTCCTCCTTATCTATGGTTACTGATTATGATTGCTGGCACCAAACTCATCAAGAAGTTTCTGTTGAGATGGTTTTGGATAATCTTAGATCAAATACTGAAGTGGCTAATAAAATAATATTTGAATTAGCTAAATTAATTGAAAAAGAAAGACCAAAAAGTAAGTCTCATTTTTCATTAAAAGATGGATTGATAACCCAAAAAGAAAATATCCCAAGCTCCACAAAAGAGAAACTAAGGATATTTACTGATTCTTATTAGGCTTGTTTGATATAAGTGATTATCAGGTCAAGATAAGGATTTTTTTAGCCTCCAGCTCCAACGCCTTGGTATGAACCATAGAAGAATATTCCTAAAACGAAGATAACTGCAATTCCACCTGCTGTAGCAACAAGCCATAGAGGAAGAGTTCCTTCAGTCCATCTTCTTTCCCATGCAACTGCTGGTCTACCGTCGGGAAGTCTATCTGGAATTCTTCCATCAGGTCCTTTTAATTTACTCATGATTTTAATTTAATTGAAAAAGTAACTGGAAAATAAAATTCCCAATACAAAGACTGACAATAAGCCTAAATAAAGGCTTGTACGATTAAGTTCAACTGGAACTTTGTTAGGATTTTCGTTTACTTGCATGATAGTTAAATTTATCGGGCTACGAATTGCATAGCAGCAATAGAACCTAAAAAGAATACTGATGGAATAGCTAGAGCGTGAACTGCTAACCAACGTACAGTAAATATAGGATAAACGCGGACTTCCGCAGCCTGCATTGGAGCTTGAGAATTAGTCATTGTTATTTTGTTCTTAAATCTAGTTGGGATTTAGCTTCATATCTTTGTGTTACGACAGGTGCTTTAGATTCAGATGATTGGAAATAACTATCTGGACGAGGAGTTCCGAAAGCATCGTAGGCTAAGCCTGTGTATACAAATAAGAAGCCTGCTATAAAAATAGCTGGTAATGTTACTGCATGAATAATCCAGTATCTAATACTGGTGATTATTTCAAAGAATGGGCGTTCACCCGTTGAACCTGCGGCCATAATCACAAATGTTTACTCTATGATCTTACAGTGTAAAATCATAAGTTCGCGAAGAAATTAACAGGTTGGTTACAGACAGTTGCTAAATCTTTCAAAAATTAATTTTTTTTTTACTATTAACTAAAGTTATTCAAATTTAGCTATTCCATTTAAGGATATAGCCACGCTCTCCTAGTACAAATCCTTTTTGATTGTCTAAAGCCTCTTTATCAAGGAAAATTATTTTAATGAAGTTTGTTGGCAATTCAGAAGCAATAGGATCTTTATTCCAAGTTTTACCTTGATCTTTACTTACTATTAAAGTTCCATTACCCCCGCCAGCCCATATATCACCATTTGGATCCCATCCTAGGTCTAGATAATTGTATCCATTAAGAATTGGTATAATAGGCTTTGACCAATTTTCTAGGTCATTAGTATCTTCATTAAATCTAATTTCTGCTCCTCTTGAAAGCATCCATAAACTTCCTTCTGGGTTAAAACCAATACTTTGAACTCTTTTGCTGCTGGCTCTTTGATGAGCTACCCATGCATCACTATTACTTTCCAAAGTAGAAAAGAAATTACCTAGACTACTTACACTGACATAATCCCCTTTCTTGGTTCTTCTTAAATCTCTTACACCTCCAGATCCAGATGCATCTACAACTTTTGCATTCCATGATTCACCACTATCTGATGTTTCATAAATAGCACCTGCAGTAGTAGCCAATTCTGCGACACCAGCATCGACAGTTGTTATTAGAAATGGTTGGCCTGGTAATTTGTTACCAAGAGATAAACGTGTCCAATTCTTTCCTGCATCAAGTGTATGCATAACTAATGAAGGCTGACCTATTAACCATCCCTCTTCACCTTTAAAATCAATATCTAGGAGACGAAAGTTCTCTTCACTTGGTAAATCTAAATTTCTTTTGTCCCAAGTTTCTCCTCCATCATTGGATTCCATAATTAGTCTATTAGAACCTACTAAAAATCCATTTTTATCGTCTATAAAATCAACATCTAAAGCATTAGCCTGGTCCTCAAACTGAATTGTTTTCCAAGGGCTGCTATCACTCATCTTTACTCCTGTAGATGAACAACTGCTCAATACAAAACAAAGAAGAACTGATAATAGAAGATTGGGGATACTAGTAATAATTTTTTTCATTTATATATATTAATGCAAAGAGTACAAAGAAAGAAACATAGCAGCAGCAAAAGCAAGACCTCCAAAAATCAATATGTTTTTTTGGCCAGGAGGTAAACTATTAAAGCCAAACCCATAAACTAAATTTTCTTCAAAACCACTGGGTTTAGATTTAGGACCTATATCTTTATAAAAATTTTTACCAGCTCGACAAACAGGACAAGCAAAGGTATTACCATCCAACTCTGAAAAAGGAGTATTTTTAGGTATGTTTAATTTTTTATTTCCTTCAGACGGATCATAAATATATCCACAACTCCTACATTCGAATCTATTTTGTTCTAGATTAAGGACAGGTTGTTCAACATTTACTTCTGAGGAATTTTTAGAAAGTTTTTCTTTCTCAAAGTCTTCAACTATTTTGTTTTCCTCAGAGGCTGGTTGAATGTTTTCACTCACGGTTTATTATTGTTCTTTAAGAACTTTAAAAGATTTTGCTTAATTAAGCGACTTTTATCCAAAATTAATTTTTTAAGATGTTTTTATTAACTGGCTATGAATACTTTTTAGGTTTCCTTATAATTGCCGCAGCTGTTCCAGTATTGGCTCTAGTTACTAATCTCATCGTTGCTCCAAAAGGCAGAACAGGAGAAAGAAAACTTACATATGAATCCGGAATGGAGCCTATTGGAGGAGCATGGATTCAATTTAATATTCGTTATTACATGTTTGCCTTGGTTTTCGTTATATTTGATGTTGAGACAGTATTCCTTTATCCTTGGGCTGTTGCCTTCAATAGATTAGGCTTGTTAGCTTTTATTGAGGCTTTAATCTTCATCGCAATACTTGTTATTGCCTTAGCATACGCATGGAGAAAAGGTGCTTTAGAATGGAGTTAAAAAATTGAATCCACAATTATCCCCAAAAGCAATAAGAGAAATTCGAGAAGGGACTTGCAACCCTCTTGGTGTACCTCAAGTCACTACAGATTTAAGTGAAAACATTATATTGACAAGCTTAGACGATCTTCATAATTGGGCTAGATTAAGCAGTCTATGGCCTCTCTTATACGGAACAGCTTGTTGTTTTATAGAATTTGCTGCCTTAATCGGATCTAGATTTGATTTTGATAGATTTGGATTAGTACCTAGAAGCTCGCCAAGGCAAGCAGATTTGCTAATTGTTGCAGGAACAGTAACCATGAAGATGGCTCCAGCCCTAGTAAGACTTTATGAACAAATGCCTGAACCAAAATATGTTATTGCGATGGGTGCTTGCACAATCACAGGGGGAATGTTCAGCGCAGATTCTACAACTGCGGTAAGAGGTGTTGACAAATTAATTCCAGTTGATTTATATCTTCCAGGATGCCCCCCAAGACCAGAGGCAATTTTTGATGCTGTAATCAAATTAAGAAAAAAAGTTGGTAACGAATCAATCTTAGAGCGCACAAAAACTGAACAAACCCACAGATACATAACATCTGATCATGAAATGAATCTTGTTTTCTCAGAAAATACAGGTGAATATCTAAACAAAACTTCAGCTAAAGCTATTCCTTCCTCCAAAAAAGAAGAAGTAACTGAACTACCTGAAAATAACGAAAAAACTGAAATTATTGATACTGTAGAAAATTAATGGAAAAAGACGGTTTAGCCAAATCACCAGATACTTCAATAGAAAAAGAAGGTTTTATAAGCAAATCTTTGTCTAAAGATGGAATTCCAAATCAATCTTTACCTGATGATCACATAGGAATTGAAAACATTTCTGTGGAACCTAATAAATTATATGAAGCAGTATCTGCCTTAAGAAATTACGGTTTTAACTATCTACAATGTCAAGGAGGATATGATGAGGGACCAGGCAAAAATCTTGTAAGTTTCTACCATTTTGTAACTGTTGATGATTTACAAAAAATCGAAAAAATTAAAGAAGTCAGATTAAAAGTTTTCTTAAAAAGAGATTCTAATTTATCAATCCCCAGCTTATATAAAATTTTTAAAGGAAGTGATTGGCAAGAAAGAGAAACTTTTGATATGTATGGAATAAATTTTATTGATCATCCCAATCCCAAAAGATTATTAATGCCTGAAGATTGGAGAGGATGGCCATTAAGAAAAGATTATATTCAGCCAGATTTCTATGAACTTCAAGATGCTTATTAACTTAATCTTTTTAATTTGCGGTAAATAAACATAACTGCTCTTGCTAGTCTCCTTGGATCATGTCTAAGGGTTGGAGTTATCCTTTTTGAATATAATGGTGCTTGCAAAACATAATAACCCTCAGACAATAACTTTTCTTTATTACATTTGACAGGCTCTGCCCCTTTACTTTCGTAATAGTCTACTAATGGAGATTTTTCAAATTGAATCTGAGATAAGATTGAGTTAAAAATTCTTGTATTTACTCCAAAATTTGATAATTGTTTTTCTATTGCTTTGATATGTTGATAGACATCAAGTCCATCTGTTTCTCCAGGCTGAGTCATCAAATTACTAATATAAATTTTAGGAGCATTACTTTGCAATAAGGCATCTACTATCTCTGGTACTAAAAGATTAGGCAATAAAGAAGTGTATAAACTACCGGGGCCAAGAACAATTAAATCAGCTTCTTTTATAGATTCAAGAGCACTTGGAAGAGCTGAAGGATTTTCTGGTAGGTAACCAATTCTCGAAATTAATTTCTTAGATTCACTGATCTTACTTTCACCAAAGATTTTTTCACCATCTTCTAATTCGGCCCATAACATAACATCAATATTTGTTGCAGGTAAAACTTGACCTTGTACCGCTAAAACCTTACTAGAGGCTTGAACTGCTTTTTCTAAGCTACCTGTAATTGTTGTTAAAGCTGACAAGAATAGATTTCCAAAACTATGACCTTCCAGACCACTTCCCCCTGAAAATCTGTACTGAAATAATCTAGTTAAAGTAGGTTCTTCATTTGATAAGGCTGCCAAACAATTTCTAATATCTCCTGGAGGTTGCACACCTAATTGTTTTCTGAGAATCCCACTACTGCCACCATCATCAGATACAGTTACGATTGCTGTAATATTACTACTATAATTTTTTAAGCCTTTTAGTAAAGTAGACAAGCCTGTACCGCCCCCAATTGCAACAATATTTGGGCCTCTGTTTAATTTACTTTTAACTCTTAATGCATCAACTAAAAATGTATCTTTTTCTGGAACAAGCGCCTTTTGAATAGAATTAATACTTCTATTTTGTCCAATCCCTATTAATAATATTCCAAGAACAAAAATCAATGGTCCCATTAATGAAACAGGCAAAATACTAGTTAAACCTGTAATTACCGAAAAAAAGATTTCAATAAGCCAATAGAGCGGTCTTAAATTTGTCCAAATTGCCACGCCTAATAATGTAGTCAAAAACCCTATCGCAGATGTAAGCATCCATCTTTTTATTACCAAACCTGGCAAAAGCCAACTCAAAATTCTTAAGATTTTCTTCAATAAGTCAAAATTAGACTTTTTAAAATTTTTATAGTATCTTCTTACCCTTTTTTTACTCTTATTCATTAAAAACCTCTTGAATTATTTTTCTCAAATTTGAAAACTTTATAGAATCATTATAAATCAAATTCATACATCCTTTTTTTATTTCAAAAAATAGGCAAAATGATATATATAGATGCTCTTTATATAAGTTTTGAAAAAATCAAAACATGCAGTTGAAACAAAAAATCTCTCAATAAGCTGGGGAGAAGTTAATGTACTTAATCAAATAAATTTTGAACTTATTGATGGAGAGAAATTAGCTATTGTTGGCCCCTCAGGTTCTGGCAAGTCAACCATATTAAAAATTTTAGCAGGACTTATTTTACCTACCAAAGGAGAATTAAGAATCTTTGGTGAGAAGCAAACATATTTGAGATTAGATCAAAATAACCCTCCTGATGTAAGACTAGTTTTTCAGAATCCTGCTTTATTAGGATCTTTAACTATTGAAGAAAATGTAGGTTTTCTTCTTAAGAGAAATAAAAACTTATCTAAAAAGTTAATTCATGAAATAGTATGTGAGTGCTTAGCTGAGGTAGGACTATTTAATGTTGAGAAAAAACTTCCAAATGAATTAAGCGGAGGCATGCAAAAAAGAGTAAGTTTTGCTAGAGCATTAATTACTGATCAAACTCTGAATGCAAAGTCTAAACCTTTATTACTTTTTGATGAACCAACTGCCGGCCTTGATCCAATTGCTTCATCAAGAATTGAAGATTTAATTAATAAAACAAATGATAAAGCTAGCGGATCATCTATTGTAGTTAGCCATGTTCTTAGTACTATAGAAAGGACTTCAGATAAAGTTTTAATGCTTTATGGAGGCAAATTCAGATGGGCAGGCTCAATTGAGGAATTTAAAAAGAGTAAAGATCCCTATGTATTTCAATTTAGGAATGGAAAACTTGATGGTCCAATGCAACCCAAAGACATTTAGAAATTATGCGTAGAAGCTTACGAGATTCAATAGTTGGTTTTTCCTTATTAGGGGGAATTTTAATATTCACATTTTTTTCTTTTTGGCTAAGAGGAGTGAGATTATCTTCAAAAAATTGGTACCTCTTTGCTGAATTTAATAACGCAAGCGGTTTGTCAAAAAAATCTCCAGTTACTTACAGAGGAATCTTAGTTGGATCAATAGAAGATATCTTGTTCACGAATGAATCAATTAAAGCAAAAATAGTTTTAAATAATCCTGAAATTATTCTTCCAAGGCCAGCATTTGCAAGGGTAGTAACAAATTCTTTCCTTGGAGGAGATGTACAAGTTGCTTTAGAAACTAATGACAAGACAATTCCTAAAAATATTGCAAAGCCTATATCCGAAAAATGCGATACCAAATTAATTATTTGTCAGGGAGACACTATCACAGGTAAACAACTATCAAGTCTATCAAATATAACTAATAGAATAAGTCAACTTTTAAAAGACACAAATCAAGAAAACTTAGTTGAAAACATCGTTAACTCAATTGACCAATTTGACAGAACACAAGAAAATCTTGATGAATTAATTTATTTATCAAAACAAGAACTACAAAGAGTTGAACCTCTAATAAAAGAAATTACAATTGCTGCAAATCATTTAAATAATATTTTGTCTACTATTGATGACAAAGAAACTCTTAATGATATTAAATTAACAATTAATGCTGCTAGGTCCATCTCAACCAAAATAGATAATATGAGCGATGATTTTGAAAAATTAACACAAGATAAAGAATTAACTAAATCTATAAGAGATTTAACGATTGGACTTTCAAAATTCCTTAACGAAATTTATCCTTAGAAATATTTAGAATTCATTGATAGCATTTAAAGCCATTGCTGCGATAGCTTTATCTGTAGCTTTTGGCAATTGGACGTATTTCCCTTGAGCAGCCTCTGCTAATTCTTTACCAAATCCACTTGCTATAAATTTTCTCTCTGTATCAATTACTAAAAGTTTTATCCCAAGCATAGGATATTTGGCAGCGATATCTAGAACCTCCTGTTTTAAATTGACATTTTCATTTTCGTTATCTTTTCCCTCAACCGCATTTTGTCCTAGAGATAATCCTAATGGTACATTTCCTCGGCCATCAGTGATCCCTACAACAATAACTTGACCTATATCTCCTGTTGAAAGAGCATTTTTTGCTACTTTTGCTGATTGTGTTAGTCCATGTGCCAAAGGAGATCCGCCACCACAAGGCATTGTTTCCAACCTTCTTTTTGCTGCAGTTATTGATCTTGTTGGAGGCAAAAGCACTTCGGCCTGATTACCTCTAAAAGGGATAAGAGCTACTTCATCTCTATTCTCATATGCCTCCGTTAAAAGTCTTATTACAGCCCCTTTTGCACTTTGCATTCTATTTAAAGCCATAGAGCCACTAGCATCAACGAGAAAAATTACTAAAGCTCCCGCCTTTTTTTGAAGAAGCTTTGCCCTAAAATCATTTTCTTCAATAATGATTGATTTATTAGGGTTCCTTAATTTTCTCGATTTTTGATAAGGTGCAGCAGCTCGAAGGGTAGCATCTACAGCAATTCTTTTTACTTTACCTCTTGGAATAATAGGTTTTACATATCTTCCTCTACTGTCACTAAATATGACTGATCTACTCCCGCTATTACCTGCCTTAGCTTTAGCTGATGAAAAAAGCAATAAATCAGGATCAACCATACATGCTTCAGGGTCTAATATAAATTCTTCAGGTATTTCGGGAGTAGATTCTTCTTCTCCATCAGAATTATCTTCTTCTTGTTCTTGGTCTTGGTCATTATCATTTTCGTTAGTATCAGGTTCAGACTCTTCGTTATTTGACTGAGGTGGTGGTGGTGGTGGCTGATCCTCTGGAGGGGGGGGTTGAATATCATCTTCTGGAGGTATTTGCATTGCTCTTGGAAGAATAACTAACCTTACTGCGACTTTTAGGTCTTCAGAATTTACATTCTCATCGCCTCGAAGAGCTGCATTCGCCTTTGCTACTTTTACTGCAAATAATTCTGACCTATGCCCTTCTACTCCTCCTCTAAGAGCTTCATTCACTATATAGGTTATTTGTTCTTTTGTTATTTTGACATCCTTTAACCATTGCCTTGCCAAAATTAATTGAGTAGATAAACTATCGGATTCTTCAGACCATTTTTCTGAAAATTTAATATTATTTTCTGCATGTGATAAAACAGATTTTGTAATCTCAACTCTTTGAGCATTATCAATAGATTGATCTGCGGAAAGCACAATAGCAAAACGATCTAAAACATGATCTCTTAAAGCACCTTCTTCAGGATTATAAGTTGCTATTAAAAGCGACTTACAAGGATGAGAAAGGCTTAAACCATCTCTTTCAATATTATTTTGCTCTCTTCCTATAGCTTCAAGAATTAAATTTACAATTCCATCATCCAATAAGTTTATATCGTCTACATAAAGAACACCTCTATGAGCTTCTGCTAAAATTCCAGGTTGAAAAACTTGTTCTCCTGTACTTAATGAGGCAGCGACATCAATTGATCCAACAAGTCTATCTTCAGTTATACCAATGGGAACTTGAATAAATGGTGCCTCTCTTACTTTTTTTGGAATTTCATCAATTTGATTCAAATAATCACTTCCAATTGCCTCCTCTAACAATTTATTAGTACTAATATCCCATTCCTCTGGTTTATCTGGATCTAGGTTCCTACCAATAGGTCTTAATGAAGTATTACTATTTCTCTTAGATAGTGTTTCCAGAATTGATTCATTATCTAATACCTCTACAGGAGGGAGTAAAGTATGCAAACCCCTTGCTAGCACTGACTTACCAGTACCTCTTCCGCCAGCGATAATCACTCCTCCTAAACTTGGATCAACTGCTGCTAAAAGCAAAGATAATTTCAATAAGCTATGACCCGTAATTGCCGCCAAAGGAAAAGCTCTAAAAGAATCCTTTGAGTTCATTAAATCTTTTATTTCTCCTTTTTCTTTTAACTCGGGGTTCAAAATCACTTTAAAAATGCCTGATATAGAATTTACCCAATAACTTTGTTTTTTGTAGTGGAATTATCAAATCTTAATATCAAAAATGGACTATGTATATCCCTCGGAGCAAATATTGACAGTAAATTCGGAAGCCCTTTTGAGTCACTATTAATTTGCAAACCAAAAATTGAGGAAATAATAAATGAGTGGGGAGATATTTCCAATAATATAAAAGAAGAGAAAAGAAAATTTCATGCAAACTTTTTTTGGTCTTCAATTTATGAGACATTCCCTCATGGTGTTGAAAATGAGCAGCCAAATTATTTAAATACTCTATTACTTATAAAAAGTAATTCTTTTCCAAAACCATCAAATAAAAAAGCTAAATTACTTTTACAAGAGCTAAAAAAGTTAGAGAGATTTTTCGGACGAGAAGAGACGCCAAAGGGCAAGAAATGGCTATCAAGATGTCTCGATTTAGATATTCTTTGGTGGGAAGATTTTCATACGGTTGACGAGGAATTAACATTACCTCACCCTAGATTCATGAATCGGAATTTTGTTATTACGCCATTATCTGAAATCTTAAGTAGAAGCCAAAAAATAACAAAGTTTAATGACCCAAAATGGTCTATATAAAAAGATTTACAAAACCAAAAAATAACTGTTAGGCTATTTTTATTTAAAAATTATGGGCAACAAAAACCTTATAAAAAGATCGATTTTTAAAGAAAAAATATCTGAATTAAAGTCAAAAAAATTTAGTTTCGAAATAGATAGAATTGAGCTTCCAAATGGACATGAAGGTGAATATGGATACATTAAGCATCCTGGGGCAGCATTAGCCGTACCTATTACAAAAGACAATAAAGTAATAATTCTTCGGCAATATAGATTTGCTGTTTCCAGGTATTTATTAGAATTTCCAGCTGGTACATTAGAAATAGGTGAAACACCTATTAATTCAATTCAAAGAGAAATAAAAGAAGAGACTGGATTCAGTGCAAACAAATGGGATGAACTAGGAACTCTTGTCCCTGCTCCTGGTTATGCAGATGAAGAAATTTATTTATTTTTAGCTCGTGATTTAAACAAACTCAATTACGAGGTTAAAGGAGATTTAGATGAAGATATAGAAGTATTAATTTTAGATCCCGACGAACTAGATAATATTATTTCTAGTGGGGATGAAATTCTTGATGCAAAAACCGTGACGGCTTGGTTTAGAGCTAAACAATTTTTAGATAAATATGAATAAACCTAGAATTCTTTTTTGGCATAGAAAGGATTTAAGAATATTTGATAATCAAGCTTTAATCAAAGCATTTTCATTATCAAATGCTATTACTTCAACTTATATATTTGATAAAAATTACATACACGATTTCAATGCAAGTTCAAGAGCTTGGTTTCTAGGAAATTCGCTTCAAGAATTAGGCAATAATTGGAAAAAAATGGGTAGTAGATTAGTTATGGAAGAAGGTGATCCAATATTAATAATTCCTCAATTAGCAAAGAAAATAGATGCTAAATTTGTTTTTTGGAATAGATCAATTGAACCTTATGAGATTAATCGAGATTTACAAATAAAAAATAATTTAAAAGAACAAAATATTCAAGTTATTGAAACTTGGGATCACTTATTAGTAGAGCCTTTAAAAATATTTTCAGGTAATAATAAACCTTATTCAGTTTATGGACCTTTTTATAAAAATCTTAAATCAAAAATGAATTTATTAGGTTCATATGAACAATATAAAGTTGGATTCCAGTTTAAAGATATAGATAATAAACTCAAAGATAAGACAATAAATTCATCTGATGCGGTTCTAGAGAAATTTATCAAAAATATCAAATTTCCTGGTTCGAATATTTGTCCATGTAGACCTGGAGAGAATGCTGCAGAAACATTATTAGAAAACTTTATTAACGAAAAAAAAATATATTCTTATTATTCTGCGCGAGATTTTCCTTCCCATAATGGGACATCTTTTCTAAGTGCATCTCTCAGATTCGGCACCATCAGCATTAGAAAAGTTTGGAACGCCACATTAAATTTAAATTCAGAATTTGCAAATAAAGGAAATTACCTATCAATTGAAACTTGGCAAAAAGAACTAGTTTGGCGTGAATTTTATCAACATTGCTTATTCCATTTCCCAGAGCTAGAGAAAGGTCCATATAGAAAAAAATGGGATCATTTCCCATGGCAAAACAATAATGAATGGTTTCAGCATTGGAGCAACGGAGAGACCGGAGTACCTATAGTTGATGCTGCAATGCGTCAACTAAATAGTACTGGCTGGATGCATAACAGATGTAGGATGATAGTCGCTTCATTTCTGGTAAAAGATCTTATATGCAATTGGCAAATGGGCGAGGAAAAATTTATGGAGACTTTGGTTGATGGAGACTTAGCTGCAAATAATGGTGGATGGCAGTGGAGCGCTAGTAGCGGTATGGATCCAAAACCACTTAGAATTTTTAATCCGTATACTCAAGCAAAAAAATTTGATCCTATTTGCGAATATATAAAATATTGGATTCCTGAATTATCTAAAGTGTCAAATTCAGAATTATTAAATGGGGAGATATCTAATTTAGAAAAAAATAATTATTCAAGCCCTATTGTCAATCACAACATACAACAAAGATTATTTAAATCACTTTATACTGAAATTTGAATTTCCTCTATACAATTTTTTAAAACTTTATTTAAATTTTCTGCTACATAAACTTGCTCTTCATAAGAAATTTCAGGGAACATTGGAAGACTAAGAACTTCTGTACAAATTCTCTCTGTTTTAATGAGTTTTGTTCTAGAAAAATTTTTATTTTTGTAAGCTATTTGTGCGTGTATTGGAATTGGATAATAAATAATTGAATTTATACCTTTTTCAAAAAGTTGTTGTTTTACCAAATTCCTTAAGGAGTAGTATTTTTTGCAATCAGTATCAAATAAATTTGAAAAATCTTTATTAAAAAAATATTTATCGTTTCTTAATTTGATAACAAATTGATTCCAAGAATGGGAAATTGAATCAGAGCTAATTTTGGGAAAACTAATAAATGGATTTTTTTCTAATAAATCAAGGTAATTATTAGCAATTTTTTGGCGATTATTAATCCACTTAGAAATATATTTAATTTTAATATTTAATATGGCAGCTTGAATGGTATCAAGTCTGCTGTTATATCCAATTTGGGTATGATGATATCTTATTGGGCTGCCATGAACAGCCAGTTCTCTAATTTTTTTTGCAATCTTGTGATCTGAAGTTGTTACTGCTCCACCATCTCCAGCAGCTCCTAAATTTTTAGTAGGAAAAAAGCTAAAACAGCCTATATCACCGATACTACCAACTTTGGAATTTTCCCACATTGTGCATGTTGCCTGAGCACAATCTTCGATTACTTTTAAGTTATATTTCTTGGCCAAAGATTTTATTAAGGTCATATTCACTGCATTACCAAATAGATGAACTGGCATAATTGCCTTGGTATTAGAATTTATTTCTTGTTCTATCAATTTAGTATCAATGAGATAAGTTTCTGGATCTATATCTATCAAAACAGGATTAGCACCAACTGCACTAATAGCCTCTGCAGTTGCAAAAAAGCTAAAAGATGAGGTAATAACTTCATCGCCTACACCAATATCTAATGCGCGCAAAGCTAATACTAAAGCATCAGTTCCACTATTACATCCAATAGTATTTTCAACACCAATCAGAGTTGAAAAGCTCTCCTCAAATTTGGCAATTTCTTGTCCTCCAATATACTGGCCCCCTTTTAAAACTTTAGAAACCTCACTCTCAATTTCTGAGCCAATTTCTTGGTACTGCCTATTTAAAGTAAATGGAGGTATCTGCATAGTAAATATATTAACCCTAAACCTTATTTCTATGGGGGGGAAAATTTTTTAATTCATTTAAACCAACTTGGTTCTTTACCAGGAGACCATTTTATATTGCAACCTAAAGAAGGTATCTGATTTGATGGATAAGAATTATTTTGATTCAAATCTTTAACAGCAGAGCGCAAATCTTTTCCAGATAGAGGGATATTATTACTAGGTCTACTATCGTCTAATTGGCCATGATAATACAATAAAAAGTCACCATATCCTTCATTTGAAAAAAGATAAAAATCAGGAGTACAAGCCGCTTTTAATTCCTTAGCAAAATTTTGATTTTCATCATATAGATAAGGAAAACTCCATCCCTGTGTTTGTGCTTGTAATCTCAAATTTTTAGGAGAATCTGAAGGATGAGTAGCAATATCATTACTAGAAATTGCAACTGTTTGAACTGTATTTTCAATTTCTTTACTTAAGGTGAAAATTTGATTCTCAATATATTTAACAAATGGGCAATGGGCACAAATAAACATTAAAAGTAAATGCCGATTATCTAGATTATGAGAATTAAAATATGCATTTTTTGAAGAATTAGCATTTAACATTTCGAAATTCGGTAATTGAAAACCTAATTCCAAAACCATAGAATTTGTTTTGACCATGTTCAAGTTAATAATTCTTTGATATTTGAAAATTATTGTATATTTTGCAGTAATCCGTAAAGATAGGTACTTTTATATAGGAGAATAATAGAAATAATAAATAAAATGCTTCTAAATCTAACTGGAAAAAAAATTCTTGTTACGGGAATTGCCAACAATCGTTCAATAGCATGGGGCATAGCTCAACAACTTTCAAAAGCTGGCGCAGAACTTGGAATCACATATTTGCCTGATGATAAGGGAAGATTCGAGTCTAAAGTTAGAGAACTAACTGAACCTTTAAAACCATCGTTATTTTTGCCTCTTGATGTTCAAAATCCAGCTCAAATTGAAGAAATCTTTAAAAATATAAAAGACAATTGGGGGCAAATTGACGGATTAGTTCACTGCTTAGCATTTGCAGGACGCGATGAATTGATTGGAGATTATAGTGCTACCACTTCAGAGGGTTTTGATAGGGCTCTTAATATAAGTGCGTATTCGTTAGCACCTTTATGTAAAGCAGCAAAACCACTTTTTAGTGATGGTGCGGGAGTTGTCTCATTAACTTATTTAGGTTCAGAAAGGGCGATTCCTAACTATAACGTGATGGGAGTTGCTAAAGCAGCTTTAGAAGCTTCAGTAAGATATCTTTCTGCAGAACTTGGTCCCCAAAAACAAGTCAGAGTTAACGCAATAAGTGCTGGGCCTATAAGAACACTTGCGAGTTCTGCTATAGGTGGCATTTTAGATATGATTCACAATGTTGAAGAAAAGGCTCCTTTACGCAGAACAGTCACTCAAACAGAAGTAGGCAATACAGCTGCTTTTTTATTAAGTGATCTCTCTAGCGGCATTTCAGGCCAAACAATTTATGTTGATGCGGGTTACTGCATTAATGGAATGTAAACTAAGTATTTTGCATAAAAATGTCATCTCTAAGGCAATCTGAAATAAAAAGAAAAACAAATGAAACAGATATTTCTGTATTTATAAACTTAGATGGAAATGGAATTTCTGAGATTGATACCGGGATACCATTCTTAGATCATATGCTTCATCAAATATCCAGTCATGGTTTGTTCGATTTAAAAATAAAAGCAATTGGAGATACCCATATTGATGATCACCATACAAATGAAGATGTAGGAATCGCATTAGGCAAAGCATTTTCAAAAGCCTTGGGAGAAAGAAAAGGCATAAGCAGATTTGGACATTTCTTTGCCCCATTAGATGAAGCATTAGTTCAAGTCACTTTAGACTGCTCTGGTAGACCGCATCTATCTTATGAACTTCAATTAAAAGCCCCTAGAATAGGAAATTATGATACTGAATTAGTAAGAGAGTTTTTTATTGCCTTTGTAAACAATAGCGGTATTACTCTGCATATTAATCAAATACGAGGTAGTAATTCACATCACATAGTTGAAGCGTGCTTTAAAGCTTTTTCAAGAGCAATGAGAATGGCTACCGAAATAGATATAAGAAGATCTGATTCAATTCCAAGCAGTAAAGGAATGTTAGAGAATCAATAAAATAGGAATTTTTACGAATCATCCACAATTCAGTTGATTTTTGGCGAATATAGTTATAGTAATTATTCTGTTGTGACTAATTTACAAGCTAAAAAAATTGATGAATTTAAAATTTTTAATAAAGAAGATTGGTCAAGTGCATATCAAAATGTAGAAAAGGAGCTTACCAAAGAGCCTCTAAAAATTAGCAAAGGTAATAATATTAAAAATTTAAATGGAACATTATTAAGAAATGGACCAGGGATATTAGAGAGAGGTGGACAATGGGTTCATCATCCATTTGATGGTGATGGAATGATAACATCCATAAAATTCGAAAATGGTCAGCCATTCTTAACAAATAGATTTGTTAAAACTAAAGGCTATTTGGAAGAAAAAAAAGTAGATAAATTTATTTATAGAGGTGTTTTTGGAACACAAAAGAATGGAGGAATTTTAAATAATGCATTAGATCTAAAATTCAAGAATATCGCTAATACACATGTCATTAAATTAGGAGATGAAATTCTCGCATTATGGGAAGCAGCAGGTCCACATGCAATGGATCCTGATAGTCTTGAAACTATTGGTTTAACAACATTAAATGGGGCACTCAAACCTAACGAAGCATTCAGTGCTCATCCCAAAACAGACCTAAACTCAAATGCATCTTCAGAACTTTTAGTCACTTTTGGAGTACAAACCGGGCCAAAAAGTACCATTAGATTAATGGAATTTGATAATGCTGGTACAAATTCTGGAGAGCTCATTTTTGACAGGAAAGATACTTTTAATGGCTTTGCATTCCTTCATGATTTCGCAATTACAACTAATTGGGCAATATTTTTACAGAATGCTATTGATTTCAATCCTCTTCCATTTGTAATGGGTCAAAGAGGAGCAGCTCAATGTCTAAAGTCAAACCCAAATAAAAAGGCAAAGTTTTTTATTATCCCCAGAGAAAGTGGATTATTTAGGGGACAGCCTCCTTTAACAATAGATGCACCAGAAGGATTCGTTTTTCATCATGTAAATGCATTTGAAAAAGATTCCAAAATCGTATTAGATAGTATTTTTTATGATGATTTCCCATCAGTTGGTCCGGACGAGAATTTTAGAGATATTGACTTTGATAAATATCCAGAAGGAAAACTGAAAAGATCAATTATCGATCTAAAGACAAAAACTTGTGAACTTGAAACTCTCAGTGAACAATGTTGTGAATTTGCTGTAGTTAATCCTAAAAACTTAGGATTAAAAGCAACTTCTAGTTGGATGGCAAGCACATCTCAAAAGCTTGGGAACGCTCCACTTCAAGCAATAAAAAAAATAAATTTAACTTCTAAGGAAGAGATTTATTGGTCTGCAGGTCCAAGTGGTTTTGTTAGTGAACCAATTATGGTTCCATCAGAAAACTCTTCAAATGAAGATGAGGGATTTTTATTTATACTTCTATGGAACGGAGAAAGAAGAGGAAGCGATTTAGTGATATTAGATGCAAAAGACTTAAAAGAATTAGCTGTTTATGAATTACCAATTTCAATTCCTCATGGCCTTCATGGATCTTGGGTTAATTGAATTTAAGAAAAAATTTCAATTAAATCTGGAATAATTTTTTTTAATGCTTTACCTCTATGACTACAAGAGTCTTTAATATCATTATTCATTTCTGCGAAAGTTAATCTGGTAGAACTCTCCTCAAAAATTGGGTCATACCCAAAACCACTTTTTCCTCTGGAGTTCAAAATGATATTGCCATGACATTTGGCCTCAGATTCAATAATAACTGCACCATTTGGGGAACAAACACAAATATTGGCAATAAAGAAAGCACTTCTATTTTGAACTCCATCAAGTTCTCTTAAAACTCGTTCAATTCTCTTCTGATCATTTTCTGCATATCTAGAAGAGTAAATGCCAGGCTTACCACCTAGTGCTTCAATACAAATTCCTGAATCATCTGCTATTGAAAAATTATTCATTTTTCTCGAAACTTCACTCGCTTTTTTAATTGCATTTTCTCTAAAGGTCAGTCCATCCTCTTCAACTTCTAATGATTCTGGCTGGAGTAACAATTTACAATTAACTCCAGCAAGCAATTTCTTATATTCTTCAATTTTACCTTTATTCTTACTAGCTAAATATAAATTTTTCATCCTTATTTTCATGCCAAATTTATAAATTCTTGACCCCACTCTAATACTTCAATTAGATAAGATTCTTTTGGTGCTTCACAATATAACCTTAAAAGAGGTTCCGTTCCTGAAAACCTAAAAAGAAGCCAAAAATTTTTATCAATTCTCAACTTTATTCCATCGATTTTTGAGATACTTTTTAGCTTGTGATTATTAATATTCTCAGGAATATTATCTATGATAAATTGTTTTACGTTATTTTTTTCTAACTGATTTGGAAATTTAATATCAATTCTTTTATAAAAACTTGGCCCAAAATCTTCTTGAATTTCATCTAAGGTTTCACATAAATATTGAGATTTTTCAGCAATTCCATTTAATAAAACCATCGCTGCATATAGCGCATCTCTTTCAGGCATAAAGTCACCAAAACCAACTCCCCCAGATTCCTCTCCTCCAATAAATATTTTTTCTTTGATCATTTTTTCAGCAATATATTTAAAGCCAACTGGAAGTTCAAAAACATCTCTATTTTGACTCTCTGATATATTTTTAATAATATCTGAACCACTAACAGTCTTTAAAACTGGATAAGAATTATTTTTGATTTCGCCCAAATAGTTAATAAAGTATGGGAGTAAATCTTGAGTACTAGAGTATCTGCCTTTTTCATCAATTGCCGCAATTCTATCACCATCACCATCAAATATAATTCCTAAAGTTTTCACTTCATTTATTGAATTTTTAATTAGTATTTGTTTTAGATCATCTGCATAATTCAAAAGAGGTTCAGGAGGTTTTCCTCCAAAAAGAGGATCAGCATCTTTTCTTATTTCTGAAATAACTTCTAAATCATTAGAAGCAAAAATCTCAGCCATACAATTTGCAGCTGAACCATGCATTGAATCTACATAAATTCTCAATTTCATTTTTTTTAATCTCTTGGAAATATAGTCAATATCAAAAAGTGATTTAATTCTATCTAAATGAAATTTCTTAATATCTACCAATTGATTAACACCATCTATTTTTTCAATTGAATTTCCAAGCATTAATCTTTTTTCAACTTCACTTGTAAAAGATTCGTCAACAGAACATCCATTAAAGCTCTTTATTTTCAGACCTAGCCAATTATATGGATTATGACTTGCTGTAATTACTAACGCTCCAAGACAACCGACTTCTTTGGCATAGAAACTACAAGAGGGTGTTGTAACAAAGCTATCAGATAAGATCGGTTCGAAACCACATCCTCTTACAAAAGGCGCTATTTGCTTGGCGAATTCACAAGCCATAAATCTGCGATCATATCCAATAATAATTTTCTTTGAATTAACTTTTTTATAATATTGATAATGCAACTCCTGACATGCAGCGACAACAACTCTTGAAAGATTGGACAGGTTAAAGTCAAAACCAATAATTCCTCTCCAACCATCAGTTCCAAATTTTATCTTGTCTAATTTATCAGCTGTCAAATTTAAAATTTCCTTGAATTCTTTTAATTATCTATACTAATTTATATGTGTAAATATTAAAACCGCCCTTAAAAAATAATTTGAATTCTCTTCATTTAAAAAGTTTTACAAGATGCAAAAGAAAAGCATGGCTCGATTTTAAGGGTAAAAAATCTTATGAAGTTTGGTCTCCCCATAAAGCTATAGATAAAATTAATCAGTTTAAAATTTTTTCTGAATTTTGCAATGGTGAAATATATACAGGATTAAAAGCCTGTGAAAATGGTTATCAAGGGGTAATTGGATTAAAAATCAAAGGGAATCTTTTCAAAAATATAGAAGCAGAAATACGTCCACAATTACTTGTAAAGACTAAAGGTAAAAGTAAATGGGGACAATATAAATATTTACCTGCTGTTTATAAGTTAGGCCACAAAACAACAAAAGAACATTTATTCGACTTAGCTTTTTGTTCTATGCTGTTGGAATCTTTTCAAGAATCTAAAATTGAGAATGGATTAGTTATTTCAAATTTTGATAAAAAAGTTAAAGTTGAAGAAATTTATTTAAATAAAAAATTAAGAAAAAAAGTTTTAAATGTTTTATTAAATTTGAATGAATGCTTGGAGGGATCTATACCAGAAATAACTCATGATAGAAAAAAATGTACTATTTGTTCCTGGCAAAAATTTTGTGACAAAGAAGCAAAAGAAAATGGATATCTAACAGATATAGACGGAATAGGGTCCAAAACGGCCTTATTACTCAAAGCAAAAGGAATAATTAATACCCAAACATTAGCTTCTTATAACGAAAAACAACTTGGAGAGAAATTATCTCAATTCAACGATCAAAAGAATGAAAAAGCATCCATATTTGTAAAGCAAGCACAAGCATATATCTCTGGAGAACCATATTTCATTTCTAATAAAAATAATAATAACGATCTACTAGAAAAAATATGTTCGGGATTTTATATATTTGATATTGAGTCAAATCCAAATGAAAAACATGATTTTTTATATGGATTTTTAAAAGTAAATAATTTGTCTATCAAAAAAGAAGATCTTATTTATGAACCTATCTTAAATCTTAAAAACAATAAAGGCGAATCTTACAGGCAAATTATTGAAATACTTTTTTCACACAAGGAATGGCCAGTTTTGCATTACGGAGAAACTGAAAAAATATCAATAATTAATATTGCTAAAAACCTAAATTTTAGTGATCAAAAAATTGATTCACTTGCTTCAAGATTTATTGACTTACATACCTTAATAAGAAAGTCTTTGATATTACCACTAAAAAACTATGGCTTAAAAACTGTTTCTAATTGGCTTGGGTTCGAATGGGTACAGAAAAATGTAAGTGGTTCGAAAGCACTTTATTGGTGGATTCAATATCAAATTACAGAAAACGAAATATTTTTAAAAAAGATTATCCAATATAACAAAGATGATTGTTTGGCCACTCTTAAAATTGCAGAATATTTAATAAAAGATCAATTAAAGAAAAATTGATCCTACAGATTTATTGATAATAATTTTTCCAAAAATTTCTGAAAAAAAATAATTTCCTTCCTCTAGATATTTTCTTTTTATCATTGCTAAACCTTTTATTTGAGAATCTGATATGAAAAAACTAGTGATTTTGCCTACAGAAATATCCTTGGCAGAATTTATATATAAATTTTTATCTTCAACATCTAAATTCAAATTAGATTCTAATGATTTCCAAGTTCTTATTTCCTGTTTTAAAGAAGAAACATTTTTTATTTTTGACATTGTTTCTTGCCCTAAATAACAACCTTTATTAAAATCTATAAGATCTTGTAATCCAAGCTCAAGAGGATTATTTTTTCCGTTTATTTCCATTCCTAATGAGGGTATTGCCTGATTAATCTTCCAAAGTTTTAAATCATTAGGGTTTAGTAAATTGAGTTCATTTTTATATATTTCAAATTCTTTATCTTCTGTTTTGAAGAAAATAGGCTGGAAATTTCTCCATGAACTAGATTCATCAATTTCCTGAATTCTATTTATTAAGAAAGGTTCACTTAAAAATACATCATCCGCTGGAAAAATAATTTGATTAAAGTAATTAATTATTTCATTAGTTTTACCCGCCAAAATAATTACTTCTAAGTTTCTTTCTAAAAAAATAATTTCAATTAATGACCTTAGAACTCCATTTGGAGTTAACCAACAAGTTTTGATAACTTTATTTTCTGAATAAAGAATATTACCTGTTGTTATTCCATTCAAAAATTTTCTGGCATCTTTTCCAGTAATAGAAAAACAATCAAATTTTCCAAGCCAAAACTTTTTTTTTATATCTTGCATTTTTAAATAATCATAAAAAGTCTTTTATTGTAAAAAGACTCTTTAATTGAACATTTTCATTTTCAAGGGCTTCTAATCCCCCTTCTTGCCTATCAACTATAGACAAAACTTCCTCAACAACATAATTATTTTCGCGTAACTTTTTTATTGCTTTTATCACTGAACCAGCGGTTGTTACGACATCCTCCAAAACAGTTACCAAAGTTCCTTTCTCTAATGTAGGTCCCTCTATTCCAGCTTTGGTACCATATTGTTTTATTTCTTTCCGAATTATTAAACCATTAAGTTCTAGGCCTTGCAAAGCTGCTTTGACAATTAATCCGCTTACAAGAGGATCTGCACCTAAAGTCAAGCCTGCCACAGTTTTTGACCTTGAGTCCTTTAACTCTAAAAATAAACCACTTATTAAATTTAAGCCTTGGCCATTTAATGATACCGGTTTACAATTCAAGTAATGACTGCTTTTTTTTCCTGAAGATAAAGTGAAGTTTCCTTTCTTGTAAGATTTTTCAATTAACTTTGTTAACAACTTTGTCTTATTTAGAACATACTTTTCAGAAAAATTTCCCATTTTGAAAAAGTTAAATTTATATTTAAAGATTAGAAGAAAAAAAAGAAATCTCACAAAAACTTCCTAATGAGGTGTTTTTTGAAATATTATTTTTATATTGTATATTGAAATTCAATGTAATTAAAATTACATAAATTCCCTTGGGGGTGTAGCAATCTGGTGAATGCACCAAACTCATAATTTGGCTAAGGCGAGTTCGATCCTCGCCACCCCCATTATTTATTTGTCATTGAATGAAAATAACTCTACTTTTATTTCTTTTATTTCTACCAGCTTTTTTCGCAGCGAGTGAACTCTCTTTTTTATTAATAAGGCCAAGTAAGGTTTTAAGGTTAATAGAAGAAAAAAAGAAAGGAGCATTTTCAATTTTAAAAATTCAAAAACGTTTTAGATCTTCACTAATTGCTTCTCAATTTGGAGTAACAATTTCATTAATTGCAATTGGATGGCTTAGCAATAACCTTGCTAAGGATTATTGGAAAAGCAATATTTTATCAAATAGATTTTATGATCTTCTATTGTTTTTATTTGTTGTTTTAGTTGTTACTCTCGTTTCTGGACTAATTCCTAAAGCTTTAGTAATTAATAATCCAGAATCTGCTGCATTAAGGCTTACAACAATATTTGATGCCGTGAGAAAAGCCATGAATCCTATAGTGAAAACAATAGAATTCTTTGCTAGCGCCTGTTTAGGCTTGTTCAATTTAAATAACAAATGGGATTCTTTAAACTCGGGTTTATCAGCTGGAGAATTAGAAACTCTCATAGAAACAGATAACGTAACAGGTTTAAAACCAGATGAAAAGAATATTCTTGAAGGAGTTTTTGCTTTAAAAGATACACAGGTTAAAGAAGTGATGATTCCAAGATCTGAAATGGTAACTTTGCCAAAAAATATAACCTTTTCAGAACTAATGAAACAAGTAGATAAAACTCGACATGCTCGCTTTTTTGTAATTGGTGAGTCTTTAGATGATGTATTAGGTGTACTAGATTTACGTTACATAGCTAAGCCAATATCAAAAGGCGAAATGGAAGCCGATACATTATTAGAGCCATTCCTTTTACCAGTAACAAAAATAATAGAAACATGTTCACTAGCAGAAATATTTCCAATAGTAAGAGACTACAATCCCTTCTTACTAGTAGTTGATGAACACGGTGGAACAGAAGGACTTATAACTGCAGCTGATCTAAATGGCGAAATAGTTGGAGAGGAAATGCTCAATAATAAAATCTATTCAGATATGAGAATGCTAGATAATTTCTCTAAAAAATGGTCAATAGCTGGAAAATCAGAAATTGTTGAAATCAATAAAAAGATAGGATGTTCAATTCCAGAAGGGACTGATTATCATACTCTTGCTGGATTTATGTTAGAAAAATTTCAAATGGTTCCAAAAATTGGCGACGTTTTAGATTTTAATAATATTAAATTTGAAGTTATTTCAATGTCAGGCCCAAAAATTGATCGTGTTAAAATAATTCTCCCCAAAAGCTAAATGTGACTCCCCATAGAGGATAATGATAATTAATATATGGATTTGAAATTATGCAACCAACCTCGTCACCAGTAAAGGTTGGTGTCATAGGTATAGGAAATATGGGCTGGCATCATGCTCGAGTACTCAGTTTACTAAAAGATGCAAATCTCATTGGAGTAGCAGATCCAAATGAAGATAGAGGTAAATTAGCTATTGAACAATTTCAATGTGAATGGTTCAAAGATTATAAGGACCTAATTCCAAAAGTTGATGCTATCTGTATCGCTGTCCCTACACTACTTCATCATAAAGTAGGACTAGATTGTCTCAAGGGAGGTGCTAACGTTCTCATTGAAAAACCAATTGCAGCTAACGAGTTAGAAGCAAAATCTTTAATACAGGCTGCTAATGCAAGTAACTGTCTATTACAAGTTGGGCATATTGAAAGATTTAATCCTGCTTTTAGAGAATTAAATAAAATAGTAAATAATGAAGAAATTGTTGTTTTAGAAGCAAGGAGGCATAGTCCTCATGCAGACAGAGCAAATGATGTATCTGTAGTAATGGATTTAATGATTCATGACATTGATCTTATTTTGGAGCTTGTAAACTCAAAAATACAAAAATTAGCAGCAGTTGGAGGAAAAAATAGCGAAGGATTAATAGATTATGTCAATGCTACTTTAGTTTTTAAGAATAATGTTATTGCGAGCCTAACTGCCAGCAAAATGAGTCACAAAAAAATTAGATGTTTAAGTGCTCACTGCCAAAATGGCCTAGTAGAGACTGATTTCTTAAATCACTCTTTACAAATCCATCGAAAGTCTCATGAATCATACACAGCAGAGCATGGAGAATTAGTTTATAGAAATGATGGATATGTCGAAGAAGTTAGCACAACCTCCATTGAACCTCTTTATGCAGAACTGGAGCATTTTCTTAAGTGCGTTCAGGGCAAAGAAATACCTGAGGTAGATGGTGAGCAAGCCTCAAGAGCATTAAAAATTGCTGATTTTATAGAGAGTGCTGTAGAAAATTCTGGAGATGCGATTTTACTTGAAAATCCCGTTTAATAGTAACAATCTAAACTAAAAGAATTTTATTTAAATCCAACTGCAGCTTGCCAAACAAACACTAATAAAAAGAAAAATAAAGGAATAAGTGGAAGAACATCAACAGTTGGAGCAAAGGCCTTATAGGCCTCGGGCAATTCAGCGAATGTATTAAATAGAATGAGCACCTTTTGATAATTTAATTAATTATGATAAGACGTTACCACGTATGGTGAGCAATAGAGGATGTTTTCCAAGGAGCGAAATCATTTGTAAAACAATTATCTCTAATTGCAGTAGAAATTGCATTGGTAAATCTTATTAAGTGAGCAATATTATGCAAACTTATGAGAGTTAGGCCTAATATTTCGTCATTTCGAATTAGATGATGCAAATATGCTCGAGAATAGGATTTACAGGTTTCGCATATACAAGTTTTGTCAATCGGAGAAAAGTCATTTTTAAATCGAGCATTTCGCAAATTCAATCTTTCGTCATTAAAAAATGCAGTCCCATGTCTTCCTAGTCTTGTAGGCAAAACACAGTCAAATATATCGAATCCATTAGCAACAGCTAGAGAAATTTCTTTTAAAGAGCCAATTCCCATCAAATATCTTGGTTTATTTATTGGTAAGAATTTCGGGACGTAATTAATTACACTATGTATTTCTTCGACTGCCTCGCCAACACTTACACCTCCCACTGCTATACCAGGCAGTTCAAAAGAACTTGTATATTTTGCGCTATATTCTCTCAATCTCGGATACTTTCCACCTTGAACTATACCGAATAACGCTTGATTGGATTTCTGATGAGTCTCAACACATTTTTGCAACCATGAATGAGTTCTTCGTAAAGAGTCCTCAATATCATTTTCGTTAGCTGTATGCGGAGGACAATGATCAAAAGCCATCGCGACATCCGATCCAAGATCCATTTGAATCTGTATTACTTTTTCAGGTGATAAAAAAACATGACTTCCATCTCTTGGATTTTTAAATTCCACACCTTTATCAGAAATATTATTTAATTTGGCCAAACTAAAAACTTGATAGCCGCCTGAATCAGTAAGAATAGGATTAGGCCAATTCATGAACTTATGTATTCCGCCAGATTCTTTAACTAGTTTTTCTCCAGGTTGTAAATGAAGATGAAAGGTATTTGAGAGAATCATTTCTGATCCTGTAGAGGTTAACTGCTTAGATGAAATTCCTTTAACCGTTGCCAAAGTACCCACAGGCATAAATTTTGGTGTGTTTACCTGACCATTTGGCGTATGAAATATACCAGTTCTTGCCGCTGTATTACTGCAATTCGATGTAATTTCAAATTCAAACACGATAATTTATAAAATTTTTTAATCCTTTTTCATTAATCTACCCTATTATTTAATATTGAATCTATTTTTATCTCATCAAAAAATATTTAATAAAAAATTTGGCAGGATCTTGGATTTTCTATACGACATTTCCAAAGATACCTTTAATTAATCCCGAATTTAAAAATATTGCACAATTTGCCCCGCCTTTAGGATTTTTGATTGGAACAATACAGAGTTATATCTTTCTTTTTTTTATAACAAACTCTTGGTCAATTTATGCATCTGCATTAATTTGTTTAGCTTCAGGATATTTAATTACTGGTGGGCTACACATTGATGGTTTAATGGATACTTTCGATGGTATTTTTGCGGGTAAAAAGAAACGTTTAAAAGCCATGAAAGACAGTAAAGTTGGGTCCTTTGGCGTTCAAGCTTTAGTTTTTATAACTTTAATTCAAATTGCTTGCATACTGAAAATTCAAAACCTAATAATTTTTGTTTTGCCTATATGCTTATTTTGGGGTAGATTTTCAAATTTATTTTTTATAGAAAAGTTTAAATATATGAGTTACAAAAAAAAATCTATAAGTCACAAAAAGTTTTGGAATGGTTTTAAAAAAGAATCTTTGATCTCCATTATTTTTCTTTTAATTTTCATTCCATACCAATTAGTTTCAATTACATCCCAAGCAATATTAATTAAATTTTTAATTCTTATTTTGGTTGGTATTTTTCTAAGCTATTCTATCCCAAACATACTGGGTAATAAAATTGGAGGCTTCAATGGAGATTCCTGCGGTGCAAGTGTTGTACTAGTTGAAACTGCAATGTTGTTTACGCATGCAATTCTTTTATAGGTAGTTCTAAATAGAAAATATTTTTCTTCTTAAGATTTTTTAATTTCTCAGTATTTTTAATTGAGTCATTTTCCAGCAATCTCAATTCCCCTCCAATTTGTTTTGCTAATTTTCTCGCTAAAAAAAGTCCCACACCAGTGCCGTCCTTCTTCTTAGCGGCAGATCCTCTAAAACCTTTTTCAAAAATTTTCTCTTTTTCATTTTTAGTTATTTTTTTACCATCATCAAATATACAAATTCCATTACTCGTAATTGCGAGTCCAATTTCAGAATCTTTTTGGGAGTATTTAAACGCATTTTCTAATAAATTGGCGACAATTTCGGCAATTACAGCATATTTTGGCTTTAATGGCGATATAGTCCATTCTGGCCAAAGAGATGGTTCAGTCCAATCTTTATTCTCTAAGTTCGCATTAGCTTTACCCCTTTCTAATATTGGCCTCAATAAACTCTGAACAGTTATTAACTTTTTATTATCTAAATTTGGTGGTAATAATAATCTTTCCTCTCCAATTTCTATAGGCAGTTGAATAGGTGCATTTATTTGCGCAAAAGAATCCATATATTGATTAATTTGTTTTTGCTCTACTATCATGCGTTCGACTATTTCAATAGAGTCATTATCTGAACCGAGTCTTTTTATTAGTAATTTTGCATATGTCCTTATAGCAGCCAATGGATTCCTTAATTGATGGATAATGACATTTACCTGATTTTTTAAATAATTGATTTCTTTATTTTTATTTTGACGTTCTAATTCTATAGAGACGCATTTAGCTAAAGATATTGAAAGGGCTTTTAATCTAGAATCAAGAGATGCTGGCCAATTCCCCCCTTTCAAATCAGTTTCTACTCTAAGGACACCAAGTAGAATATCGTTTTCTTGAAGCGGATACCATCTTCTATTAGGCGATGAAACTTTTAGTGAAGGATCATCCTCTATTGATGTCAGTAGCCTATCAATTTGTGGCCATTGACCAACCATTTCAAAAGATGCTTTAGTTCCTTGCTTAGCTGATGCAAGATACATAACTAAATTAGTCACGCCCATTGAGCAACCAAAACTCTCAAGCTGTTTTAAAATTAGTTCTTCAAATTTTTTTGAAAGATTCATAATTAATGAAATTTTGAGAAATTTTTTTTAAAAAAACTTGAAAAAGGTCTTGTAAAATATGAAAAAAGTATTAAGATATATAAAGAGGTTTGGATTTAGCCAGCCTTAAATATGAATATTTAATCATATTTTAAGCTACATCAGGGGTTGATGGGTCCTCTATGTAATTTGAGGTGAATTTTAAATCACATATATAAGATTAGTAAAAATAAATAAGACTAATCTCATTAATAATTTCAGGAGTACCAATCAATGTCAAAAAAAAGAAAAAGAATCAGCAGAAGAAGATTGGCTGGTCAAAGAGTAATGGCGCATGTACCTATTTATCATATCGAAACTGGCAAACATAAACCAGTTACAGCAGCAAGAAGATTCATAGCTGAAAATGGTCTCTCTGCACCTTCAGTTTTCAATGTCAGAAGAAATGAACACACCACCGATAGATTTTTTTGGGGTGAAAAAGGGTTATTCAGCGCCCAATATGCTGAAGAAAATCATTTTCTATTTCCATCACTAAAAGTTGTAGTTGAAGGAATTGGTGAAGAAAAAATATTTGAGGGTCTAGAACTTACTGCAGATGATTGGGAAGAGATTGAAGAATATGAATATGCTTTTGTTTAAAAAATATTACTTATATTTGAACTTATAAAATTAATTAAATTTGAATCAATTTGATGAAATCCATCAAATTCTAATAATTTACAAAATTTAGAAGACTTACTCTTTACCTTTTCATAAATTGTCCTAGAAGCATCTATTGGCACAACTTCATCAAATAAACCATGACTAATAATCAATGGTGAGAATTTTTCTCCAGGGGACCAGTTGGGGTGAGGATAACCACTACAAGCAACAATTAATCCAAAATTTAACTTAAATCCCGCATCAATTGCCATTGCCGCCCCCTGAGAGAAACCCAATAAAATTGTTTTTCTTAGTGGAATCTGATCAGTATCAAATTTTTTTAATGAAACTAAAAGTTTATTTACTTCAACCTCAGCTCCATTCCAATCATGTGGGTATAATCCATACCACTGTCTTCCCTGACCGCTTGGGTGTATTCCAGGAGCCCTCAAAGAAATTACCTCAAAATCAAGATTTATTTTTTCATTCATCTCCTTTCCAAATGTCAAAAGGTCATCTGAATCAGCTCCCCAACCATGCATCAAAATAATTCGGTGAGTTGCACTTTGAGAGCTAATCGAGACAAATTCATGATTGATAGCATATTTCATGTTTATATTCTTAAGTAAGTAAACTTTCCCATAATGTCTCCATTAGCTTTAGTTAGTGTCTCTGATAAAAAAAATATAATCCCATTTTGTAAGGAATTGGTAGAGCAATTTAATTATAAAATTCTATCAAGTGGAGGAACTGCCAAACATCTTATGGAGGCAAAAATTCCAGTTATTAAAGTTGCAGATTTTACTAATTCTCCAGAAATTCTTGGAGGAAGAGTTAAAACTTTACATCCGAAAATACACGGGGGAATATTAGCTAAAAGAACTGATGAGGAACATAAAAAAGATATAGAAGCTAACAATCTTGAGTTAATTGACTTAGTAGTTGTAAATTTATATCCTTTTAAAAAAACTGTAGATCAGGGAGCTAAATGGGAAGATGCTATTGAAAATATCGATATTGGAGGGCCATCTATGATTCGTTCTGCAGCTAAAAATCATAAAGATGTTTCCGTTTTAGTAGATCCTAGTCAGTATCAAAATTTTCTTGAAGAAAGTAAAAAAGGTGAATTAAAAGACCCATATAAAGCAAAATTAGCCCTTGAAGCTTTTCAACATACAGCAGATTATGATACTGCAATATCTAATTGGATAAGAAAAGAAAGAGATTTACAATCTTCAAAATATATTGAATCTTATCCACTAATCAAAACCTTAAGATATGGGGAGAATCCACATCAAAAAGCTTTCTGGTATGGCTTAAGTAACATTGGTTGGAACTCAGCAGAACAATTACAAGGAAAAGAATTAAGTTATAACAATCTATTAGATCTAGAGTCGGCACTTTCAACAGTTTTAGAATTTGGCTACATAGAAAAAGATGAACTTTCAACAGACATGTTTGCCTCTGTTATTTTAAAACACAATAATCCTTGTGGTGCCTCTATAAGTAGTTCAGCTTCCAAAGCATTCTTGAATGCTTTAGAATGCGACTCTGTTAGTGCATTTGGAGGAATAGTTGCTTTTAATTCAAATGTTGATAGTAAGACTGCAATTCACCTCAAGGATATTTTCTTAGAATGTGTAGTCGCTCCATCTTTTGATGAGGAAGCTTTAGAAATTTTAAAAGTTAAAAAGAATTTAAGAATTTTAAAGTTTTCAAAAGATAAACTTCCAAAAAAGAATCAAAATTCTACTAAATCAATAATGGGGGGATTACTAGTTCAAGATAATGATGATAGTGAAGAAAAAACTGAAAATTGGACTTCAGTAACTAATAAAAATCCGAGCCATCAAATTAACTTAGATCTAAATTTTGCATGGAAAATTTGTAAACACGTTAAATCTAATGCCATTGTTATTGCAAAAGACCAAAAAACCATTGGTATTGGAGCTGGACAAATGAATAGAGTTGGAGCAGCAAAAATTGCGTTAAAAGCTGCTGGAAGTTCATCTTCTGATGCTGTATTGGCCAGCGATGGGTTTTTCCCATTTGCAGATACTGTAGAACTAGCAAATGAGTATGGAATAAAAGCTATTATTCAACCAGGAGGAAGTCTAAGAGACCAAGAAAGTATTGATATGTGTAATTCAAAAGGAATCTCTATGGTATTTACCCAAAAAAGGCACTTTTTACATTAAATTATGTTGATTTTGGATAATATGTAATCTTGTTAGTTTTTCTAAATAAAGATAGCCTGCCTGGACCTGCACAAAGAAAGTAGAGAGAAATAGCCCCATAGATGAAAGACAATTCGAAGGCATAGTTGTGACCTTCAACTACTGCCAAAGGAAAACCTTCTAGTCCAGTATCTAAAAGATGAAAATAAACAGCAAATGCCATTGTAGAGAATAAACCAAGGGAAGAAAGTCTCGCAAAAATCCCAATCGCCAGACCTACAGGGCATACTAATTGAGTAATTGCTGCTCCAAAAGTCCAAATAACAGGATCACCTGGCAAAAATGGGAAATATTTACCAACTACAAACTCAGCAAAACCTTGGGGATCCTGAAGTTTCTCTAGACCATGGTGAATCATCAAAGCACAAAATCCTATTCTTAAAACAAAAATAGACAATTCTCCAAGGATATTTACTTCCGACCCTGAAGATGAATTAGCGACTACAACTTCAACTTTTTGGGGTGCTTTTGTTCTATTCATACTTGTTGTTTGAACCTGATTAGTTTGTGTTTTGTCTTCCATGCTTCATTAATTTTTCATTATTCTAGTTAATAAAGTAGATATTTTGGAATTATCTGACTAATAAATTTAAAAAACTAAGCAAAGTTAAATATGAAATAATAACTTCAAGAAGCAATATCAATTAACTTTTCAATAACATCTGCAACGACCTTATCAGGTGTTGATGCACCTGAGGTAATTCCAACATTAATTTTTCCGCTAGGTAGAAAATTCTTTTTAAGTTCTAAATCTAATCCTAGTGGTTTATGAAATATTGAATTTTCTTTGACTGAAATCCTCTCTGGAGTATCAATGTGAAAAGAAGAAATATTTTTTGTAATTGCTATTTCTTGTAAGTGAGTAGTATTGGAAGAATTGAAGCCTCCAATAACTACTAGAATATCAAGGTCTTCATCAACCAAAGAGAACATTGCATCTTGCCTTTCTTCAGTTGCATCACAAATAGTATTAAAGGCTAAAAAGTGACTATTTAAGTTTTCTGGTCCAAATTTTTTTAACATCGTCCTTTCAAAAACCTTTCCAATTTCCTCAGTCTCGCTCTTTAGCATAGTTGTCTGATTTGCAACTCCTACTCTATCTAAATCTTTATCAGGATCAAATCCATTAGAACAAGCTTTAGCAAATTTATTCATAAACTCATTTCTATTGCCTCTGCCCAGAATATATTCAGATACATAGTTTGCTTCTTCTAAATCAAGGACAACTAAATATTTCCCTGCGAATGAACTTGTAGCGAGAGTTTCTTCATGCTTAAATTTTCCATGGATAATAGATGTGAAAACATGTTTTTTATGTTTTTCAACTGTATGCCAAACCTTAGAAACCCATGGACATGTTGTATCAATAATATGACAACCTTTCTCATGCAATAGTTTCATTTCTTGAACAGTAGCTCCGAAAGCAGGAAGTATAACAACATCACCATTAGAAACTAGAGAAAAATCTTTTATTCCATTTTTAGCCGAAATGAATTTTACATTCATTTGTCTTAAATGATCATTAACCGAGGGATTATGAATGATTTCGTTTGTTATCCAAATATTCTCATTAGGATAATGTCTTCTAGTTTCATAAGCCATTGCTACAGCTCTTTCAACTCCCCAACAGAAACCGAAGGCTTTGGCTAATTTAATATTTAGTCTGCCTTTAGTTAAATTAAAACCATTATCCCTGATAGAACTTATCAAATCACTTTGGTAAGCTTCTTCTAATGCTTGAGCTCTTTTTGTTGGAGAATCGAAACCCCTTCTATTGTATCTATCAGAATGATGAAGGGATCTTCTAAAAGCTTGAGTATCCATCTTTTTATACTACAACGTTTTAAATAATTTTCGTATAAAAAAAAAGAAACCTGACATAAGTCAAGTTTCTTAAATAAATTTTTTGTTAGATTATTTAGCAGATGCAAAGTCTGGATATGCTTCCATTCCATGCTCTCCTATATCTAAGCCTTGAGTCTCTTCCTCTTCAGATACTCGAATTCCACCGAATAATCCTCCAATTACAGACCAGGCAATCCAGCAAGTGACCAGCGTCCAGATAGCATAAGCTGCGGCACCAAGGGCTTGAACTAGAAGAAGGGTAATACCTCCACCATTGAACAATCCCATACCTGCTCCATCACCTTGAACAGCTGTACCCCAAAGACCGATAACTACAGTACCCCATACACCACAAACTCCGTGAACAGAGAATGCACCTACAGGATCATCGATCTCAGCAGCATCAAGTGCTGCAACAGAAAATACAACGATAATTCCGCCTACTAGTCCTGCGAACCAGGCTCCAGCAAGAGTCATATCACCACAACCAGCAGTGATACTAACTAAACCAGCAAGTATTCCGTTAATTATCATTGTAAGATCAGGCTTACCAGAAGTTAATGTTGAAACAATAGTTGCACCAATTGCTCCAGCTGCTGCTGCCAAAGTAGTTGTTACAGCCACATATGGAACCCATTGATCCATAGCAAGTTGAGAACCGGGGTTAAATCCGTACCAACCTATCCATAGAACTAATGCACCTAAAGTAGCTATAGCCATGTTATGTCCTGGCATAGCCTGTGGTTTTCCATCAGAGTATTTGCCAATTCTTGGTCCAAGAAGCATAGCTCCTACGAGACCCGCCCATGCTCCAACTGAGTGAACAATTGAAGAACCAGCGAAATCAACAAAACCTAAAGAATCAAGCCAACCACCATTCCATTTCCAGCTACCAGCAATTGGATATATAAATGCAGTTAATACAACAGCAAAAACAACAAATTCTCCAAATTTCACTCTTTCAGCAACAAGACCGGAAACGATAGTTGCGGCAGTTCCTGCAAAAGCAGACTGGAACAAGAAATCAACAGTTGGGACTAATCCAGCGTCAGTTACCATATCAGCAGTAACTGTTGGATCAAAAAATAAGCCTCCAAAATAAAGCCAACCGTCAGCAACACTTCCTCCATACATTAATGAATAGCCGATAAACCAATAAGAAGTTACAGCTAGAGCAAATACAAAGAGGTTTTTAGCAAGAATGTTAACAGCGTTCTTAGAACGGCACATACCTGCCTCAACCATAGCGAAACCGGCGTTCATAAAGATCACTAATATAGTAGCGATCAAGAGCCATAAATTGTTAGCAAGAAAAGCTGCATTCAACTCAGGTAAATCAGCTGCGTGAGCTGAAAGATTAAAAATACCTAAACCAAACAAAGCTAGGGGAACAGTTGCAAGCCACAACATAGAGCGGTTTGAACTAAATCCTCGAATACTCCTCAAAAGGAGCATAGGTCCATTAACAAGACTTGCATCTTGAAGTTTGGACCTAGAGCGCCTTTGAGGCGTTTGCAAAGCAGTGGTCATAAAAAAAAATTAGATCTGCAAAAAAACAGCTTGTGCTGTTTCCTTTCAAATTTAAATTTATTCAAAAAACTTATCGGTGTCTAGTAGTTGTTGATACCATTTTTATAGTTGCACCTTAAAAAATAATTTGTTAAATTAAAAAATTTTTTTTTAAAGAGTTTCAAAATATCAAGATTTTATTTATTTCAAAGGTTTAATCCCCCGCCATGATACATGATCCTTATGAAATTCGAAGGAACATGGAACAGCGATCATTCCTGCACTTAAACATTCTCTAAAAAGACTGCCATAAAAGGGATCTGCATCATCTCCAGGAGCAAAGAAGCATGCGTCTTTTCTTGTAATACAAAGTACTAGAACACTTTTACTTTCAGGAATTAATTCCTTTAATTCCATGAGGTGTTTTTGACCTCTTTTCGTTACTGTATCAGGGAATAGAGCAACATTTTCTCTAATCCAAGTCGTATTTTTAACCTCTATGTAAATGTTACGTTTATCAGGATTTGAAGATTTTGGAGTTAAAAAAAAGTCAATTCTGCTTTTTTTATCTTTTCCATAAGGAACTTCGGATTTAATTGTCTCTATTTCTCCTATTATTTCGTCAAGCAAATTTTTCTCAATAACCTTTTTGATTAACTTATTTGCAAATAGAGTATTTATACCAACCCAAACCTCATCATTTTTTGCATCTAAAACACATATCTGTTCCCAAGTAAAAGGTAATTTTCTTTTTGGAGAAGAGGAAACACTTATTCTTACCTTTGCTCCCTCACTCAAAAGTCCCTTCATTGGGCCTGTGTTGGCACAATGAGCAGTTACTACCTCTCCACTCTCCAATTTTATATCTGCAAGAAACCTTTTATACCTCTTGATTAAAACTCCTTCAATTAATGGATCAAATTCAATTATCCGATCATTCATAAATATGTCGTTAGTTAAAAATCAAATATAATTGAAACTTAAACTTCTTGAACAATTTAGACAAATCCAAATGCATGCATTTTTAAAAAATAATGTTTTTTCAATTTCATTTGGTACTAGTCTTAGTAAATTAGCTGGATGTATAAGACAAATATTTATAGCTGCTGCTTTTGGAGTTGGGTTAACATACGACGCATTTAATTATGCCTATATAATTCCAGGTTTTTTGCTAATAATCATTGGAGGGATTAATGGTCCCTTACATAACGCAGTCGTTGCAGTTCTAACTCCCCTTAACAAAAAAAATGCAGGGATTGTTTTAACTCAAGTAATCATAAAACTTTCGATATTATTAATTGGTTTAGCTATATTGATATATTGGAATTCAAGTTTATTAATTGAATTATTAGCTCCCAATTTAAGTTACGAAGCTAAATCTATTGCCACTTACCAATTACAAATACTTACACCTTGCATCCCTTTATCCGGTTTCATAGGTTTAAGCTTTGGTGCCTTAAATTCCCAAAGAAAATTCTTTTTATCAAGTATAAGTCCAGCAATAACAAGCGTAACTATTATTTTTTTTATTTTATTTAGTTGGGTTTTCAACCAAGAAAGTACATCTTCTAATTTCTTTAATTTCAAGGGGTTACTGGCATTTGCAACTTTAACAGGAACTTTAATTCAGTTTGTTGTTCAAAGTTGGGAAATAAATAAAATTGGTCTCTTGAGGTTAAAGTCAACCTTCAATTTATTTAAAGATGAACAAAGGAGGATTTTCAAACTAATTATTCCAGCATCTATCTCATCAGGTCTAAATCAAATTAATGTTTTTATCGATATGTTTTTCGCTTCAAGTTTTCAAGGCGCAGCATCTGGACTAGCTTACGGAAACTTTCTTATACAAGCCCCCTTAGGCATATTATCTAACTCCTTGATTTTGCCATTACTTCCAAAATTCTCAAAATTGAGAAGTGAAAAAGACGAAAGAGGTTTACAAAAACAATTGATATCTGGGATAGAGTACTGTTTTTTGACAGCTATTTTTTTAACAGGATTTTTCATAACATTCAATAATCAAATAGTACAATTAGTTTTTCAAAGAG
>QCCD01000012.1 GCA_003281405.1 Prochlorococcus sp. AG-347-K16 | reverse complement strand
ATCTTTTCCTTGGCTATCATCTATTGTTTTACTGCCTTTAATTGGGGCATTAATATTGCCTTTCTTAAGTTCAAAAAAAGGAGAAGATAATTCGCTACCTAGAAATATTTCATTGATTTTTCTATTTATAGATTTTTTATTAATAATCGGCGTCCTTTTTCAAAAATTCAATACTTCAGATAGCTCTTTACAACTGGTAGAAAGAACTTCCTGGTTACCATCAATTGGCTTAGAGTGGTCTCTTGGCGTAGATGGGTTATCTGCTCCTTTAATAGCTTTAAGTGGATTAATTACATTTTTATCAGCTGCGGCTAGTTGGAAAATTAAGAAAAAATCTAATCTATACTTTTCTCTTTTATTAGTCCAAGCATCAGCACAGGCACTAGTTTTCCTTTCTCAGGATTTCCTATTATTTTTCTTAGCATGGGAACTTGAATTAGTTCCTGTTTATCTTCTTATTGCTATTTGGGGAGGGAAAAAGAAATTATATGCGGCCACTAAATTCATTCTTTATACAGCTTTAGCTTCTTTATTAATACTCATAAGTGGCTTAGCACTTGCCTTGAGTGGTGATACCTTTACTTTAAATATTACTGATTTAACCAATAAACATGTATCGGGGAGCCTAGCTTTATTATCTTATTTAGGATTTTTAATCGGTTTTGGTGTAAAACTTCCTATCTTTCCATTACATACATGGTTACCTGATGCACATGGAGAGGCTAATGCTCCAGTTTCAATGTTGTTAGCCGGTATACTCTTAAAAATGGGAGGTTATGCTCTTTTAAGATTCAATGTTCAAATACTACCCGAAGTACATCTTCAAATTGCACCTGCGTTAATTATTCTTGGAATCATTAATATAATTTACGGAGCTTTAAATGCATTTGCACAAGATAATGTCAAAAGGAGAATTGCATGTAGCTCTGTGAGTCATATGGGTTTTGTTCTGTTAGGGATTGGAGCCGTAGATGCACTAGGAATTAGCGGAGCAATGCTGCAAATGATCAGTCACGGGCTTATAGCTGCAGCTATGTTCTTTGTTACGGGCTCATTCTATGAAAGAACAAATACTCTTTCTATACCAAATATGGGCGGTTTAGCAAAGGTTTTGCCAATAACTTTTGCTTTTTTCTTAGCAAGCTCACTAGCCTCTCTTGCATTACCTGGAATGAGCGGATTTATAAGTGAAATAACTGTATTTCTAGGGATTACCAGTCAAGAAGGGTTCAGCTCTATCTTTAGATCAATAACGATTTTAATTGCAGCTATAGGTTTAGTACTAACACCAATATATCTACTATCAATGTGTAGAAGAGTATTCTTTGGTCCAAGAATTCCTGCACTAGCTACAGTTAAAGAGATGAATGGTCGAGAATTGACGATTGGGTTCAGCTTATTATTACCTACTTTAGTGATAGGTTTTTGGCCAAAAATTGCGATAAATTTATACGAATCTTCAACTAATGCTCTCAGTCAGCAGCTGACTCTAGCTAAATTAGTTGGGTTAATACCAACTTTAGTTAATTAGATCACTTCAATAAATGGATACCTCAATCTTTAAATATGGAGAGTTACCACAATTTAAAAAATTTACTCCCGAAAACATAAGTAAACAATTTCCAGTAGTACTAGAAAAGATAACTGAAGATTTTAAAAACATAGAAAAAAATTTATCTAATTATTTGTCTGAAAATGATTTAAGTTGGAATAAGGTAATAAATCCTTTAAATGAAGTAAATGAAATTCTTAGATGGAGTTGGGGAGTAATCAGTCACTTAAATGCCGTAAATAATTCTGAAAGCTTAAGAGACATTTACTCAAAATTTCTTCCAGAGATTATTAGCTTGAGTAATAAATTCGGGCAAAGCAAAATAATTTACAATTCTTTAGTCAAGCTTAAAGAGTTAAATAACTTTGATCAAATTAAAAACAGAATTTTAGATAAAGAAATTCTTGAGATGCAACATAGAGGAATTTCACTACAAAAGAATGATCAAGAAGAATTCAATAACATTTCAGAAAAGCTTGGAAATTTATCAACGGACTTCAGCAATAATGTTCTTGATGCTACTAATCAATGGTTTTTAATATTAAATAAAAAATCTGAAGTCGATGGTCTTCCTGAACGAGTACTTGAATTGATGGCAATTTCTGCAAACAACCACTCAAAAAAAGATGAAGAAGTCGATATCAATAATGGGCCTTGGAAATTAAGTCTAGATATCCCAACTTATACTTCATTTATGACATATGCCACCGACCGTAACCTTAGAGAGAAATTATATAAGGCATTCGTTGGTAGGGCATCTCAAGGAGAAAAAAATAATTCTCAAATCATTGAAGAGATATTATCTCTTAGAACTAAACAGGCTAATCTTCTCGGTTATAAAAGTTGGGCAGAACTAAGTTTGTCAACGAAAATGGCTAAAGAAATTAAAAATGTTGAAAACCTTTTAGAAGAATTGAGAGAGCCAGCATTCAAAACTGCAAAAATTGAATTAGAAACCCTCGATAAGTTTTCTAAAGCTAATGGATTTCCAAAATCACAAAATATCGAGCCATGGGATATTAGTTATTGGTCCGAACTTCTTAGAAAGGAAAAGCTTAATTTGGATCAAGAGTCTTTGAGACCTTGGTTCCCACTAAATGATGTTTTAAAAGGTTTATTTAAATTAAGTGAAAAGCTTTTTGAAATTAAAGTAGTCGAGGCAACTGATGAGGCACCTCTGTGGAATGATGACGTTTTATTTTTTAATATCCTCAATAAAGAAAATGACAAAATAGCATCATTTTATCTAGATCCATATTCGAGGCCTGAATCAAAGAGGGGAGGGGCTTGGATGGATGAATGTTTGAATAAAAATAATGTTGGCAAAAAGACCCTCCCGGTAGCTTATCTCGTTTGTAATCAGACTCCACCATCAAAAGATAAACCTAGTTTGATGAGTTTTGAAGAAGTTCAGACACTTTTCCATGAATTTGGTCATGGTCTTCAACACATGCTTACTACTGTAAATCTTCCTCAAGCAGCTGGCATCAACAGCGTTGAGTGGGATGCAGTCGAACTTCCAAGTCAATTTATGGAAAACTGGTGTTTTCATAAAAATACACTTATGAGTATTGCTAAGCACTATAAATCAGGAGAAAAATTATCCGATGAGAATTTTGAGAAGCTCCTAAAAAATAGAACTTTTAATTGTGGCATGGCTACTCTTAGACAACTACATTTTGCAATAACAGACCTCAGATTGCACAGTAGTATTGATAAAAACGAAGGTAAAACAGCAGATGAAATAAGAAGAGAAATTGCAAAACAAACTACTGTTATTGAACCAATTCAAGAAGATCACTTTCTTTGTTGTTTTAGTCATATATTTGCAGGCGGATATTCTGCAGGATATTACTCATATAAATGGGCTGAAGTTCTAAGTGCTGATGCATTTTCAATGTTTGAAGAAGCTGATCTAGAAAACTATGAAGATTTAAAGTTAATAGGAAAGAAATTCAAAGATACAATACTCAGCTTAGGAGGAAGCCTACCTCCATTAGACATATTTAAACTATTCAGGGGAAGAGAGCCACAAACTGATTCCTTAATAAGGCACTTAGGTTTATCTGGAGCTACTTAATAATTTCATTGATTATTTTTTCAACCACAGATTTATTTCTTACAAGGTTTCTATGTTTATATACTTTTACTGATATTTTTTTTCCAAAATTTAAATTTGTCCACCAGCTAGGGAAAACCATCATATCCCAAAAAGTAAAGAAATTTATACACTCAATTTCATCAAGAAAAAAATCATTATTTGCTAGTTCTCTCAAAAACTTACTATTTATTTTCATTTCTGATATTCCTCTAAAGGGATATTTAGGTATTAATTGAGCCATCAAAGTTCCTTTGTGAGGGGAACCTATAGATATTAATCTTCTTGTTCTTTTATGCCCATTAAATTTTTGAAGCCAGTATCTACCAATTATTCCTCCCATAGAAAATCCCAAAATATCTATTTCTTTTTCTAAACCATATTTCTCTAAAATTAATTCGTTTAATTTATTAGTCAAATCCAGAATTGAAGTCATTCCATATGAATGCTTAAGAGTTGGGGCAAAATATTCAATGCCAATATCATCAAGTTTTGAGGTAATAGAAGAAAAAATACTTGAAGTATTCCAAAGACCATGAATCAATATAATAGGATTTCTTTTTTCCAATACTTTAATTATTTTCAAGAATTCTTACAATTGAAACCTTCCCATCGAAACCTGTGATTGGAGGATTACATTTTGTCAAAATAATTTTAACTTTAGAAAGCTTAAATTCCTGATTAATGATTTCTAAAATTTCGTTTGAATATTTTTCGATTGTGAAACAATATATTTTCTTTGATTGGTCTTTTAAAATTTGAACTAATTTTGAATAGTCAATTGTTTTTTCTATATCATCATTTATTGTACATTTTTCAAAATCAGTCCACAAAAATATATCTAAAACAAATAGTTGTCCCAATTCCCTTTCTTCATCAAGGACACCAACCCTAGCCCATAGTTTTATATCCTCAATTTTTAAAAAAGTTTCCATCATTAAAAGTTTTAAAGATCTTTATGCGTATAGATAGCCTTTCCTAATGAAAAATCATCAACTATATTCCCATCACCTCTTAGGAAATATTTATAAGTTACCAAACCTTCTAGACCTACAGGTCCCCTTGGTGGAAGAGTTTGAGTAGATATGCCAACTTCAGCGCCAAATCCATATCTAAACCCATCTGCGAACCTAGTAGAGCAATTATGAAAAACACCTGCACTATCAACTACATTCATAAATTGATTGGCAGTATTTAAATTTTCAGTAATTATTCCATCTGTATGTTTTGAACTATATTTTTGAATATGTGTGATTGCCTCCACAAGATCATCAACAATTTTTATCGATAGAATTAAATCCAAATATTCAGTTCCCCAATCTTCTAGACTAGCCTCATACTTTAACCCTAATTCAACTGATCTCTTATCTCCGATTAATTTTACATCATTAGAATTAAAAAGAGGGATGGCCTTTTCTAAGAAAGCTGGTGCGATATCCTTATGGACTAATAAAGTTTCGATGGCATTACATGCTGCCGGATATTGAATTTTGCTGTCCAAAGCAACTGATAAAGCCATCTCTAAATTTGCCTCAATATCTATGAACAAGTGACAAATTCCATCAGCATGGCCTAGCACAGGAATTTTTGTATTCTCCTGAATAAATTTAACTAATTCATTACTTCCTCTTGGAATTATTAAATTAATATATTTCTCAAGATTTAACATTGCCATGCTATCTTTCCTGCTTGTTAGTAAACATATTGCATTCTTATCAAGACCTGCTTCATTTAAACCTTCTTTTAATGCTTTCACTATTGCAGTATTTGTTAAATTGGCTTCACTACCTCCCTTTAGCATTACTCCATTACCCGATCTTATTGCTAAAGAACTAATCTGCATTACTGCATCTGGCCTTGATTCAAAAATAACCCCCAAGACTCCAATTGGCACAGTTTTTCTTTCTAACATCAATCCCTTTGCAAGCTCTCTTTTTATTTGAACTTGATTTACAGGATCAGCCAAATCGCCAACTTTTCTTACTCCTTCAATTCCTGAATTTAGTTTTGATTTTGATAACTTTAATCTAGAAAGTAAAGCCCTAGAAATACCTTTTTTTTCTGCATTTGAATAATCCTCATTATTAGCATCTAATATTTCTTTAGAATTTTTTTCTAGACAATCAGCCATAAAATTTAAGGCTTTAATTCGATTTTGATTTTCAGTCTGACTTATTTTTATTGACGCCAAACGAACTTTCTCAGCTTTTTCTAAAAGATAATTATCTGGTTTGGGAACTTCAAAGATATTAGCCATAATATTTTTTAGTTAATCTAATAATAATTCAAATTAACGATTCTTTAAAGTAAATTTTTTTCTGAGTTAATATCTAAAAAATAATTGAACTTGACTTTTCCAATCTCCATTCGAATCATAAGAACCTAATAACTCTAAGTTTGGATTTGCCTGAAAAGTCAAAATTCCCAAAGGTGAAATATCATCTCTACCTGGAACCGTTTGAAAAGCAAAATTTATTTTATCAGTAATATCCAGTCCTATTTCGGCTACCCAAGCTTGAGAAGAAAATTCCTCATTAGAAGATGATTCACCATCATTCTCTATATCTAGATTTTCATTGGAAAAAATACTATTTAATGAATCATTATTTTCTATTAAAGCTGGATATAGAGATAACTGAAATCTTTCGCTAAATGCATCAGCATTATTAAGTTGAGAAATAAATGCTCTATTTATTAAATTTGCAGAGTTACCTCCAATCAAACCAATTATTTGTGATCTGTTATAACTTGGAGTACTTCTTAATTGAATTCTTTTATTTTCATCAGCAAAAGATAATTGATCTAAAAACCCTTCATAAGATGCTTCAATTTTGATAAGCCTTGAATTGCCAATCCCAAATGCACCATTAGCACTTGAAGTAGCATCAACAGCAACATCACCTGAGATATTTAAATCCTGATTGTTTTCACTTATAGGAATTATAGAATCTGGGACTTTACTCACTAGAGAAAAATTAATAAATGGAACTACACCACTTCTCGATGCAAATAAAATGTAATTATCTTTATTTTTATCAAGTTTAAAAGGAGTAGTATATAGATTTGCTCTACCTTTCCTAAGATAAATAAGCCCCCTAGCATTTAAATCTTTTCCAACCTCGCCATTTAAAGTAAGGTCTAATTTGGTATCTAAATAAGCTTGAACTATATCTGAATATTGAAGTTTAAAATCTGGTCCAAGTTTTAATTTAAGATTATTAAAACTTAAATTATCCAAATAATTTGGTAAATTTTCACCTAAAAGAACAGAATTCAAAATTGTTTCATTTGAAATTATTTCAATATTCGTTTGATTATTCCAATAGAGTTCTGGCCAATCTTTTTCATCCTCTTTTCGAATAAGATTTTTTCCTTTTTTATCATTTTGATTGGTACTATTTAAATTAATAAATCCATTATTAAAAGATAGAGATCCACTCAAAATAGGACTTTCAAATGATCCACTTAAATCTAAATCTGAATCTATTAAAAAATTAAAATTACCTTTCTTTAAATTGAATCTATTCGTTATCAAATTAATTTCTGTCTTCTCGGAATCATTCTTACTATAAAAAGGCAAAGAACCCTTTATAAAAATTTCTCCAGAATCTTCAGACTTTGCTTGAATATTATTGACCTCTAAAGAATCAAAATCAAAAATTATTAAGCTATTTATATCTTTTAGACTATTATTAAAAAAATCAATTTGAGAATCTTTAACTAAGAAAAATCCATTTAATATAGGTTTATTCAGGGTTCCTTTTAGAATCATTCTAAGATTCACATCACCCTCATTATAGGTAAAGTATTCATCAGCAAAAATATCTAATAACTCAATAAACTGTCCATTTCCAATCAATCTTAGATCTAAGTTATCTGATCTATTTATAGGTATTGAGCCTTTAAAACTTATTGGAATTTTAGAGTCATTTATAAGCAAAGAGAAGTCAATATCAAAAACAGAGTTATTAAATTCAATAATACCTTTTTCAAAAAATAATTTGTTATTTTTAATTGATGAATTGTTAGAAGAAATTTGACTTAAGAAAGATTTATCATCTAGGTTATAAAGTAAGTTCATATCAAGACCTCCAAGAAAATCTCTTGGTTGATTTAAAAAAATATTTGAAGCACTTAATGGTAGTTTTTTTATTTTTAAAGAACCATTACCTTTTAATAATCCCCCTTCTAAATCAATATAAAATTCCTCTTTTTTATTTTTATTATCCTCTCTAAATACATCAAGATAGCCATTTAATTTTGCATCCAATTTATAGTTGCTTGGCCTATCCCCCTCAATAGTTACTTTTGCATTATATCTACTACTAAATTTATTAAAATATTTTTGCAATTTAAGATTGTCTTCTGGCGCATTATTACTTTCAATAAAGTTATTAATAAAATCAATCCTCTCTTTAAAGGAATTATTTTCTTTATTTATTTCTACATCATTCAAGATATTCGACTTTATGGTTTGAATAACTTTTTTATTATCAAACTTAAAAATATCAAGCGCGGTTAGTACAGTCCAACTAGTGCTTATATCGTTAAAATCTAAATTAATTAAATTATTTTTATTTGAGTCATAATCGACTTCAATTATTCCCCCATCGATTGGATACAGTGATGAATTGACATTAAAAGAATTATCATTAAAACTAAAATCAAATAATGAGTTTGCTAACTTTATATTTCTATATTTACTTAAACTCCAAGCCAGTCTTCCATCAAGATAGGACTGTTCTGAATTTATTGTTCCCGAACCATTAATAATTCCTTCAATCCTATCGAATTGATTGTTTCCTATTGATAATTCAAGTTCATCAAGAGGAAATTTTTTAGCTTCCCAAATATAACTATTATTCTCTTTAAATACTTCTATGCTTCCTTTGTTAGAGTTAAATAATCTACTAAAAGAAAAATTATCTAATTTAAGATTAGAATCAAACCTTATAGATAAAAATGAAGGAATTGGAGAGTACTTATTTTTCATATTTAAGAGAAATTTATTATTTTTATTTTTAATATCTCCCTCCCATGCCTCTCTGATTCGTATCCCTTTGAAGCGCGGATAATCAACATTAAACTTTATTAAAATATCTGGATCAGTAATTTTTCCTTTTAATTCTCCTTTAGCAGTAACAAAGCCCCTAATTTCTTTATTTCGGAAAATATTTAAATTAGATAATTGAGTTCTATTTATTTTTAGACTAGAGTAGATCTCACCAAAATTAATTCCTCTCCTATCAAACCAATAGGGAAGATGACCCGATAATTCCATGTCTGGATTCAGACTATTAACATATCCAATGCTTCCTTTAAGGTCAATTTTATTAGAACTTTTATTTAATGGGATATTTAGATTAAAGTTTGAATTCAAAGTTCCGTAATTTAAGTTAGCGGAATTTCCTATTAAAATATTATCTTTACAAAAAAAACTAGTTGAATCTGCATTTATATTCTCTAATAAATCTTCTTGTTTTATTTTTAAATTAGTAAAAGAAAATCTTCCTCCACAAAATGTACGCTTTGTTGATTTATTAAATCTAAAATTAGATTTAAATTTACCTTTTTTAAAGTAAATTTTTCTGTTCCCAATACTATATTCAGAGTTCTCTAGATCTAATCCTCTAGAAAATAATTCCAGCTTTAAAAAGTCTTTATTTAATTTTGTATTAAATTTAAATTCTAGAAGACCCTTACCATCAAAATTTGATTTTACATTTGCAATGATTTGTCTATTACTTGACTTGTAGATGACACTACCTTTTACTTTTGTTTTTAATCCTGATTTTTTAAGATTTAGAATTGAATATTTATTAAAGTTAAAATTCAATTCATATTTTAATTTAGGTTTTTTAGTACTTCTTTCTTTATCAAAAGGTTTGTCCCTTTTAAAAAAATCTCTATCTATATTTATAGCAGCTTCCTTAGGAGTTATTTTTACTATCCATTTTTGTTTTAGAAAAGATCTTAAAGGCATAATACCTATATATAAATTTTTAGCTTTTATTCCAGAATCTAGATTTTTTTTATCAACAATTTTCGAATTTTTTAAAGAAAAGCCTAAAAATCTTATTCCGGAATAATCACCTAAAGAAACATTTGTATTCAATAAATTTTCAATACTATTTTCAATTTCTGATTTCCTGGAATTATAAAGATCTCTTGAAAAATTATTTAATAAAAAGGTGCCTATAAATCCTAAGGATGCAATAATTCCTACTAATAGAAATTTTGTATTTAAATTTAGAGATCTAATTTTTTTCAAGTTAGAACCCAAAAATAGAGTAGGCTTACAAAATATAAGAAATTAATTAGGTCAAAGCCACTAAATGTCTTTTTTTGAACTATTAGAGAACACACCCAAAATTTTTGGATTTCTTGGAATACTCCTTTTTTGCGTTACCATAATAGCCTTTATATTTAATTTTGGTTTTAAATTTCGAATAATAGGAGCAACCATTTTTTCAATATTACTTTCTTTAAGTAGTTGGGCGTTTATACAAAGTTATTCGGAAAAAGTAGTAATAGAAGGTGCAAAATATATGCCAATTGTTTATGACAATGGGTTTGATTTGATTATTGCTAAAGCAGATGATGACTTTCCGGAAGAATCTATTGAACCAACTTTAGAACAATTATCGGAAAACCTAAGGAAAGGTAGCAGATCTGGTGCGAATGTAAAAATAAAGATAAGAAAACTTGAAAAAATTTCAGATGGTGTAAGTAAACCAGTGGTTATAGGAGAAGTTCAGAAAAATGTCAAAATGAATTAGTCTGTAAAAATGGAAATTACAACCTTTTTAGATTTTTTGCCAACTAATTTTAGACATGAGAAATCTTTTTTTATTCAAAATAATCTAACTGACTTTGAAAAATTAAGTAATCTTTCAGACTTAGATATTAATGAGATTCAAAGAAAATCTTCACTATGTACATTGAATAATCTTAAAAAAATTAGAGCTATAGCTATTTTTAAAAAAGAAATTGGAATTTCTCCACCGCAAGCATATCTACTTTTGCATTGCGGTATATCTTCTCTTAAATCATTATCACAATCTACCCCTTACGAATTAGAACGCAAAATTGGTAGATTAGAAAGAAATCTTAGAGTAAAAACTGATGCAGTTAGAACTTTTACTCTCTTAAAAGAATGGATTAAAAAAGCGAGTCAAATCGAAAAATCTATAGGGAATCTTGGATAAAAAATTTTTTTAATGTAGAATTTAGAAAAAGTAAGTGATAATGAAACATTTGTTATTTTTTTTATTTTTGTTTTCCAACTCTTTATACCCTGTTTTAAGTCAATCTAACTTATTGGAAACTGTAAAAAAGAATCCAAACGAAGCTAAGAATTTATGTAGTAAGTTTAGAGAGTTTAATTCAAAAGGCATTTCAGCTAGTTCAGATAAAGCTATAGAGTATGTATCAAACAAAAAAAAGTTAACTCCAGTTAATGCAGAGATATTTTCTATTTACGTCATTGGGCTGCACTGCCCAGACATTATCTAAAGCCTAAATGTCTGGTTCTAGATGGTTTGACAAGGCTCTAGTACTTAGAGATGGAGTAAGACTTATATCCAGGATTTGGTTACCTAATAATGATGGGCCATGGCCTGCATTATTGATGAGACAACCATATGGTAGGGAAATAGCTTCAACTATTACCTATTCTCATCCAGAATGGTGGGCTTCCAAAGGGTATATGGTAATAATTCAAGATGTTAGAGGTATGGGTTCTTCTGAAGGAATTTTCAATGGTTTTTCTCAAGAAGCTAACGATACTTCAGAAACACATGAATGGGTAAGGTCTCTAAAAGAATGTAATGGGAAACTTGGCTTATATGGTTTTTCATATCAAGGATTTACTCAGCTAACTGGTGAATTAAATTCAAAGCCGCCCGATTGTTTATCTCCAGCAATGACTGGGATGAATATTAAGGATCATTGGTGCTCAGATGGAGGAGCATATTGGTGGCATAACAATATTGCATGGGGACTTCAAATCGCAGCACTTAAAATGAAAAGAGAAAATAAATTACTTGAGTGGGAACAGATAAGATTAGCCTTAGAAAATAAAAGTTATTTAAGGGAAGGAATTTATATTTTAAAAAAATATGATCCTAATAGCTTTGTTTTGGAATGGCTTAAAAATTTAAATAATGTTCGTCCATTTGAAGAATTTGAACCAATTTCAACATGGGTTAAACAACCTATGTTAATTATTGGAGGGCTTTGGGATCCACATTTAAAAGGTGCCTTTGATCTTTATAAAAAATCTAAAGAAGCTGGTGGAAGCCCAGAGATTATTATTGGGAATGCGACACATCTAAATTGGTGGGAGGGATCACAAGAATCTTTATTAAAATTTTTTGATAAACATTTAAAATCAAATGAAAAATTAAATTCTAATAATTTTAAAGACGAGAAAAAAATATGGAATCTTTCATTAAATAAATGGGAAGAATTAGATAATAAATTTCAACCTGAATTTATTTTTGGACTCAAAAGCGATGGCACAGCAAATATAGATGTTGAAGATGGAAGTCTGACCATAAATTCAAGAGGATCAGGATGGTTCACAATTGTTAATGACCCATGGAGACCTGCTCCATCTGACGGTGGCCATTTAGGGCCAAATCCAGGAAAGTTTAATAGAAGTATTATTGATAAACGCCTGGATGTAGGTGTTTTTCAAACCAATTCTTTTGAAGATGATCAATATTTAAGAGGAGTTCCCACTTTAGAAATCCAAGTAAAAAGTGATCAGCCCAATTTTGATATCTGCCTTGCTTTATCTCTTGTTGAAGAAGGTAATGAAAAGGTGAATCAATTTTCAACCGGATTCTTAAGGGTTAAAAACTCCAAAATAAGTGAAGAATGCACTTATCACATAACAATGCAGCCAACAAATATTTGTTTGATTAAAAATAACAAACTTCGCTTATCTATATCTGCAGCAGCTTATCCCGCTATTGGTGTTAATCCTGGATTTGAGGAGGGAAATATTGGAGCCCCATCAGCAAATCATAGAGTTATTACTCTCAGTTTTAGCCTTAAAAGAACATTTATGAAAATGACCCCTTTTTTTCTTAAATAATTATTTTTTTGGTTAATCATTTGATATTATAAATCCTTAATATCTACCAGTCATGATCGAGACAATTCAAGCAGACTGGATTAAATCAGAAGCTATCAACCTAGAAAATTGTTGCAATGATAATCCATTAAAAATATTAGGTCCTCATTTTTATGAAGAACAATGGGTTGTAAGGGTATGGATGCCTGAAGCAGACGAAGTTAAAATAAATTTTAAAAACAATACCTATAAGGCGGAAAGCATAAACCATAAATGGCTTTTTGAAGCTATCCTGCCTGAAAATCCATTTTATAATTACGAAATAAATATTTCACGAGGAGGGATCACACATACACAACATGATCCTTGGTCATATAGAGAAGAGTGGATGGGAGAAGTTGATAGACATCTTTTTGCAGAAGGCAATCATCAACATATTTGGAAAAAAATGGGAGCTCATCTCATTGAAGAAAAGAATCAAAGAGGAGTCATGTTTTGCCTTTGGGCTCCAAATGCAAAATCAATCTCGATAATTGGAGATATAAATTCTTGGGATGGAAGACATCATCCAATGCAAAAAAGATTAGGGGGAATTTGGGAACTATTCATGCCAACAATGCAAGAGGGCGACATATATAAATATGAAATAAGAACGCAACAAGGTCATATTTATGAGAAAGCTGATCCATATGGTTTCCTTCATGAAATTAGACCTCAAAATGGTTCAATAGTTTCAAAATTAAAAAACTTTAATTGGAATGATAGTTCTTGGATTTCAAATAGAGATTCTTCTAGTCAAATTAACAAGCCAATTTCAGTTTATGAAATGCATTTAGGAAGTTGGCTCCATGAATCAACAGATAATAAATATTTAGAGGACAATGGTGAAGCAAGAGACCCAGTGCCTGCTGCCGATTTAAAACCTGGAACCAGATTATTAACTTATCCAGAATTAACCAAGAAACTCATCCCTTACGTAAAAGAGAGAGGATTCACTCATATTGAACTAATGCCAATATCTGAACATCCTTTCGATGGTTCATGGGGATACCAAGTTACAGGATGGTATGCACCTACAAGTAGATTTGGTACCCCAAATGAATTTAGAGAGTTTGTAAATAAATGTCATGAAGAGGGTATAGGCGTAATTCTTGATTGGGTCCCTGGTCATTTTCCAAAAGATAAGCATGGTTTAGCATTTTTTGATGGTTGTCATCTTTATGAACATGGAGATTCACGCATAGGTGAACACAAAGAATGGGGAACCCTAATATTTAATTACAGCAGAAACGAAGTAAGAAATTTCTTAGTAGCAAACCTCGTTTACTGGTTTGAAGAGTTTCATATTGATGGCATAAGAGTAGATGCTGTAGCTTCAATGCTTTACAGAGATTATCTACGTCCAGATGGAGAATGGATCCCCAATGAACATGGTGGGAATGAAAATATAGAAGCCGTTAAATTTCTTCAACAGGCTAATCATGTACTCTTCCAACACTTCCCAGGTGCACTTTCTATTGCAGAAGAATCAACAACTTGGCCAATGGTAACCAAACCAACAGATATGGGAGGGCTAGGGTTCAACTTAAAATGGAATATGGGATGGATGCACGATATGCTTGATTATTTTGAAATAGATCCTTGGTTTAGGCAATTCCATCAAAATAGTGTAACTTTCTCAATTACATATAACTATACAGAGAACTTTATGCTTGCACTTAGTCATGATGAGGTTGTTCATGGTAAAAGTCATCTTTTACATAAAATGCCTGGCGATGACTGGAAGAAATATGCAAATACTCGAGCATTACTAACTTATATGTGGACCCACCCTGGTAAAAAAACGATATTTATGGGGATGGAATTTGGGCAAAGACAAGAATGGAATGTTTGGGATGATCTGCAATGGGAGTTACTAGAATTTGAGCCTCATAAAGGCATCAGGAACTTGATTGATGACCTAAACGTTCTTTATAAAAATGAACCTGCATTATGGAAAAATGACTTTGATCCTTATGGATTCCAATGGATTGATTGTAATGACAAATCTAATTCGGTTATAAGTTTCATGAGAAGAGAAAACGATACTAATGAATGGCTTGTTGTTGTTGCTAACTTTACACCTAATACGCATGGGTCATACAAAGTAGGTGTGCCTGTAGAGGGGTTCTATAAAGAAATATTTAATTCAGATGGCTCTAAATACGGGGGCAGTAACAAAGGAAATATGGGGGGTAAAGAAACTATAAATTACAATATTCATGATTATCAAAATGCTTTAGAACTTGCTTTACCTCCATTAAGCGTTAGTATTTTCAAACATCAATCAAGAAAATAAGAAGGCTCATTTAACTTAGTGCTTCATATAAATGTTCATATAACGCTTTTGCTCTGCTTTACATTGTAAGATTTTTAAGTTGGATTTTAATTTTTTTTAAAATATCGAATTGAAAAATGGGTCAAGATTTACCACTACTACTCTCTGCCGCACTAGGTAAAAAAGTAAATAGGCCTCCAGTATGGATGATGAGGCAAGCAGGAAGATATATGAAAATCTATAGAGATTTAAGGGAGCGTTACCCAAGTTTTAGAGAGAGGTCTGAAAATCCAGAACTATCATATGAGATTTCAATGCAACCTTTTCATGCTTTCAAGCCGGATGGTGTGATCCTTTTTTCAGATATACTCACACCTCTTCCAGGGATGGGCATAAATTTTGAAATAATAGAAAGTAAAGGTCCAATTATTGAGGACCCAATAAGAACTCTTAACCAGGTAGAAAATTTAAAAGAATTAAATCCAAGTGAGAGTTTAAGTTTTGTTGGGCAAGTCCTTACTTCACTAAAAAAAGATGTGGATAATGAGGCAACAGTTTTAGGTTTTGTTGGCGCACCTTGGACGCTTGCTGCATATGTAGTTGAAGGTAAAAGCAGTAAAAATTATTCTTTAATAAAATCAATGGCTTTTAATGAACCAGATTTACTTCATAAACTTCTTGATCATTTTGCAAAATCTATTGGTGAATATCTTAAATATCAAATAAAATCTGGAGCGCAAGTAGTACAAATTTTTGATTCATGGGCAGGCCAACTAAGCCCACAAGATTACGATATCTTTGCTGGGCCCTATCAAAAAAAAGTTGTTGAAATTGTAAAAGCGGAGTACCCTGAAACACCAATAATTCTCTACATTTCAGGAAGTGCTGGTGTTTTAGAAAGAATGGCAAAAACTGGAGTAGATATAATTTCATTAGACTGGACAGTAGATATTGAAGAGGCTTGTAAAAGAATTCCAAGGGGGATTGGAATTCAAGGTAATATTGACCCTGGTATTTTATTCGGAAACAAAGAATCAATAAAAGAAAGGATAGATAATACTTTCAATAAAATTAAAGACAGGAAATATGTTCTTAATTTGGGTCATGGGATTTTACCTGGGACTCCAGAAGAAAATGCTCAAACATTTTTTGAACATGGGAAAAAACTCACTTACTAGTCAAAGTCTTGGGATATAAAAACTTATTAATAACAGGCGCTAATGGATGTGTTGGCCAATATTTAGTTGATTGGTTTTTGAAAAACACAAAATTCAGGCTTTATCTCATGGTAAGAGACAAAAGTAAGTTACCAATTTCTGTTCAAGAAAATAAAAAAGTCAAGTTAGTGGTATGCGATATCAGAGAATCAAATAGGTATAAAAAGGAAATTAGTCAAATTAATTACTTAATACATACTGCTACAGCTTGGGGAGATCCAAAAAGAGCCTATGAAGTAAATATTAAAGCTTTTGAAGAATTACTAGAAATGCTTGATATTGAAAAGTTAGAAAAGATTATTTATTTTTCAACAGCCAGTATTCTTGATACCCAAACAGAATTAATGAGGGAATCATTGATTTATGGAACAGAATACATTCAAACAAAATATGAATGTTTCCAGAGACTTAGAGAAAGCTCATTTGCAGAAAAAACATTCGCTGTTTTCCCTACCTTGGTTTTTGGAGGGAATCTTGGGAAAAAAAGTAAATATCCTGTGAGTTATTTAACAAGTGGATTGAAAGAAATTGGGAAATGGCTTTGGTTAGCAAGATTTTTAAAACTCGATTCAAAATTTCACTTTATACACGCAAATGATATCGCCCAGATTTGCGGGTTTCTAATTAAAAATCATAAAGAAGAACAATACAAAGGTTTTAGAAAATTTGTGCTAGGTCAAAAATTCATTTCAATTGATGATGCCATAATTACACTTTTAAAGAAACATAATATGAGGAGATTTTTTGCGATACCGCTTACAAAAAAAATTCTAAAAATATTATTAAGAATTCTCCCTATCCAAACTACTCCTTGGGATAGCTTTAGTATCAAAAAATATGACTTTAATCATGTCCCCATCACTAATCCTGAGACTTTTAAACTTAAAAGTTATGCCAAGTCACTGAATGATATTTTAAGGTTATCAAAGTTACCAAGCTGTAATAACAATTAAAATTCTCGCAGTTAGGTTACCAAAGCCTTGTAATATGTATAGATAAGCAAATTTTTATTATGTTACGTTCAATCTTTGCAGGGTTATTTGCAATAGTTTTAACTCTAGGTCTAGGTATCTCATCAGTTTCAGCTAAGACTGTTGAAGTAAAACTTGGAACAGATGCCGGAATGCTTGCATTTGAACCAAGTACAGTAACCATTAGTGCTGGTGATACAGTTAAATTCGTCAATAATAAACTTGCTCCTCATAATGCTGTTTTTGATGGGCATGAGGAATTAAGTCATGCTGACCTAGCTTTTGCTCCAGGAGAGTCTTGGGAAGAAACATTTGATACTGCTGGAACTTATGATTACTATTGCGAGCCACACAGAGGTGCTGGAATGGTAGGTAAAGTTGTTGTTGAATAAATCTCCTAAATAGTAAATACTCTTTTTGACTTAATATTTATTACGGTCATAACCAAATTTTGATTGATGAAAATAGTTCCAAGCGAATTCTCCAATTCTGCTTGGAACTGTTTTATTTTTGCCAAAGAAATTGCTTATAAAAATTATCAACAAAATGTAGACTCTGAGGATTTATTATTAGCTCTTATAAAAGATGACAATATTACGAAAAAGATTTTAAAAAAAAATAATGTAAATCTTAAAGATCTTGAGAGCGAAATAATTTCTTCATTAAATGCGAAGGCAAAAATGAAAAATAAACAAGATAATTTATATGTTGGTGACACTCTTCACAAAATATTTTTGAAGGCGAATGATATTAAAAATACTTTAAATGATGTAGTGATATCAACAGAACACTTAGTTTACGGTTTCACTTATGATAATAAATATGGATTTCAAATTTTAAATCAAAAAGGTATTCCAGAATTTCTTGAAATTATAGAGAAAATGAAGTCAGATCCGGCAGTAAAAAATGAATTTAATAGTTCTAATGATTCTTTAGAAAAATATGGTATTGATCTAACTCAATCTGCACGAGATGGGATTTTAGACCCTGTTATTGGTAGGGATGAAGAGATTAGAAGAACAATTCAAATATTGAGTAGAAGAACAAAAAATAATCCAGTTCTTATTGGAGAACCTGGGGTTGGGAAAACAGCCATTGTAGAAGGGTTAGCTCAAAGAATTATTTATGGCGATGTACCTTCTGCGCTACAAGATCGGAAACTAATTTCATTAGATATGGGTTCACTTTTAGCTGGAGCAAAATATCGTGGAGAATTTGAAGAAAGAATAAAAAATGTTTTAAAGAAAGTGAAAGAATCAGACGGTAAGATTATTCTTTTTATTGATGAAATTCATACGGTAGTTGGTGCAGGCGCTAGTGGAGGTTCTTTAGATGCAAGCAACCTATTAAAACCAATGCTTGCGAGGGGAGAACTTAGATGTATTGGCGCTACAACTATTAACGAACATAAACAAAATATAGAAAAAGATCCTGCTTTAGAACGAAGATTTCAAAAGATAAAAGTTGATGCTCCCTCAATAGACGATACTGTCTCAATTTTAAGAGGATTGAGAGAAAGATACGAAGTTCATCATAGTGTGAGAATTTCTGATAATGCTTTAGTTGCTGCTGCAACCCTTAGCGAAAGATATATTAACGATAGATTTCTTCCTGACAAAGCAATAGATCTAATCGATGAAGCAGCATCAAGATTAAATATGGTCATAACTTCCAAACCTGAAGAAATTGATGAAATTGATCGAAAAGTTCTACAGTTTGAAATGGAAAAATTATCTTTAAAAAGAGAAACGGATGATTTTTCTATAGGAAGATTAAAAAAAATCAATAATGAACTTATATCCCTTAAAGATAAACAGGCAGAATTAGGCGCTCAATGGAAAAAAGAAAAAGATGAAATTGATGAGATTAGCACTATAAAAGAAGAAATTGAATCTGTTCAATTGCAAATAGATCAAGCTAAAAGGAGTTTTGATCTCAACAAAGCAGCAGAATTAGAATTTGGAACTTTAAATTCATTGCAAAAAAAATTGAAAGAAAAAAGTGAGTCCCTAGTAAATTCTAAGAAAAATGGAGATACAAGTCTTTTAAGGCAAGAGGTAACTTTTGATGATATTGCAGAAGTTGTCTCAAAGTGGACCTCTATTCCAGTGCAGAACTTAAACCAGTCAGAAAAAGATAAACTCTTGAGCCTCGAGTCAATCCTTAAAGAAAAAATTATTGGTCAAGATACTGCAATTAGGGCAGTTGCAGATTCCATTAAGAGATCAAGGACTGGTCTAAATGATCCAAGCAAGCCATTAGCCAGTTTTCTCTTTTTAGGTCCTACTGGTGTTGGGAAAACAGAGCTAAGTAAAGTAACAGCCAAAATAATATTCGATTCAAATTCTTCAATTACAAGACTGGATATGTCTGAATATATGGAAAAGCATTCAGTGAGCAAAATTATAGGTGCGCCTCCTGGATATTTAGGTTTCGAATCAGGCGGCCAACTAACTGAAGCTGTACGCAAAAATCCTTATTCATTAATACTCCTAGATGAAATAGAGAAAGCTCATAAAGATATTTTAGATATTCTCTTACAGGTTCTTGATGATGGAATCATTACTGATGGTCAAGGTCGTACAATCAACTTCAAAAATTCAATCATTGTTCTCACAAGTAATTTAGGAAGTCAATCAATAAACGATTTATCAGTTAGAAAAGAAGATACAAATGAAATTAAAAAAGTTGTAGATAATGAAATTAAAAAATTTTTCAAGCCTGAGTTTTTAAATCGACTTGATGAAATAGTTATTTTTAATAATTTAGAATTAAATGAAATAAAAGAAATTGCAAAAATCCAGCTTCAACATTTAGAAAAAAGACTTAACAAAAAAAACTTAAAACTCAAAATTACGGATGAAGCTATTAACCAACTTGTCGAAAATAGTTTCGATCATGCCTATGGTGCAAGGCCTTTAAAAAGAATTATTCAAAAACAAATTGAGACAAAAATTTCAAATAATATATTGAATAATCATTACCTTAATAAAGACGAGATTAATATTTATCTAATTAATGGCGAGATAAATGTTGATTAAATATCTAATTGAAGAATTCTATATGACTTAAAAATTAACAACTTTTTCTAAGATTTGAACCAATCAGGAATTTCTTCATAACTTGCTTTATTAGATTTATTTTCTTTTGATTCTGTTTTCCAACAACATGTTCTGCCCTTATCCTTATCCTTTAAGTATTCATTAGCCCATCTCCAAATTAATTCAGACGTGAACTCCATTCCCACATTATCCATAATTCTCAGATCTAAAGCATTTAAGTCATGTAATTTTTCCCAGTAATTCAGCAAAGGGTCATCTTTATTTATTAGAAAAGTATGGTCAAATTGCTCCTTTAGTCTATTTTCTAGGGGCTTTAGACTTGAAAAATCAACAACAAAACCATTTAGGTCTAATTTTTTTGCAGTGAACCAAAAGGTGAATGATCTTGAATATCCATGCACAAATCTACAGTGGCCTTCATGGCGCCATTGCCTATGTGAACAGGGAAAATCCTCGTAACTTTTGCTGCATGAAAATTTCAGAGAATGAATATACATCAATTAACTGTTAGGATAATTTTTAATAAAACACATTGAGTAGGATTTAACATAACGAACATAATGACTTATTCAACTAATTTTTCGATAGAGGATCTACGCTTTGATAATTATGGATTAATCCCTGCAATAGCACAAGATTGGCTTGACGGATCAATACTTATGCTTGCTTGGATGAACAAAGAATCTTTGACAATGACACTTGAAACCAAAAACGTACATTATTGGAGTAGATCAAGATCCGAAATTTGGAGAAAAGGAGCTACAAGTGGAAGTACCCAAATACTTAAGGAGATAAGATTCGACTGCGATAATGATGCACTAATCCTTTTGATTGAACAAAATGGTTCAGGAGCATGTCACACTGGGGAAAAAAGTTGTTTTTTCAACGAAATCAAAATTAATCAAAGTGATAAAAAAGAGAAAAAAACAACTCCCTTCTCAAATATTTGCTCTGAATTATTCAATACAATTAACGAAAGATCAATAAATCCATCAGAAAAAAGTTACACAAATCATTTATTAACAAAAGGTAATAATACTATTTTGAAAAAAATAGGGGAGGAATCTGCAGAGTTTATAATGGCTTGCAAAGATAATGATAAAAATTCAATCTCAAATGAGGCTGCTGATTTAATTTATCATCTGCAAGTAGCCCTTAGGCATAAAGGGGTTGAGTGGAGAGATGTACTTGCTGTTCTAGAATCAAGAAGAAAAAATTAAATAATTAAAATTTATAATTTTTAATTTTTAATTTTTTTTACCTCAAAATTTTAAAAAAATAATGTTAATTAACTAATGAATAATTATTAATTAAATATTAATTAATTATTACATGTATGGCTTATTACTGAATTGACTATAAGTTAAATATATCAACAATGAGGTAAATCGTGAGTTCATTAAGCGATTTTCTTGGTGAAATAGGTCGTCATCAACTTTTGACTCCAGAAAGAGAACTCACAATGGGCAGAAAAGTCCAAGAAATGGTAGTACTTGTTAATAGATGTCAAGAGGCAGGAGGGAAAGGGCCCGCTTGTGAATACTCCGAAGCTGAGAGAAAAAAGATAAAAATTGGTGAAAAAGCTAAAAACGAGATGATAACAGCGAACCTAAGACTAGTTGTCAACCTCGCCAAGAGATACCAAGGGAAAGGATTAGAATTACTGGACTTAATTCAGGAGGGCACATTAGGTCTTACAAGAGCCGTAGAAAAATATGATCCGTCTAGAGGACATAGATTTTCCACCTATGCTTATTGGTGGATTAGGCAAGGTTTAAATAGAGCATTGTCAACTCAAAGTAGAACGATAAGGATCCCAGTTAACATTAATGAAAAACTTACAAAACTAAGATCAGCGAAATCAAAGCTTATGCAACTTAAGGGTATTCCACCTACTAGTGATGAGCTAGCTGAAGAAATGAAAATAACCAAAGAGGAAATTGACGAACTCCTTTCTTGTGAATTGAGAAGCATCACTGTTAGTCTCCAAGGTACTGTCAAATCAAAATCAGATCCTTCCGAGTTAGTTGATATTCTTCCAAGTGATCAAACTCCCCCAATGGAATTAGCCGAATTAGCCGAAAGGACATCCTCGGCTTGGAAGTTATTAGATAAAGCAAATTTAACTGAGAAAGAAAGAAAGATAGTAAGCTTAAGATTTGGTTTAGACGGCTCAAATGAATGGAGAACTTTAGCTGAAGTTGCAAGACATATGAGTTGTAGCAGGGAATATTGCAGACAAGTGGTTCAACGTGCTTTAAGAAAACTTAGAAAAGCAGGAATACAGAATGGATTAGTTGATAGTATTAGCTAAAAATTCCATTAAAAATATTTAAATTTCATTTATAAGGATGAAAGAGAATTACAAAACTCAAGAAAAAATCTATGATGCTGAAGTTTTAGAAAGTTCAACATTTGATGAAAATATCATTATCAAGATTCTTATTAAAGCGGGGAGAACAATTGCCAAGCCTGCCTTAGAAGTTTTGGAGATGGCATTAGATCCTTATACTCCTGCACAAGTGAGAGTTTCATTAATGGCTGCCATAGCATATTTGATTATGCCATTTGATCTTTTCCCTGACTTTATGCCTTTAGTTGGTTTTAGTGATGATTTCGTAGCCCTCACAGCAGTACTCAGTATATGGAACAAATACATGACTCCTTCAATAAGAGCAAGAGCAGAGAATAAGCTTAATAAGTTATTTCCTTTTTATTGAATGAGTAAATTATCTATACAGGAAGAAAAAGAACTCGTCTCCTTCATTAAAGATTGGTTAAAAACGCATGGATTTACCCAAAAAGACTTAGCAAATGAATTAAATATTAAATCGAGTAGAACCTCCGAGATTATTCTCAAAATGAAAGAATTATATAAAAAAGGCGGCATGTTCAATATTGCAAAAAATCTCATAAAGATTGAGCAAAAATGGTTAAAAAATATCAAGAACGATTATCTAGAAACAAAAAAAACACCCCCATATAATCAATTAGATATCGACTCATTAGTAAACCAGATAAATCAAGATACTAGTTAATAAATATTATTTAAAATAATATATTCTTAATTAAAAATGATATAACCACTTAAAACTAACGTTTAAATGAATATCGTTTTAACTCCTAATTAAGATAAATAATTGAATTATTGCAGCAAAAATAATATTTATTTTTAAGTTAAATTAATTCTTTTAATAAATAGTTTATAATTACTAGATTTTTTCTTAAATCATATTTAAAATGCTTGAATCCAGGGATAAATATCATAATTAATCCATACACCTTTTTCCCAATATATATCCTCCTCAATTAGATCTTTCAACTCGTTTACATCATTAGCATTAAAAATTCCAAACAAATATTTGGTACATTTTGTTGGCCCTAATGTAACTAAAATATCGCTATCTTTTAAGTTTTTAAGTCTCTTAAGATGTTGTTCTCGAAATGGTTCCCTTTTAATAATTGCATCTTCACAGTACCGTCCAAAAACTACAAACTTTTCCATTTTTAAATATAAATAATAGAATGAATAGATACTTAATAATTGCATATATTACACGCAGATTGCTATGTTATTTAATACAACTTTCTTTTAATTAATTATGCTAACTGGCAGCGATCTCCTTGCAAAAGTTAAAGAACTTGGTGATGTTAGCAAATCTGACCTAGTTCGCGCCTGTGGATATGTTTCCACTAAAAAAAACGGAGGTGAACGCTTAAACTTTACCGCATTTTATGAAGCACTTTTAGAAGCAAAAGGGGTTAATCTTGGTGATTCTGGAGTTGCAGGTATTGGAAAAGGTGGAAGAAAGCTTAGTTATATTGCTACAGTTCAAGGAAATGGAAATCTTCTGATTGGGAAAGCATATACAGCACTTCTTGATTTAAAAGCAGGTGATGAATTCGAAATTAAGCTCGGAAGAAAACAAATCAGATTATTACCTACAGAAGAAACTTAAAGACAACAACAATAAATTGGTCATAACATTTTTAATTAATTTTCTATAAGTAATTCTTTTAATTAATAAATTATCTTTATATTTATTTTTTTTGATCAGCAGCTAAACGCATTTCTTTACAAAACTCACCAACATGATCGACAACATCTTTTTCAATTGAGCTCGAGATACGTTTTACAAATGCACTCCCAATAATTACTCCATCTGCTCCCCACTCACGAACTTTATTAACATGTTCTGGAGTTGATATTCCAAAACCAACAGCAATTGGATTGCTATTTAGATCTTTTAATTTAGCAATAAGATTTTCTACTCTATTTTCCATTTTGTTTCTCTCACCAGTGACACCTGTAACACTCACTAAATAAGTAAAGCCTTTTGTGTGATTTGATATTTGTTTCATTCTTTCAAAAGGAGTAGTTGGCGCTACCAATAAAATTAAGTCCATAGAATGATTACTAACTATTTTAGAAAAATCATAAGCTTCCTCCAAAGGGAGGTCAGGAACTATTAGTCCAGAAACTCCAGCATCAGATGCCATCTCACAAAACCTTTCAAAGCCAAAACATAGTAATGGATTCAAGTAAGAAAAAAGGATGATTGGAATATTTAATTTACCTTTTAAAGACTCTAAAAGTTTAATTACTTTTCTTAAGCTAGTACCTGACTTTAAGGCGCGAGAGGCGGCCACTTGAATAACAGGTCCATCTGCAAGTGGGTCACTATACGGGATACCTAATTCAATTAGGTCAGCTCCATTTTCTTGTAACTTTAATAAGATCTCAGACGTTATTTCAATATTAGGATCCCCAGCCATTATAAAAGGCATTAAAGCAAATCTTTTTTTATTTTTTAACTCACAAAACATCTCATCTACCTTAGATAAAGATTCATTTTTAGTAATTTGCATTTTGTTATCTTTCATAATTTTTAGATATTTTTCTGTGAAAAATTTATGGATTTTTCTCTAAATCTTCCATAAGTTTTTGCTGCTCTTCCTTTGACAATGAGTTGAATTTGGTTTCTAGTTTATCATTAACAACTTTTTCATACTCTTTTCTATAACGCTTCCTTTGTTCCATAAAAGTCATTTTTCCATTTACAACTCTATAAACATAAGATGTTACCCAAGTAATAACAATCAAAATCAAAATACAACTTGATAAAGTAGTGGCTGTAAAATTATCGATACCAATTTGCGGTGCAAATTTATAACTAATTAATCCTATTAATGAAATAAATAAACCTATTTGTATAACTTTTCCTTTAGTCAATTATTTACCCTTTACCACTTCCTTTTAGTCTGAGATTTAAAAATGGAGAAAATAAAATTAAACCAGGAAAGAAAAGAAATACAAGGCCGTAAATTCCTAATCTTTCAAATTTGCCCATAATATTCCATCTATTATTCATCCAGTAAAATAGTAACAATGGGATAACCAATAAATAGGTAGAAATAATTCCGATATAAGCAATTAAAGTAGCGAATGAATTATTGAAAAAACTTTCCATTTTAAATTATGCTTGCTTAGTTAAAACATAACAACTATTAGAAGTTATCGTCAGAACTAAAAATAAATAATTAAATAATGGGAGTGGGGGGACTTGAACCCCCACGAGCTAAATCGCTCGACGGATTTTAAGTCCGGCGCGTCTACCAATTCCGCCACACTCCCAAAGGAATTTGCGCTATCTAATCGTAGCTGAAAGTAACCCAATTAACCAAGAAAAATTGGAATATTTACACTTTTAATTGTCACATTAAATCTAATTTTTTAATTTACTATTCCTTCAACTTGCCATTGTAAAGTTTCACCTGCATGAAATGGTTTTATTTGTCCGACAATATTTTTTTCTTCAACAACATCAATATATTCTTTAATTTTGTTAGGTCTAGAAACTAATTTTAATTTTTCTTTATTTGGTGGGACATTATAAAAATTAGGGCCATTCAAACTTGCAAACTTTTCAAAATTATCTAGAGCATCCTCCTCTTCGAAAACTGTTAAGTAGCTTTCTATTGCTACTGGTGAATTAAAAATGCCTGCACATCCACAAAAAGCTTTCCACTTCCTAAGGTGTGGAGCAGAATCAGTCCCCAAGAAAAAGCATTTTTTTCCACTTGTTACCGCTCTCCTTAAAGCGAGTCTATTATTTTCCCTCTTAGCAACTGGTAAGCAGTAAAAATCACTATTTAAGCCTCCAAAAAACATTGCATTTCTATTTATATGCAAATGATGCGGAGTAATAGTAGCCCCAATATTATTTTCTTGCACAAAATCCACTGCGTAAGAGGTGGTTATATGTTCTAGAACGATTTTTAGTTTTGGAAATCTTTTGGTTATTTGAGAAAGTTCTTTATCTATAAAAACTTCTTCTCTATCGAATACATCTACTTCAGAATCAGTCACTTCCCCATGAATTAAAAGAGGCATTCCAGAATCTTGCATTAATTCAAAGATCTTATATAGATTTTCTATTTTCCTAACTCCATGACTGGAATTTGTTGTGGCATTAGCAGGATATAATTTTGCTGCAAAAAAAACATTATTTTTAAAACCATTAATTAGTTCCCCTTTATCAGTGTCATCTGTAAGATAAATTGTCATTAATGGTTCAAACTTAGAACTTTCCGGTAGCGCTTCAAGAATAGATTTCCTATAAGAAATAGCTCTATTGATTGATGTTATGGGACTTTTAGTATTTGGCATAACAATGGCTCTTCCAAAATATTCCGAAGTGAACTGAATGATATTTTTTAATACAAGACCTTCTCTTAAATGTAAATGCCAATCATCAGGTTTTATTATGTTTAAAGTCTTCAAAATTTTTTCTATTTAATCAATTTTAACAGCTAATTAAAATTGACAATAAATTATAGATATTCGAGGATAGTTATTAACCAATTATGAAAATTTTTATTATCTAAATTAAATCCTAAATATGAGTGATTTTTTATTTCCAATAATAGAAATATTTTTAGGCGTAGTTCTACTTTTTGCTGGAGGAGAGTTCTTTATTCAAGGAGCCATATTTTTATCTTTAATTTTAGGAATACCTCAAATAGTAATTGGCTTGACAGTTGTTTCTCTTGGAACAAGCTCTCCTGAGTTGTTGGTAAGTTTGAGTTCAATTATAAAAGGCAGTGATTCGCTTGCGGCAAGCAATGTAATTGGAAGCAATATTTTTAATGTTCTCGTTGTTTTGGGCATAAGCTCATTGATAACACCTCTTAAAGTAAAAAGCAGAATAGTCAGAAGAGATGTGCCTCTTTTAATGGCAATTTCTTGTGCAGTTTGGGCTATGTCATCAACTGGCTTATTAACATTGCAAGCAGGGGTATTTCTAATATTTTGTTTAATCTTAAATACAATATGGGAAATCAATACCATCAATGAAAAAGGAGAGGAGACAAAAGATGCTGAACCAGAGATAGAAGAATTAAAAGATAACTATAAAGGGAAAATGAATATTTTACTAAAGTTAATATTGGGAATATTTCTTTTAAGCTTTGGTTCAAATATTTTAGTAAATGGTTCTCAAACGCTTGCTACTCTTTTGGGTGTAAATGAAATTGTTATTGGTTTAACTATCGTCGCAACTGGGACATCTTTACCAGAATTAGTAACTTCAATAATTGCTGCATTTAAAGGAAAAACAGATCTTGCGATTGGGAATGTAATAGGAAGTAATTTACTCAATCAACTTTTAATCCTTGGAAGTTGCAGTATTTTTTCAGGATTTAAAGGTTTAATAATTGAACAGAGTCTAATAAAAGTTGACTTGCCATTTATGGTTTTAACTACCTTTGCATGCTTACCAATTTTCTGGAGCAAAGGGAAAATCACAAGAATTGAAGGGTTTATTTTGCTTAATCTTTATATTTTCTACATTCTCGATAAGATACTTTTCCTGAATGAATTTAACTTCCTTTCTGAATTAAGGATAGGTTTATTTATTTACTTTGCATTACTTATTGTATTTCTGATTGTTCAAGAAAAATTAAAATTTTCTAATTCATAATTTTATCCATACATAGTCACAAATTCTTCTGAGATAGTTGGGTGCAAAGCCATAGTAATATCAAAGTCTTTTTTTGTTATCCCTGCATTTAATGAAATTGATACCATTTGAATAATCTCAGACGATGTTTCTCCAAACATATGACATCCTAGGACTTTGTCAGTTAGCTTATGAACTACAATCTTCAACATACATTTTGATTTATTCTTTTTAAAGGTATTAGACATAGGGGTAAATTTGCATTTGAAAATTTTTATATTTTTTTCAGAGTAAATCTCTTTAGCTCTTTTCTCACTTAAGCCAACTGTTGAAATTTCTGGAATAGTAAAAACGGCATTAGGGATATATTCATAATTTACTTTTCTTTTTTGGTCATTAAAAAAATTATCCGAAAAAACCCTCCCTTGTTCTATTGCTACTGGAGTTAAGTTTGGCTTATTTATAATATCGCCAAGTGCAAAAATATTTGCGTTGCTTGTTTGATTAAGTTCATCGACTTCTAAATATTGGCCATCCATCTTTAGATTTAAAAAATCTAAATTTAAAGGCAAAAGATTTGGTTCTCTTCCTGTAGCAATAAGGACATTTTTAGTTAGGAGTTTATCTCCCGAGTCTAGGGTAGATTCCAAATTTCCATTTACTTTTTTGATAGATTTTAATTGAGTATTGGAGATTATATTGATTTCAGTAAAAGTAGGTGATTCCTCTAGGCATGAAGAAAGATCCTCATCAAAACCATTAAGTAAATGTTGACCTCTAATTAATTGAGTTACTTCAGTACCTAAATTTCTGAAAATAGAAGCAAATTCGCAAGCAATGTATCCACCTCCTACTATTAATATTGATTTGGGAAACTTTTCTAATTCAAAAATATCATCACTAGTCCATGCCAAATCTACGCCAGGAATATTTAATTTCTTTGGTTTACCTCCAACTGAAATAAGAATTTTTTTTGAACTTATTTTGTTTTTAATTTTCTTTGTGTTTGAACAAATAATTTCTAATTTATTTTGAGTAATAAATCTTCCTAAGCCTTCAAAAATAGTTATATTTAGCTTTTTTAAAGAATTTCTATGTAAATTACTTAATCTAGAAACCTCCTCTCTAACATTCTTCAACAAAATATTTGATTCGAAATTAATTCCTTCATTTTTTAATCCATATCCTTCAGAAGAATCCATATTTTTTTTACTTTTAGCTGCATAAACCATTAATTTCTTAGGCACACATCCCCTTATCACGCAAGTTCCGCCTATTTGGTTTGCTTCTATGATTGCGACTTTTGCCCCATAACTAGCCGCACGTTTAGCCGCCGCGAGTCCTCCAGATCCAGCGCCAACAACAATTAAATCAAATTCAAATTCCAAGACTTTTTTTAATCAATTATTATAACGTTAGTTTATAGGTTTAATTCAATTAATGAATGGGATTTTGACATGGGATGATTTAAATAAATTTGAAGTTGAAAATCTTGATAGAGTCCATGGAATAAATAATTCCTACGCAAATTTAAGATTATTTGGACATAGTGAAAATGATGTATTGGTTACCCTCTATAGGGATAGGCATTCTTGGTGTCCTTACTGTCAGAAGATATGGTTATGGCTTGAATTTAAGAAAATTCCATATAGAGTCAAGAAAATAAATATGTTTTGCTACGGCCAAAAAGAAAGCTGGTTCCTTGAAAAAGTCAGATCTGGGAAATTACCTGCAATTGAATTTAAAGGGCAATTTATAACTGAAAGCGACGATATTATAGCTTTTTTAGAAAATGAATTTGGAGCACTTGGATCTTTTATAACATCTAGTCACCTTATCAAAATTCGAGGGTTAGAAAGAGAAATTTTCAGATCCTGGTGTAATTGGCTCTGCAGAGAAAGCTTTAATTTTATAGATAACTCTTTTAGAAAAAAAAGCTTTAAAGAATCCATTTCTAAACTCGATGAAATCTTAAGTAGATCAAAATCAGGGTTTGTTGATCCATCAGTTTCTAACACGGGTGATATAGAGCCTGGTGTTGGAGATATAATCTTTATTCCCTATATGGAGAGAATGAATGCATCACTTATTTATTATAAAGGGTTTAATTTAAGAGCTAATTACCGTCATTTAGATAACTGGCTTACCCTTTTTGAAGGGACAAGTGCTTATAGAGGCACTCAAGGAGATTTTCATACTCATTCCCATGATTTACCGCCACAAATGGGAGGATGTTACAAAGAAAGCAATGAACAACAGCTTACTTTCTCTAAGCTAATAGATACTGGTGAGGGTTTAGGTAATTACGAATTAAACCAAAATTATGAGTCAAAATATTATGCAAAAATTGCTCTTAAAAGAGTGATAAAGCATAAAGACAATTTACTAAAGGTAAACCCATACAATAAAGAATCCTTTGACGAATCATTGAGATCAGCTTTAAGCCATATGATCACAGGTGAAGTATTAATCCCTAAAAAACTTTCAGGAATCTCTCTAAGATACTTAAAAAATAGAATCTCAGTTCCAAGAGATATGCCAATTATTTCAGCAAGGTTATTAAGGCAATCATTGAATAAAATTGAATCGCTTAGTGATATTAATGAAATAGATAAGATACCTTTCAGGCATAGATATGATCAAGATCCAATAAATTTCATTTCTAGTTATTAGTAAAACTATAAATTTTTTCTTGAATCTATTTGAAGTAAATCTCTTATTTTTTGAACTTGACTTGCAATATTTGGATCAATAGATAATTTTTTTTCAACTTGTTCAATAGCATACATAACTGTTGTATGGTCCTTACCCCCAAACTCATCTCCAATTCTTGGTAGGCTTAGATCTGTACCATGTCTCATAAGATACATACCTATTTGTCTAGCTTGACTTACTGGTTTTCTCCTGCTTGAACTGATCAATTCATCAGTAGAAACTTTAAAGAAATCTGACACTTTATTAATAACTTGTTTTGGAGTAACAACTACTCCAACACTATTAGGATCAAGCATTGGAGCAATTGATTGAACTGTCATTGGCAAGCCTGTTATTGATGCAAATGCAACAGCTCGAGTAAATGCTCCTTCCAATTCTCGAATATTCGAAGTGAATCTTCCTGCTATAAATTGAATTAAATCTCTTGGGAGACTCATCCTCTCTTGTTCAGCCTTTTTTTGAAGGATGGCTGTCCTCGTCTCAAGGTCAGGTGGTTGAATATCTGCGGTCATACCCATAGAGAACCTAGAAATTAATCTCTCTTGAATTCCCGACAATTGATTTGGTGGTCTGTCACTTGCAATAACTATTTGACTTCCTGATTCGTGAAGTGCGTTAAAAGTATGAAAGAATTCTTCCTGTGTGTACTCTTTGCCTTCTAAGAATTGTATATCGTCTATTAAAATCAAATCTACATTTCTATATTTATCTCTAATAGCTGTCATTCCATCTCTTCGAATACCACTAATAACATCATTTGTAAAAGTCTCTGTAGATACATATTTAACTTTTGCTTCTGGATCTATTTCTACTCGATAATGACCTATTGCTTGCATTAAATGAGTCTTGCCAAGACCCACTCCTCCACAAATAAATAATGGATTGAATTCTCTCCCAGGAGATTCGGCAACGGCTAAAGCTGCGGCATGAGCCAACCTACTATTTGGACCTACAACAAATCTTTTAAATACGTAGCGTAAATTTAAACCATTAGGATTTTTGAATTGATTTTTTGAAAAAATATTTTGGTTATTACTAGAAAAAGATCTTGTTTTATGATGAACGTTCTGTTCGTTAGGTTTATCTTCATTTGTTAAATCGCTGCTGGTATTCGTTTCAGATTTAAAAACAACTTTTACATCATGACCGCAGATTTCCTTTGCAGCTTTTTCAATAGTTTCACAATAATTCTTTCTCAACCAATCACTAGAAAATGTATTTGGGGCGATTAAAGTTAATAAGCCATTTTCAAAACAATTAAATTTTGCAGGCCTTATCCACGTCTCAAATGAAGGCTTACTTAAAGTTTTTTGGAGTGATTGTTGAACTTCCGCCCAAATAGGATTAGTTGCTTGCAAAGTTTTATTCTCTAGATTATTAATCTAGTTGGAATTTAATAATTGGCCATTATCAAATCACAAGATCACGACAAATTTAAAATTATTTAACAAAGTATCGACTAAATTTAAAAAAATAAATTTTATATTTTTTTATAGGCATATAATTATTGTAAATTTCACTAAATTATTGGATAAAGCATTACTTATTATCATGGCGAAATGGCATGGTTTTGGAAGATGCAAAACAAGATTATCAAAAGATATAGGTAAAAGTAATTCGGCGAAAGTACAAAGTGTAATGACCAAACACACAATTTCAGTCGCAAAATTTCTTCAAGAAAAAAAACTGCTTTATATTTCTATTGCCATAACTGGTTTGGGAGTAGGTAATTGTAGAAAATGGTCTAGAGAATTAGGCATCAAAAAATTTAATTTGCAGGGGAAAGGCTGCTTGGGAGAGAAAATGAAACGGCAAATAATTATCAACAAAAAATTTTGTGCAAGACATAAGATCAAAAATATTATTTTTATTGGTACTGACCTTCCAGATTTATGCCATCAAGATTTATTGAATACTCTAAAAGAGCTTCAACATAATGATCTTATTTTAGGACCATCGAACGATGGAGGATATTGGCTTATTGGTTTATCAGAAAAGATAATGTTATCACATACATATTTACCTTTTATCAATATAAAGTGGGGGACAGAAAATGTTCTTCAAAATACAATTGATAATTTTGCTACTAAAAAATTAAAATATAAGTTTTTAGATAAAAAAATAGATATAGATACAATTATTGATATTGAAAATAGAAAGTAATCGACTTGTCAAAAATTTCAATTATCATTCCAACTATTAATGAAGCTAGTAATTTGCCACTATTGCTTTCAGACTTATCAAGTATTCAGAAAGAGGGCGAAATCATAATTGTTGATTCTGGAAGTAAAGATAAAACTATTGATGTAGCAAATATTTATGGTGCGAAAGTATTTATATCCAAAGAAAAGAATCGAGGTTTGCAATTAGATATTGGAGCTAAAAATTCCAAAGGAGAGTGGCTCATATTTTTACATGCAGACACAAGATTAACTCATGATTGGTTTGAAAAAATAAATTCATTTTTAGAGGGAAACAAGAATAGTATTTACTATTTTGAATTCAAAATTAATCACAAAAAGATAATTTATAGAGTTCTCGAAATTCTCGTGAATTTTAGAAGTAAATTTTTTAAACAACCTTATGGTGATCAAGGTTTGATAATTCATAGAACTACCTACTTTAAGAATAATGGTTTTAGAAAAATACCTTTGATGGAAGATGTAGATTTTTTAAGGAGATTAAACAAAAAAAAAGATTTAAAACAATTAAATTTACCTATTTTTATAAGTTCAAGAAAATGGGAAAGAACTAATATTTTTCTCCAAGCAATTAAGAACTGGCAATTTAGAAGAAGATGGTTAAAAGGCGAATCGTTAAAATCTATATATTCTGACTACTACAAAAAATGACTAATTTGCATACCAAAAAGCACATTTAGAGCCTCTAGGTTCTAATGTCCAACCTTGTCTTTTATAAAATGAAACCACTTCGGCATCAGCAAAAAGGGTTACTTTAGAAATTCCAATATTTTTCAATTCTTTTAGAACATATTTCATTAACTCTTTCCCTAATCCAAGTCCTTGATAGACAGGGTTAATAGCCACATCCCAAACTGTTGCTTCTAGAATTCCATCGCCAGTGCATCTTGCAAATCCTAATAGTCTGGGGAATTTATCATCATGACGCCATAGCCCAACCACCAAAATACTGAAATCTAAAGCTCTCTTTACCCTCCTTATAGGTCTTCTGCTCCAACCAACAGTTTGCAAAAGTTGATCTAGTTCTATTAGATCTAAATCTTTATTTTTACTACATACAAATATTTCTTCTTTATTTGTTTGAGTGAACTCATAAGAATTTAAACCATAAAGATCTATCAGATCTTCCCTTGATAAAGTGTTTGATTTTTTTATTAACGTTCCTTGGTTTCTAAAAATCATTAAAAATTCACGAATCCTTTTTGTTGAAGCTCAGAGAGCTGAAAATATAAACCCTTTTTCAGTCTCAATTCACTATGTGTTCCCTCTTCAATTAATGATCCCCCTTTTAAGACTAAAATCTTATCAGAACTTTCAATAGTGGCTAATCTGTGAGCTATTACTAATGCTGTTCTTTTTGACAGAATTCTCTCAAGATCTTTCTGCAAAGTAGCCTCTGTAGAGGGATCCATAAACGCTGTTGCTTCGTCCATTATTAAAACAACAGGATTTCTAATCGCTACTCTAGCTACTGAAAGAAGTTGTCTCTCTCCAGAAGAGAGATTCCCCCCTCTTTCTCTTAGTAAGGTGTTCAAGCCTTCTGGTAATTTTTGTAATAAATTATCTAACCCTAATTCATTACAAAGATTTTCTAATTCAAGATTGTCTACATTGGAATTTAGTTTTAAATTATCTGCGACATTTCCACTAAAGATAAAGGTATCTTGCAAAACTACTCCCAACATATTTCTAAGAGTTGCAATAGGAATATCTTTGATATCTATGTCGTCGATTAAAATTTGACCTGACTGAGGCTCATACAATCTACATAATAGTCTTATTATGGTGGTTTTACCTGAACCAGTTGGCCCTACAAAAGCCACATGCTCTCCTGGATTGATCTTGAAAGATAAATTCTTTATGATATGTTCCCCTTCGTTGTAGAAAAAATTAACATTCTTGAACTCAATTTTGCCCTTAAATTTTTTATTTACATTTTCAGCATTTTCTAAAAAATGTTTTGCGGAAGTAGAATCCTTAATCTGTATTTCTTCATCCAATAATTCGTTTATTCTTTCAACAGCTGTTAAACCTCCTTGTATTTGAGTAAATCTTTCTGCAAGCTGCCTAAGAGGTTCAAAAAGTCTTTGGGAATATAAAATAAAGGTTGTTAATGTTCCTAAACCAATATTTCCAGAAGTAACAAGATATCCTCCAACTGCTAAAACCAAGGAAACTGCTGCAAGAGAAATCCATTCTATAAATGCCGAAATACTACTGTCATAAAATATCGTTCCATTAACTGCTTTCTTGTAGGCAATGCCAGTTTTGGAAAATTTCTTGCTATTAAAAGCCTCTCTTCTGAACATCTGAACGACTTCTAAACCTTGAAGATTCTCTTGAAAATCAGAGTTGAGTTGAGACAATTCTTCCCTTACTTGATAATTGGCTATTCTATAACGTTTTTGAAGCCAAATAATAAAATATGAAACTGGGATTTGTGTTAAAAGTAATAAAATGGCAAGCCCTTTATCAATTGACAGCATTGTCAAAGAAATTACTATCAGACTGACGAAGTCAGCAATGACTCCAACTGCCCCACTACCAAAAACCTCGGCTAAAGCATCAACATCATTTGTTAATCTTGTTAACAATTTCCCTACAGGCATTTTATCGTGATACTTAAGAGATAAAGATATTGAATGATCAAAAAGTTCTCTTCTTATTCTTGCTGTCAAACGTTGTCCCACTGCTTGGATATTGTAAGTTTGGTATCCCTGCAGAACTAATCTGAATAATACAGTTATAAATAAAGTTAGGATTATGGCATTTATTGACTGCCCAAAGAAAGTTTTACTTAGCCAAACATCTGTAGTTTCGTTCTTTAGAATAGTAATGGCTTGACCAACTAATAATGGTTGAATTGCTCCAGAGAAAGAAACAGGTAACAAAACTATCAAGATTAGATAGATTGTTTTTTTATCTTTAGTTAAATATTTACCTAACTTTTTAATCCTTCTAAAATCTTTAAAAAACATTTAGCTAATCTTCTATAAAGCATTAGTTGATTCTATTGATAAAATAGTATCTCTGAGATGATTATCATCTAACCTCATAGATAAAGGATTTCCAATTAGTCTTGCAGTCGAGTAATAAAGATCATCTATTTTAATTAAACCATTCTCTTTAAGAGTCTTTCCGGTTGCAACCAAATCAACTATTGCCTCTGCCATACCTGTAATAGGACCAAGCTCGACTGATCCTGTCAAATGAACTATTTCTACAGGAATATTTAATTCTTCAAAATAAGATCTTGCTGTTTTAATAAATTTACTTGCTATTTTACAATTCGCTGGAAGATCAGTTGGTTTTGAATAATTGCTATTTTTCTTAACCGCCAACGACATATGACAACCACCAAATCCTAAATCTAATAACTTTGCTACTTTTAATTCAGATTCTCGTAAAACGTCATACCCAACAATACCCAAATCAGCCTGACCATAACTTACATAAACAGGCACATCTCCATTTCTTACTAATAAAGCTTTTGCCCGTTTGCAACTTGATTCAAATGTTAATGATCTATTATTTTCGTCCAACGCATCAGAGAAATCTAACCCAGCTCTTTTAAAAGTTGAAATTGAATCTTTTAACAGAGCTCCTTTTGGTAAAGCTATAGTAAACATAGATCAATTTCTTCCAACGATCCTTCATTCTAAGTTAACAATGGAATTTAATAAAGCTCGAAATATAATCGGACTTAGAGTTTTAAGTGATAACGTAATTTGGCTTTTGGTAAAAGATAAATCCGTTGTGGTTGTAGATCCATCTGTTCACGAACCAGTTATTAGATATATAAATGAAAACAATTTTCACTTAGAAGCTATTTTGCAAACTCATCATCATTCAGACCATATTGGAGGGACGAAGTCTCTTATTGAAAAATGGCCAAATGTAAAAGTGATTGCTTCCTCCAAAGAAACAAAGCGAATACCTTTTCAAAATGTATCTGTAGAAGATGGAGAAACTTTGAATATTTTAGGTGAAGAAGTAAAAATAATTGAAGTATTAGGACATACAAGCTCACATATTGCCTTCTTTTTGAATGGGGAAAATCCTGTTCTTTTTATTGGTGACACATTATTTTCTGGAGGTTGTGGAAGAATTTTTGAGGGGACTTATCAACAAATGTATTCTTCACTAAAAAGAATCAAATCTTTACCAAAAAATACTCTCATATATTGTGCACATGAATATACAAAGGCAAATATATTGTGGGCATTGAATCTCAAGCCAGAAGATCAAGATATAAAAAATAAACTTTCAGAAGTTGAAAAAAAACTTTCTCTTAATGAATTAACAATTCCATTTTTACTTGATGAAGAGATGAAAATAAACCTTTTCTTAAGAGCGAAAAATTTAGAAGAATTTACTTTTTTAAGAGCAAATAAAGATTTATGGGTTTAAATAGATAGGTATCTTCTTAAACAAATGTCCCCCAAACAAGTAATTAAAACATCTAATGCTCCAGATCCAGTAGGACCTTATAATCAAGCAATAAAAGCTGGGGATTTTATCTATTGTTCTGGTCAAATTGCTATAGACCCAGCTTTAAATGAAATAACATGTTTAGGTGATATAGAGAAGGAAACTATTCAAGTTTTAAAAAATCTCGTAGAAGTTCTTAAAGCTGGTGGAGCCAAAATAGAGGATGTAATAAAAACGACTATTTACTTAACGGACTTAAGTAATTTTCAAATTGTCAATAAAATATATAGTGATTTTTTTAATATAGAGAATCCGCCAGCAAGGGCCTGTGTGGAAGTTTCATCTCTACCAAAAGGAGTTTTAGTTGAAATAGATTGCGTCGCATTTCTAGATTAATTTCTAATTATTGAGAAATTTGAAATATGAACCAAATATGCACCATAGTTGTATAGATTATTAGTTGATAATTCATCTTTGATCTATGTCAGCAGCAAAGCTAAATATAGATGAACTAGAAGCAGGTTATCCTTTATTTTGCAAAGCTCTTAGACTATTAATTTTAAAAGGAAACTCAGTTAAAGATATAGAAAAGACAGTGTGTTGGGGTCATCTTGAAACTTTAAATAGATGTCTACCTGGTAGATATAAAGCACCAAGATATTTAATGGCTTTAATCAAAAGAGATATTGCAAAGCCAAATAATTATTAAAAAGGACTAATCTTCTAAATAAAATTTATCAATATCCATTGAAAAGTTTTTTTCCTTGTCTGATATTTCTTTTTTATCTAAAAATATTGAAATACTTACAAAATTCTTACCAAAGCTGATATTTGGATAAATATCCCTTTCTTTACATAATTTCTCAATTTCCACCATGAATTTACTAATTTTGGAGTATTGATCAAATTCAAATCTTTTTTCAATTCTCAAAGGTGATTCTCTTTCATTCCACATTACATTCTTTATTCAAGACTAATTACACTATACCTTCAACAAAGTTACTCAATAAATTTTTGAAGTTAAAATTTTTAGTCACTCTCCCAATAATCAATAATACCTCCAATAGTTAAATCGGTTTGAATTTCTGGATTAGGACAAGCAAATCTAGCGGCAGAGCCACTAGAAGTAAAAACCCAGTTACCTTCTCTGGCACCAACAGGATCAACAGCAACTAATTTCTTTCCTTTATTATTTTCTAAAATTCGTAAATTCATATAACCTAAGCCAGCGACTCTTTGAGTACAAACCATCCTTCCTAATACCTTCATAATTTCCACAATTTCTATCCTCCTTTTTTATGACTTATCAGGATCCCAATGATCAATTATTCCAACAATCGTCAAATCACTTGGATAAGATTTGCTTCCCGCAGCTTCCCTAGCAGCAGAACTTCCAACACAAATAACCCAATCTCCTGGCTTACAACCAACAGCATCTACCGCAACCTTACTTGAAGAACCATCCAAAACAACCTGTAGATGTTTATGTTCAAAACCAGGAATCCTATTGGTAGAAACAAGTGGTTTTACAACCTTGCAAATTAACATAATTAGTGAGCCTCCTCTGTTTTTTTATCTAAAGACATTCCAATAATTTGGGCGGAATGAATGTTGTCTCTATCTCTAATAGTAGAGCAAGTATGCAACAAACCTTGATCAACTAAATTTTTATACCTAATTGATATCGCATTATTAACCCTTTCACAATCTTTTATTGCCCTCTCTTTTGCGCCGGGTACTTTGCCAGAGTAATCAAATCTTATTACTACTGGAATAGGTAGATCTTGAGACACATTTAGTCCAGTAAAAATCTTCACTCCTACATCTAAATCTGGAGCCCCTTCTTCGACTGTATCTAAATGAGCAAAATAAGTTAAATTTCTTAGATGTACTTCTTTAAAACCTATACCTACTCCAATAAACCTCTCTGCATGTCCAATATCTTCATAAGAACCATTATGAAAACTTTTTACATAATCAATTTGAGAAATATTATTGACAATTAATTTATACATAAATTTTTCCAGTCCACTGAGTTTATCTTTTGAAAATTGCTTAGAAATTGTCTGACAAATTTCTTTTTCCGCATCCTCTTTTGAAAAGTTTATTGTTGAATTATAAATTTCTAAAGTAGAAATAGTTTTTTCTAAATCAATCCCTCCATCACTAGTTGGCATATGTATTTTTAATGAATCAGTATCTGTATCAAGTCCAATTAACATTAAATCCACAGAAGCACCACAGCAAAAGCTATTCTCTACAGCCTCTTTAAAAGCATATAGTTTACTTCTCCCTTCTTCCGCAGCTAACTCGTCATTACTCCCATGAGCTGCGCATCCCTGATGCAAAGGATCTACAGAACTAAAATGATAAGTTACAACCTTTAAGTACCTAGTATCTTTATGGGCTTCATTAGGGATATTCTCTCTATATCTTTTATGTTCAGTTTTTACCCATCTATTTACTGTATTTTCAATATCAAAAAGTGCACCAGCATGAGATCTTCTTCTCACTGAACTAAAAGGTATTCTCATTACATACGCTACTGAATGAGCTAATCGACCATCCGAACAAGGAGTTATATCAAGTAAATGTATTCCACAATCTAAAAGAAATTTTTCAAAATCTTCCGCACCTCTACTTCCTGAAGCCCCTTCAAGAGGATCATTTTTAAAAAAATTGTCACTAAGTTTCTCATGTTGTTTAAAAGCACACCATGCATATAGAGCTCTCATATCGAGAGGTTTAACCCAAGATTTATCTAATACATGAAGAGGTAGATCTATTCCCAAATTTTTTCTTGATATTACCTGAGCTTTACTTATAAAATCTTCATGATGTTGTATTCTAGCAATTTCCTTTAAAGTAGGAACAATTTCATCAAAATCACTTTTTATTTTGCTTTCATACCTATATAAATTTTCATTCTGGATACTGTTAGTTAATTTATGAGATTTTCCAGAATTACCTAAATCGTTTGATTTTTTAGTTTGTGTATGAATATTTTCCGTAAAAGTTTTCATTGGAGCTGTAGGCCCCAATGTGAAGTTCTTGGCTTTTGCCAGTCCTCTTAAAGGCATTATTTAATTACCCTCGTGCACCACCTGAAAAGGTAACAAGTTGTCCTTCACGAGTATTGCCACTTGATCCAGTTATCAAGAAATCTGGCTCTTTCATTTCATCATTCCTTTTTATATCCATCACTGGCATTGCACTCGTCATGCCTGGTCTTGTAGGATTTCTTTTTCTTGCTGAAGCTCCTTCAGTACCTGTTACCCTGTTTCCTCTTGCCCAATCATCCCCTGTTATCTTCAACCCAGCAGATTGACCCTCGCCAGTAATTCTGGATTGTGCTCT
>QCCD01000011.1 GCA_003281405.1 Prochlorococcus sp. AG-347-K16 | reverse complement strand
GATGACTTTAAAATATAAAAAAGCCTTAATTACTGGTATTACTGGACAGGACGGTAGTTATTTAGCTGAATTTCTGCTTGAAAAAGGGTACGAGGTTCATGGCATTAAGAGAAGATCCAGTAGTTTTAATACTGGCAGAATAGATCATCTTTATCAAGATCCACATGTAAAAGACCCAAAATTCATACTACATTTTGGAGATTTAACTGATAGTTCAAATTTAATTAATTTAATTCAAAGCATTGAGCCAGATGAAATATACAATCTTGGGGCTCAAAGTCATGTGGCAGTAAGTTTTGAGACTCCAGAATATACAGCGAATAGTGATGCAATTGGTACTTTAAGAATATTAGAAGCTGTAAAAAATTTAGGATTATCAAAAAAAACAAAAATATATCAAGCAAGTACCAGTGAACTTTATGGAAAAGTACAAGAAACGCCACAAAATGAAAACACACCTTTTTACCCAAGGAGTCCATATGCCGTAGCTAAACTTTATGCATATTGGATAACAGTAAATTACAGAGAAGCATATGGGATATTCGCTTGTAATGGAATTCTTTTTAATCACGAAAGCCCTAGAAGAGGAGAAACATTTGTTACTAGAAAAATAACCAGAGGTCTAGCAAGAATCGATGCAGGATTAGATAAATGTATCTATATGGGAAATTTAGACGCGCAAAGAGATTGGGGCCACGCCAAGGAATATGTTGTTATGCAATGGCTTATGTTGCAGCAAGAAGTTCCTGAAGATTATGTAATTGCCACTGGAAGGATGGAAAAAGTTAGATATTTTATTGAACTTAGTGCCAAAGCACTAGGGTGGAATAAAAAAAATAGCGATAAATATATCATTTGGGAAGGAAGCGGATTAAACGAAGTTGGAAGAAGAGCTGATAATAATCAAATTGTCGTTAGGATTGATTCAAGATATTTTAGACCAACTGAAGTTGAGCAACTTTTAGGTGATCCTACAAAAGCATTTAAAAAATTAAATTGGAAACCAAAAATTTCTTTTGAAGAACTTGTTGAAGAAATGATATATGAAGATAAGAAATTGGCTCATAAAGAATCTATATTGAAAAAGGAAGGTTTCAATATAAATTCTATTTCAGAATAAAAAATTTTATTAAAATGCAAAATCTTATTGACCTTAACGAAAGGATTCTTATTGCAGGTGCAAACGGCATGGCTGGGAAAGCAATAACCATTGAGCTAAAGAAGGCGGGATATGGATCAATAAAAAATAACGGTAAATTGTATACTCCATCAAGAAAAGAACTTGATTTTCTTGACTATTCAGCCACAAAATTTTGGTTTGAAACCAACAAGCCTACCATTGTAATTATTGCAGCTGCAAAAGTTGGAGGAATCGAAGCTAATAATAAAAAACCTGCTGAATTTATACTTCAAAATCTGAAAATCCAAAATAACATTATTGAATCTGCCTTGGAAAATAAATCTAAAAGATTACTATTTTTGGGCAGTAGTTGTATTTATCCTAAATTTGCTTCTCAACCGATTGATGAGGAATCCCTACTGACTGGAGAACTTGAGCCTACAAATGATGCTTATGCAATAGCAAAAATTGCGGGCATAAAGTTATGCGAATCTTTAAGAAAACAATATGGATTTGATGCTATTTCACTAATGCCAACAAATCTTTACGGTCCTGGTGATAACTATAAAAAAAATGAAAGTCATGTCATGGCAGCTCTTCTAAGGAGATTTTATGAAGCTGTACAGAGTTCTGAAAATGAAGTTATTTGTTGGGGATCAGGTAAACCATTTCGAGAATTTATGCATTCTGAAGATTTAGGAAGGGCTGTAGTTTTTGCTTTAGAAAAATGGAATCCTGAGTCCGCAAAAGCTCCAAAGAAAAAAAATGGTGATATTCTCAATTACCTCAATGTAGGTACAGGAATAGATCTTTCCATAGCTGAACTAGCAAAAGAAATTGCATTAGTGTCAGGTTTTAAAGGGAAAATAAATTGGGACAAAAATAAACCGGACGGCACGCCTAAAAAACAACTTAATATTAGAAAAATAGTTGATTTAGGCTGGAATCCATCAATATCACTCTCAGAAGGAATCAAAAAAGTATTTTCAACATTAGGAAAAGAATTAAATAACATTTAAAAAACTTAAAATAATTTCAATCCCTAATAATTCTTTAACAAAAAGGCACAAATTTTCAAATTCTGGTTAATTTAAAATTTTATTAGTAAGATAAACATTAAAATAAACCTTATTTTATGAGAGCAAAAGCTCACGTAATTGCGGAAATTGGATGTAACCACAAAGGGTCTCTGGAAACTGCAATACAACATATTGATGCAGCTAAAAAAGCTGGAGCTGACGTTGCTAAATTTCAAAAGAGAAACGTAAAAGAATCTTTAAGGCCTGAAATTTATGCAGGGGAACATCCAAACCCTCATAATAGCTATGGAAGAACTTATGGAGAACATAGAGAGAAACTAGAACTTACTAATGAGGATCATAAAAAACTAAAATCACATTGCGATAATATTGGAATACATTATTGTTGCACCCCTTTTGATATTACTTCTGCAGAATTTATAATTTCTCTAGGAATGAAGAATATAAAAATAGCTTCATTTCATAACAACCATCCTGAGTTAATCAAGTTTATTTGCAATCATCACAAAGGTCTTATTCATATTTCGTTGGGAATGATAACTGATGAAGAACTTGATCAATTAGAAAATATTTTAATTGCCACTGACAGATTAAAAGATACAGTACTTTATCTTTGTACTTCAAATTATCCTTGCCCTTTTAGTGATCTTCATATTGAGCATATAACTTACTTAAAAAATAGGTTTGGAGATAAAGCGCATGGTATTGGATTCTCTGGGCATCACAACGGTATCGCAGTTGACTTATGTGCATATACTTTGGGAGCTACATTTTTTGAGAGACATTTCACTTTAGATAGAACATGGAAAGGAACTGATCATGCAGCATCATTGGAACCTGGTGGATTAACTAAACTTATAAGAGACTTAAATGCTGCTAGAGAAGCACTAACTGAACGTAAGCAGGGCATCTTGGAATCAGAGAGCCATAATAGAATGTTCCATAAATTCGCCCCTAATAAATAAAATATCTAGGGATTTTAACTATATGATTATTTATTATCCATTTTTTAAAATAATTTCGTTTTACTTTTAAATAATACTGGATGGATAAAAAAACTTTTTTACGTTTAGATGTAAAATAAATTAATAGGCAAAATGAAAAAAGTAAGTCTTAATTAAATAAATTAAATTAATGATTAATAATAGTAAAATAGAAGCTAGATCGAGAACCAAAAAAAAAGATGTAATAAAGGTCTTCTTATTCGCTATTCATTATTTGTGGAAATTTTCAAAGCTACAATCCACAATTTGTATCCTACTTAGATGCTTTGCATCATTTTTTGAAATCCTTAATCTTGCTATTGTTTACCCTCTCCTATATTTGTTCCTTAATGAAAGTGCCCTTGAGATAGACAATATATTTTTAAAAATCAACCTAAGTGGGATTAATTTAAGACTCCTTATATTTTTCTTAATCTTTTCTTTAATAATTAATACATTTTTAAGAATTTTTTCATATCACTATTTATCAAATTTCACCCACAGAGCCTCAACAAAAGTAGCATTTAGCCTTACAACAAATAGATTTAAAAGAGGCAAAAAAAATCAATCGAATTTCCTTTCTTCTGAAATCCTTAATCAACTTAGAGATCAAATTTTATTATTACCTTCTCAAGTTTTTATGCCAGCTCACCTTATTATTAGTTGCCTGATAATCCTAATACCTTCACTAATTTTTTTAATAATAATAGCTCCAGGAATAATAATTTATTCAATCACATTAATGGCTGGGATATACTTTATTTTGTTAAATATAATACAACCATACGTTCATTTGAAGGGGAAATCATATGATCAATTTTCTGTGAAGACAGGAAAAGTTTTGAAAGAAATGTCAAAGGGATGGAGAGATATATTTTTATATTCTTTAGATCAAAAGTTTTCCGAAATTTTTACTTCAAGATTTACTGAAATGGCTAAAAGCAGGTCATTTATAGTAACTTTCACTTATATTCCAAAAATTATTGTAGAAGGATTAATAATCGCATTACTTTTACCGATTTTACTATTAAATAATGATCCTAAATTAGTCCCTCTTTTTGGTTTAACTCTTTTTTCCTCCCTAAGATTACTTCCTTATTGCCAACAGCTTTATGGCTCTATAACCATAATGACATATTCTTCTCAACTTATAAAAAAGGTGAAATCCAATTTATCATTAAATGATAAATACAAAAAAATAGAACCTCATTCTTATAATCAAAACACTAAAAAATTAATTAAAGACTTCATAATATTAAATGATTATCCAATAAAGCATAAATGCTTTCCCTACAAAATTAATCCTATTTCAAGAGAATCAGAAAACAAACTAAATTTAAAAATACCCTTTGGATCTAAAATATTATTAACTGGCAGCTCAGGAAGCGGCAAGAGTACTCTTTTAGATTTTATTGCTGGTTTTAATAGGGGCGAACAAAACATTCATATAGATATGAATATTAATTCAAATTTAAATTATTTAGATCAAGTTTCTTATGCTACACAATCACCTTTTATTTTTGAAGGAAGTCTGATAGAGAACATAACTCTCTATGATAAAAAAATTAATAAACGAAAACTTAATAAAATTTTGACTATTTTAAATTTGAATTCTCTTGTGAAAGATACAAATCCCAAAGATAACTATAACCCAGAGTCAAATATATTATCCGGAGGTGAATCTCAAAGAATTGCCGTAGCAAGAGCTTTATATTCAAATAAACCTATAATTTTTTTAGATGAACCAACTAGTTCACTTGATGAGAGAACGTCAAAAACTTTTTTAGATGGTTTACCTGAAATATTAATGGGCAGAACATTGATAATAACTATGCATAAATACCCTAAATTAGATTGGGTAGATGCAAAAATTGAAGTTCAAAAACTTTAGATTTTAAAATGTTAATTTCTGCAGTTTTTTTTATGATAGTAATCAACATAGCTTATATATTTTATATTTTAAAAAATTTAGGCAATAAACTTAGATTCCCATTATTAATTTTTCAAATTGATTATGCTTTGAACTCTTTGTTAGGTACAATGTTTCCAATCTTTGTATTTATTTTTACTCAGAATGATTCGCTTTCAGCGGACTTTAAAAAATATATTTTTTTTCTAGTTTCTTTACAAGTTATATATATTTTTTTAAATTTATTCTTTATTAGAATTTTTAAACTTCATAAAAAATACGAAAAAAATAAAACAGAATTAGTACTAAATAATAAAAAAGCGCTGAAATATTGTGCATTTTTTTGTTATTCTTTTTTTCTGATATGGGTTTTTTACACCCAAGGATTATCAATTATTGATCCAAGAAGAGCTTATATTGAACTTCGAGTTGGGGCTGGATATCTCTGGGTTTTTGGAATGCTTTCTTCAAGTCTTTTTCTTTGTGTAAAAATTGCCAGTAAAAATTTAAAGATTTTTGAAACAATATTTCATTTTTTTATAATATATACTTATGGATCAAAAGGTCTTCTCTTAGCATCAACTACTGCTTTGTTGTTATCAAGAGATTTCAAACAATCTTTTGTAAAAAGTAGAATATATAGTCTGATAAAGAAATACAGAAAAATAATCTACATAATTATATTAATTTCATTTATAGTAATATTTCTAAGGCTTTATGGATATTCTTTTTCAATAATTGGTTCAAAAGAAATTTTAAAATTTACGAGTTATTTTTCATCTATAAATAATGCAAATAGAGCTATAAACTCTAGAGAAGAATTAAGTGAAATTATAGGGAAAATTCATATAACATCATTATGGAATTATATTCCAAGATCAATTTTCCCAAATAAACCTTTTGCATATGGAAATGTATTAATAAATGAACATTTTTTTCCAGGATTATCAGAACTAGGACATACCGCTCCATTTGGTCCTTATATAAGAGATTACTTAATTGGTATTTGGGGATATTTTCCAGCGGTATTTAATTTTACTAATATTGGTTTGTTCTTTGCATTAAGAGTTTTATCTAAAAGACAATCTCTTAACGAGCCAATAGCTCTTTTCTTCTATTCTTATTTAATACTTCCGTATGGAGTGACTTTTAATATGCCATGGTTTTTTGGAATTTTCTTAGCAATATTTTTGCTGAGGCTTAGGTGGAATTTATATAAATAAATTCAAGAAAAAATGAAATCATTAAGAAAATTATATTTTTCAGAACTCTTCTTTTATCCAGAGGGTTGGTCAGGAGCAAGAATAAGTACAGATATAGTTTGTAATCTACAAAAAAACAATTTATTAGTAAACGTAATTTGTTCCTCATCAAACTACGTAAAACCAGAAAGTAATCAAAATATAATAAACCCAGAAAAAATTGGTGTGAAAATTAAAAGAGTTGGAGTAATCTTTCAAGAAAAAAATAATTTTTTAACAAAAACAATAAATGATTTATATTTTTGCACAAAGGCATTATTATTCTTTATCAAATCAAAAGATCCCTCTCTTTTTGTATGTCAAACTAATCCACCATTTATAATTCCAACTATATATTTGGCATCATTGTTACGAAAAACACCATATATTATTATTGCGATGGATTTATATCCAGAGGTATTGAAATCACACTTTAGAAATAAATTAAACCCTTTTTTTGAGAAATTCCTAAATATTATTTTTAATCATTCATATCAAAAAGCGCAAAGGGTTGTATCACTTGGCCCATATATGTCTGAGAAAATAAGAGCTAAGGGAGTTAGAAAAGAAAAAATAAAAATTATACCCAATTGGGCTACAGGAAATATAGAGAATTTGGGAAATTCACATAATCCATTAGTATCGAAATTTAATGTGTCGAATACATTTACCATAGTTTATTCTGGAACTTTAGGATTTGCTCATGATTGGGAGACAATAATAAAGGCCGTAGAGATAACAAATTCAAAAAAATATAATTTTAAATTACTTTTTATATCTCAAGGTTCTAATATTGAAATTGCAAGAAATTATGTATTAAGCAAAAAACTTTCAGGAAAAATTAAATTTCATAATCTATTACCCGAAAACTTAATAAATCAATCCATGCAGCTGACCTCTTTAGCAGTTTTAACTCTTAGGTCAGACTTTAAAGGTCTTGTGGTCCCAAGTAAATTTAGTGGATATCTAGCTAGAGGGGTTCCTGTTCTATATATTGGTCCTGAATCAGAGATTAGTATGCATATAAAAAAAGCCAATTGTGGCTTTTGTTTTAAAAACAATGAATTTTTAAAAATCTCAAATTGTATTATTAGTTCAATAAATAATAAAAATTTTTTAAAAAAACTAGGTTTAAATGGAAAAAAATATTACGAAAAATTCTTATCAAAGGAAAGTGGATGTGAGAGTTATTTAAATTTAATCAATGAGTTAATTCAATAGAAATGATGGATAATAAAAAATTAATAGAATTAATTGTTTTTATTTTATATTTTCTAATTTCAAATTTCATACTCAATAAAATCATTCCTTTTTTAAAAAAATATTTTAACGATGTTCCTAATATTAGAAGTTCTCATGAAGTAGCGAAACCTAGTGGAGGAGGAGTAATTTTTTTATTAGCATCTATACCAACTTTTTTAATTTATAAGTTTTATATACCTTTATTTTGTTTACCAATAGCATTTATTGGTTTAATAGACGATAAATATAATATTTCTAGCCTATTGAGATTTTTTATACAATTTTTAACTGCATCTATAGCTGTTTATTATTCACCACTTTTCTTTAATATAACTTCCCAATTTGACAATGTTCTTTTAAATTCTTTAATTTATATAACTTTAATTATAAGTTTTACTGCAATAATAAATTTTCTTAATTTCATGGATGGTATGGATGGGCTTTTAGCAGGTAATGTATTTGTCATTTTACTTTTATATTCTTTATTTTTTAAATTACCTCTTATTTTCATTTTAAGTTCTTTATTAGCTTTTTTAAGATTAAATTGGGAGCCCGCAAAGCTATTCATGGGCGATTCAGGTAGTACATTTTTAGGCTCATTAATTGCATTTATGATTATTTATTCTGAAAATCTAAACAATAGTATAATTATGTTTGGTATTAATTTCCCTCTTTTATTTGATGCCTTTACTTGTGTTTTAATAAGGATTTATATGAGATTAGATATTTTTAAAGCTCATAAAATGCATTTATATCAAAGATTAAATCAAGCGGGATGGAATCATAGGTTAATTTCATCAACATATATATTTTTAACAATTTCAATAGCAACCTCAACAATTTTTGTTGGATTAAATGGTATGTTTTTTTCTTGCCTATTTACTATGTTAGTAGGATTTATTTTAAATAAGAAATACGCATTACCAATAAAATTAGTTAATTAGAGTAAAATGCTTTTTTCGAATATAAAAGTTATAGTTGATTATTTTAAAAAGATTCTTATAAAGATTCTTTTGTTTAAGGCGTTAAATCGAAGATTAATTTTGCTAATAATTGACTCAATAATGTTACAAATTAGTTTTTATATGAGCATTTGGATTTCTAATTACAACCTTTATAGTGAAATAAATAATAAATTAACCAATATTGATATACATATTTTTACCTTATGCGGAATCTTTATTTATATTTCCTCAGGTCAATATAAATCTTTAACCAGATTTATAACAAGTTCCATAATATATAAATTCTCTATAAGAAATATTTTTTTAATTATTAGTATTTTTATTTGTTCAAGTCTCTTTATGAATAAAACAATTAATTTATCACTTGCTATTCAAATTTGGTTTCTTTCAACGGGCTTAACTGCTTTACCAAGATTTTTAATGAGAGATCTAATTTATAAATTTAATAAAACAGATGATAACAACAAAACCAACATCGCTATATTTGGAGCGGGCCGTAGTGGAGTTCAACTCTATAATTCACTTAGAAGATCGAATAATAAAAAAGTCATTTATTTTATAGATGATGACCTAACTCTTAAAGGAAGAAACATTAGTGATATTCCAATAATAAATTTAAAAAGTTTAGAGATTTCCAATAAAAACATAAATCAAATATTTATTGCAGTTCCCTCTATATCAAATAAACGTTTATCGGAGATTCTAGAAATAAGTCAAATGAATAGAATAGCTGTACTTAAGATCCCTTCATTGGAAGATATAACTTCAGGGAAAGAAAAGATAACCCAGCTTAAGCCAATTTCTCCAGACGACCTTTTAGGTAGAAAATCAGTAAAGCCTGACTATAATCTTTTGAGAAAATCTCTAGAGTCCAAGACTATTTGCATAACTGGAGCTGCTGGTTCAATTGGGAGTGAATTATGTAGACAATTAATAAAAATAAAACCGAAGAAGATTCTGATTATAGATAATAGTGAGCCAAATCTATATGAAGTTCAAAAAGAGTTATCGTCAAAAAATCTTAAAAATATTGAAACTAAATTTATACTAATGGATGTTACAAATAAAAATGCCGTCAGTAATTTATTCATACAAGAAAAAATTGATATTATCTTTCATGCCGCAGCATATAAACATGTTCCTCTTCTAGAATCCAATGCGATTGCAGGGATTTACAATAACGTTTTTTCAACAAAGATACTTTGCGAAATTTGCTTTAATTTATCAATAAAGAAGTTTATTTTAATATCCTCTGATAAAGCAGTTAGGCCCACAAATATAATGGGTGCGACTAAAAGATTATCTGAATTAATAGTGCAAGCATATGCATCTAAAGTAAACACAAAAACATGTTTTTCGATGGTAAGATTTGGGAATGTTTTAGGTTCTTCAGGTTCTGTAATCCCACTTTTTAATGAACAAATAAAAAAAGGTGTTCCTATCACACTTACTCATAAGAAAATGATAAGGTATTTTATGACAATTAAAGAAGCAGCGCAATTAGTAATGCAGGCTTCAGAATTAGCAACAGGTGGAGAAGTCTTCTTATTAGATATGGGTCAACCAGTTAAAATATATGAATTAGCAAAACAAATGATTACGATAAATGGTTTATCTATAAAGGACAAAAATAATCCAAGAGGAGATATAGAAATCCAAGTAATTGGTTTAAGGCCTGGTGAAAAATTATATGAAGAACTTTTAATTAATTCCGAATCTATTAAAACATCTCATCCACTTATATTTAAAGGGAAAGAAAGTTTCTTATCAGAAAAGATTCTTTTTAAAAAAATAGAAAAAATTAGAATTAATATTGAGAATTATGATCTAAAAAGAACACTATCTTTATTGAAAGAACTTGTTCCAGAATGGGAAAATAAAAAACCTAATTCTTAATGATATTAATCCTGTAAACTATAAATCTATTTTTTATAAAAAATTCAAAAATAGACTGATCCTAAGATTTGTTTTATAGAAAATCTCAAATTATTATCTAGCATCAAAACAACTTATGCACACTTCAACCATAGTTTTTTAGAAAGATTAAACGAATATTTATGTGCCCACCTGTAATTCTAAAAAGACTTATCTAATCAATATCTTTTTCCAATAATCTAGAGGATTCTCTTTCTTTTCAAATAAATAGGCTAGGATTTTTGATTAATAAATTTCTAAAGAGGTACTTCAGGTTTATCAGTTAAAACCTTCACATTTTAGTCCAAAAATTAAAGGAATCTATACTAGTAGATCAAACAGGTTAACCATTCCAATAAATAATAATTTCTCAAATTACATTTGTTTTAAATTGCAAAAAAAGATCACAAACTTCTCTTATTGCTCCATGTCCTCCAGATAATTTAGTACTATAATCTGCAATTTCTTTTATTCTTTCGTGAGAATCATTTGGACAAAAAAACAAAGAAACAGATTTAGCAGCGCAAATATCATTAATATCATTTCCCATAAATGCAATATTTTCCTTATTTAAATTAAACTCTAGCATTAAATTATTTATCATTTCTTTTTTTGAAAATACTGAATAAATACATTCAATATTCAGTTTTTTAGCTCTTTTATAAACGCTCTCATTTTTTTCAGAAGTTAAAATAATCAACTTAATATTAAGTTTCTTAAGCATAGCCAACCCAAGACTATCAAATTTACTGCATAGTACAAATTCTTCACCACTTTGCAATGTGCCAACCATGTTATCCGTAAAAACTCCATCAAAGTCCATTATGAATAATTTAATTTTCAAAACTTTTTCTATAAAATCTTTCCCTATAAAGTTATTTTGCTCAAAATTAAAAATTTGACGAGCAATATTTAAATCTTTAATATCGTCTATTTCTAAAAATGAATTTAATGAATCTACTAATACGGGGATTGGGTTTTTACCAAATCTATTTTTATGAATTTTAAAGCTTTGTTTATTAATTACATAAACAGAGCCTAATTCTTTATATGTTTTATTTAAGTCTTGCCTTCTCTTTCTGGATTTAGGGAAATCATGATTAACAGGTTTAGTTTGTTTCAAATTGGAATCATAGGACCATAAAAATGAATGCGATTCTGAAACTGCAAATGCAGCATCATGAATATCATTTTTAATTAATTTATCTATAGTCTTGTCAATCTCAATAGAAGTTGTGAAAGCCGATGTACATTGAAGCAAAACAATATAGTCAATATCGTATTTTGTATTCTCCTCAATTTTCTCCAATGCGTGGATCAATACAGGATCAGTGCTTGATTGATCATCTGCTAGTTCTTCTGGTCTTTTAATCGCTACAGCTCCGTTTAAAAAAGCTTGCATTAATATTTCATCTGAATCTGAACTTACATATACTGCATTTATAAAGTTAGAACTTAAAGCTGCTTTTATAGTTCTCACTACCAGAGGTAAACCCCCTACTTTTTGTAAATTCTTTAATGGTATTCCTTTTGAACCTCCTCTAGCAGGAATTATAGCTACACAATTTACCAATTTAAAATAGTTAATTTGATTTATTAAAATCATAATATAGTTACCTATATGTTTTCCCAGATTTTTTCTATTTATTAATAAATAAATCTTTTTAACTTAAAAATTTAATAAAATTATATTAATTAACATAATTATGAAAACAATTATTATATCTGGCGCTAACGGCTATGTAGGTAAGTCACTTTGTAGAAATTTAGCAAGTTCATATCAAGTTATAGGGCTGGTAAGAAATAAAGTAACTAAAATCAAAAATGTAGAAATAATGGAATATGAAAATCTTCAAAAAATTAATTTTTTATTTGAGGATATTATTTTCATCCATAGTGCAGCGTTTGTTCATAAAAATCCAAAAATGGATAAATCTCAAATAAAAAATATATATGAAACAAATGTAAAATTCACAAAAAATTTCTTTAAAAAAGCAATTGAATTTAAAGCCAATAAATTCATTTTTATAAGTACTGTTGCTGTATATGGGGAAAATAATTTATTAAAAAAATCATTAAACGAACTTTCTCCTACAAATCCACAAACTATTTATGCTAGAACAAAACTTTTAGCAGAAAAAATACTAATAGATAATTTCAAAGATACTGAATGTAACTTAATAATTTTAAGGCCAGCTTTAATATATGGAAAAGATGCACCTGGAAATATTAGGTTGCTGGATAATTTAATTAAAAAAGGATATCCAATAATATTTGGCTCATGCGACAATAAAAGATCTTACCTTTCAATTAATTATTTTAATTATTGTATTAAAAAAATTATAGATAAAAACTTTGAAAAATCTAAACTTTATGTATTAGCAGATGATGATCCAGTTGAAACAAGTGTATTAACTAATGAGATTTATAAATTAAGAAATAAGAATAATCTTATAATAAAAATACCTAAAATAATTTTTAAGTTATTAATGTTTATAACTCCTCTTAAGAGGTTCTTAGATAAGATAATTTTCGATTTTATAATAGATCCTTCAGTTATTAAAAAGGATTTAAACATTATAAGGAAATCTTCCACGAAAAAAGAACTTAATAAAGTCATGAGTGCATAGATTATTAATTTAATATTATTTTTAAAGCATTTGATTTAACTTATTTGAGAAAAAATAAAATAACTATTTATTGATCTTATTTTTTTAATATATTTAGGTTTTTGAATTTCATCTACAGCTATGATTCCTCAAATTAAGAATTCAAAAATTCTCAAGGGTATAAAAAATATAAAAAATACTCGCAATCAATCTTAAAATATTTAATTGAGAAAAAAATTTTCTTCGTTATTTTCAGTCTAACCCATATTAATATCAAATATATAATTTTAAAAAAAAGAAAAATCAACTCAAATAATGAATTAAAGGAACAATTTTTGGAAATATTTTTTACATTCTTTTATTGTTTTAAATTTTTTAGTTATGTAAATTGATTCTTTATAAATTGGATTAACTAAAATTCTATTGTTTATGCCTGATAAGTAAGCAGCCTTTAAATCTCTAATAGAATCTCCAATAGCTATGGATTCAAACATATTTATCTGGTATTCTTTTTGAACTTTAAGAAATAAACCTGGCTTAGGTTTACGACAATTACAATTAGAAAAAGGTTTCTCTGAAAAATCCGGGTGATGAGAACAGTGGAAAACACCAGAAATTCTTATTCCTAGATTCCCTAAAATACTCAGATAATATTCAGTAATTTGATTATATTGTTTTTCTGAAAAGAGACCTCTAGCTATGCCAGATTGGTTAGTAATAACAAAAAGGAGATATTTATTTTCCTGTAATATTCTTAATAAATCAAAAATACCTTCATTAAATACAAAATTTTTCTTCTGATATACATATGAAAAATCCTTATTTATAACACCATCTCTATCAAGAAAGACTGCCTTATTGATATTTTTGTTCATATTAAAGATATTTAATTTTATTAAGCGATTTCATCAAATAACTCACAAATAATATGAATAATTATGGAGTGCATTTCTTGAATCCTACAGGTTCTATTAGAATTTATCGTCACATTTTGATCAACCAATTTTAATAATTCTCCGCCATTCCTTCCCAAAAGCCCTAAAACCTTTAAACCTTTATTTTTTGCAGAAATTGCTGCATTGATTAGGTTTTTTGAATTCCCTGAAGTAGAAATAACAACTAAAATATCCCCTGGATTACCCAATGCCTCTACTTGCCTCGAAAAAATACTATCAAATCCATAGTCATTACCAATAGCTGTTAATGCAGATGTTTCGCTAGCTAAATTTATAGATGGGTAAGCGTTTCTGTTTTTTTGATATCTTCCTACAATTTCTGAAGAAAGATGACTTGAATCTGAAGCTGAACCTCCATTGCCACAAGTTAAAATTTTATTTTTATTTATTAAAGCATCAATAATAATATTAGTAATTGACTTAATATCATATATTTTTTCTTTAAGTAAATTAGATGTTTCTATATGTTCCTCTATCTCTTTAATAATTCTTGATTCTCTTAATTCATCTAATATAATTTTACTCATTAGGAGTTTTGAAAAAATAATATTTTAATTGTATCTTTTTTTAAAAAAATAATATACTAAACAAAAATATTATTATTTACTTTTACAAAAATTCTTTATTACTCAAAGTATGATGATAATTTAAGATTAATTAATAAAATAGATATAGAAACTATGGAAACAAAAATTGCACTAATTGGAGACTTAATTATTGATAAATTTATAAATTTTAATTCTTTAAGACTTTCGCCTGAGGGTCCTGCCCCTGTTGTAAAAAGAGAAAAAAGTTTTAAAACTATTGGAGGTGCAGGAAATGTAGCTCTATCATTATCTAACCTTGGTTTAAATTTTAGTTTCTATTATCCTTCCACAAAATTTGAAAAAATTGATAAAGAATTACTTTGTAATTTAACTAACAATCCAAATATAAGAACCAAACCAATATATACAGATATTAATGATATAAATCCAATAAAAACAAGATATTACGTAGATAATAGACAATTTATGAGAGAAGATAAAGAATTTAATAATAAAAACAAAATTTCAATATTATCTAGTAAATTAATTTCAGAAATTATAGAGAATCATGATATTTTAATTGTCTCTGATTATCAAAAAGGCTGTATTAATTCACTAACCTTAAAAGAAATAATTAAAAGCTGCAATAATTTAAATAAGCCTGTATTTATCGACACAAAAAATAAAAGCTTAAATTCTATAAAGGAAGCCTTCTGTCTCAAAATAAATAAATATGAATTTGATAATATATTCGAGGAATATAGATTAGAAGATTCTGACTCTATTGAGGACTTCAAATTAAAAATTAAAGAAGTACAAAAAATATCGAATATAAAAAATTTAGTGGTTACTTTAGGAGCAAATGGTTGTATTTCTAGTAATAAAGACGAAACCCTACATTATGAAGCTTCTATAGTTGATGTTATTGATATTACTGGGGCAGGAGATGCATTTTTAAGTGGTCTTTTTTACGCTTTTATAAAAAAAGAGGAAAATATTAAAAATTTATTTACTAAAAAATTAGGCGAAGAAAATATTAAGTTTGCAAACTATGCTGCCTCTTCAGTAGTAACAAAAAAAGGGACTTTCCCAATAGAAAAAAATTTATACAAAAATTATATTGATAAGATTAATAAAAAGAAAATAATTGGATTTACAAATGGTTGTTTTGATATTTTACATATAGGACATTTATCTCTTTTGGAAGAAGCTAGAAGAAACTGTGATTACTTAATTGTTGGTTTGAATAGCGATCATTCTGTAAAAAAATTAAAAGGCAATAGCAGACCCATCAATAATCTAAAAACTCGTCGTAAAATTTTAGAATCACTAAAATTTATTGACGAGGTGATTGTTTTTAATGAAGAAACACCTGAAAGATTAATTAAGGAAATAAAGCCTGATTTATTAATAAAAGGCTCTGATTATTCCGAAAAAGAAATCATTGGAGCACCTTTTGTAAAATCATATGGGGGGAATATTTTAATTGTCGATTTAGTTAAAAACTTAAGCTCTTCAAATGTTATTAATAAAATAAAAAATCTATGAATAAAATTTTGAAATTTTTTGAATTAATTATCTTTTAAAAAGAATTTAAAAAATGAAAAAAATATTTAATAAATCCATAATAAAATTTTTTTATGAAATAATATTATTTTTTTTTGATACTACTATAATCCCTAGAAAGAAAGAAATATCTGATAATACTATCGCATTTGTAAAAATGGATGCAATAGGAGATTTTATAATATATATTTCATCGAATAATTTAATTCCTAAAAAATATCAAGGAATGAGGACAATACTTATTTGTAATGAACTTGTTGAAGAATTAGCAAAATCACTAAATATTTTTGATGAAATAATAGCAATTAATCTTAAAAATTTTAGATTTAATTTGCCTTATAGAAAAAAGATAATCCAAAAAGTAATTTCATACAAAATTAAAATCATACTTCAGCCTACCTATTCTAGATCTTTTTCTATGGGCGATAGTATTATCAGAGCAAGCAAATCTGAAGTTAGTTATGGATTTGATGGAGATTTTATTAATCAATCCAAATACCTAAAAGTAATATCTGACAATTGGTACACGAATCTTCTTTTAGGAGAAAAAATAATTAAAATGGAAAAAGAACGCAACCAAGAATTTTTTGAAAAAATTTCTAACCAAAAATTAAATTTTAAAAACTATAATCCTTTTTTAACAGATCAAAAATTTAAATTTAGTCCGAGGCAAAATTATATTGTAATTTCCCCAATAGCTTCTTCAAAAACTAAATCCTGGTCAATTGATAATTTTAATAATCTAATTAATCAATTAATAGATGAACATAATATTAAAATTATTATTTGCGGTACAAGTTCAGAGGAAACATTAATTCAAAAATTAGTTAAAAACCTAAACTCTAAACTTATAGAAATAAGAGTAGGAAAAACCTTATTAGAATTTATCGGGTTAATTAAAGGAGCTAAATTGTTAATTGGTAATGACAGTAGTTCTGTTCATATTGCCTGTATGGTAGGTACTCAATCTATATGTATATATGGAGGTTTGTTATATGGTAGATTTTTACCTTATCCTAAAGATACTGAAAATGCTCCAATATTGGTATTAAATCGTAATTGTAAGAAGAATAATTGGAGTTGTTCAAATAAACATAATTGTCTAGATCAAATAAGTGTTGATGATGTTTTAAATACCATTAATAAGATAATCAAGAAAAATATGTAATTTATTTATTTTTTGATCTTATCTAAATACTTATAAATACCCTCTTCAAGTGAGAGAGGTTTAAGTTTTGAAATATTTAAAATATTTGTTTTATCCCAAGGGGCAAGAGTCTTAAATTGATATCTATCTAAATAAGGATTTGGAATAAATTCAATCTTAGCTTCTTCTTTAATTTGTAAATAATTTATTATTATTTCAGCAACCTCTAGAAAACTTCTACATTTGCCTGTTCCAGCATTATAAATGCCGGGATTTTGATATATAGAAGAAACTATACTTTTACAAATATCCTCTATGTAAATAAAATCTCTTAAAATTATTTCACTATTATCAAATAATTTACAGGATTTATTTTCTAGCAGTTGATTATAAATTTGAAGAATCATTGAGGAAGCTTTACCTTTAAATTTTTCATTTGGTCCGTAAACATTAAAAAAACGTAGTCCAGTTATTTTATTACCTTTTGTCGTTCTAAAATTAAGTTCTCTACTAATACTATCCATACTATATTTTGAATATCCATAAACATTATTTGGTGATTCAGAGCCAATATTATTTGTTTTTTTTATTTTATTTCCATATACAGCTCCGCTAGAAGCATAAACAATTGGAGAGGAGAAGTAATCACAAATTTCAAGAAGATCAAAAAAAGAATTAAAGTTTACATCAATAACTATGTTTTCATCTAATGCTGTAGTATCACTTATCGCCGCCATATGAAATACTGCACTAATTGGAACCTTTATATATTTTGATACTATTTCTTTTATATTCCTAATATCTCCTGCTAGAGGTACACATTTTAAACCAACTAGATTTTTATATGACCCATGAGTAGGGCAGTGATTTATATCTTGACCAAAAGAATCAATTATAAAAATAGAACCTTTTGTAAGAGTCTGTATATGGGAAACTAAATTAGAACCTATAAAACCCGCTCCCCCTGTAACTATTACATTTTCAAAAAAATGAGTTTTCAATTTATTCTCTTTTTAGTTTCCCAAGATATTAACATAATATAATAACGCTCTTATTTATATAAATAATATTAATTAGTACTAATGGTTAAAAATAATAACTAATTTTTCTCAAAAGAAAGTTTTTTAATAAATTGAAGAGATTAAAAATATTCTCATTACATAAAAATTTAGAAAATATTTAAGCTATTAAAAAAATCTTTTAAATACCTGAAATAGATCTTAAGAATATGCCTTTTATTGCCTGAAAAGGTGAATAAATCCTAAGACAACTTAAATCAATTAAATAACTTGATAGAAATGAAATAACTTTTGAGTAATTCATTGATCCTGATATGTTCCGTTAATAATGTCAATAATTGAAATATAAATTTTTCTGATGAATTTATATGAAAATATTTTATCCCTTTTCGCAATTAGTAATATCAATCTCTCTGGTAAAGTAAGTATTCGTGCAATCTTTGTTATTGGCAATATATGGCCTTCCACCGAGTATAATCCATTAGCAATTCTTTTGAAACCTGGTAAGTAATCTTCGTATCTCATTAAATAATTAGCGTAAGCTATTGCATTCTTGGATTCGTATTTAGGAGCTTCATTTAATCTATGATTGTATAATTTAAGAAAATCTACGCATTCTTTTCCGTCGTTAACCCGGTTCGCTATATTTAACTTTGAGGTCATAGAAGGACCAATTTGTATTAATAATTTTTTCCAGTAACATGCTTCTAGAGATATTGAAGAGGCAAAAGTAATAACTACATCTGCCTCATCCATAAGTGCATAAGTATCAATTCGGCTATTTGGCTCGTGTACAGTTATATTTTCTTTTTTATCAAGAGATCTGATTAAATCTAATGATTGAGTTCTTACATTATTTTGATTGGGATGAATTCTAATTACTATGTGAAAATCTTCTTTGGGTAAAAGTTTTGAAATTTTCAAGATTTCATATGAGCACTTAACCTTTCTTTGTTTTACTCCCCAATCTGCTCCAAGAAATCTATATTCATCGTCAGATTGAGTAAAAATAACTACCAATTGCTTTGTCTTTTTTGTAATCCCTGAAAACCCTACTTCTTGCAGTTTTGTATAAGATTCTTGAAGAGTATCCTTTTGATTTCTTCTATCATTAAAGAACTTAACTGCTGTATGGTAAGCTTTTTTCCTATTTTTTTTATATAGTTTTAGCGCTCTATCAATAGCAATATCTACATTATGTAAATCTATATTTTTATGTATATAAGGTCTTTTTCTCCCTGAGATCCCTTTAACATCATAAACTAAAAAAGTTTTTCCAAGTCTTCTGGCTGCTTCTTTGGCTGACCTCGCACATGAAAATCTGCCGTTAAAAATATATAATTCCTCAATATTATGTTTATATAAGATATTTGATATGGATATATATGTTTTTATTGAAGCTCTGTGAAGCCTACCTAAAACAAATTTCCATAAAAAAGATAAATCATTTACTGATTCAGATCTTGTGTGAGAAGCAACTGATGACATTGCTCCAAGCATTAAGCTAGAGGGAATATATCTCTGTTTTTTGCAAAAATAATCTGATAAAAAAATACTTTCTATTTTCGCTATTTCAACAATTTTTGCTGCTCTTTTTTTGCAAAAATGACAATATGTAGGCGAACCAAGGGGATTTATACTGCATCCACCAAACTTGCCATCACATATTATTCCTAAGATTTGTTTAGAATCTACTTCTTTCTTCAGATTTAGTATATGGGCAAGATGTAGCTCTCCTACTGGAGAAAAATTTGCAAGATTTAAAAAGAATCCAAACTTAAATTTTTTATCTTTTAAGTTTCCTCTTCTTTGCATTATGATTATTTATTGATTCTACAACATAATAATAATATTACACCAGTATTTAATATCTCTTTGATAAACCAAAAGTGATATAAATCCTACTATAAAATTTTTATAAAAAATTAAATTCTATTTAAAAATATCACCTAAATTATTAATCGAATTATAGAATGATCTCTCAGAGAAAATTCTGGATAACTTTATTGAATTATTAGACATTTCTATAAGTTGTGAATTAGAAAAATTGTCAAATTTTAAAAGTATATTTTTTAATTCATTTACATTGCCAGTAGTAAAAGAGAATCCATTAATACCATTTTTAAGAATGTCAGGTTTGGATCCTACTGAATTTGATAAAATAAGAATCATTCCTGATGCAGCAGCTTCAGCTGCAATTGTCCCCCAATGCTCTTTTCTACTAGGTAGTACAAGTACATAATTATTTTGAAGTAATTTTGAAATTTCTAAAGGTTGTAAAAAATTCTGTTCCTTAATCGATTCCAACTCTGGGATTGACCATTTACCACTTCCTATAATTCTTAAGCCCCATTCCCCACCTTCAGATAAATATTTGAAATAAGCTTTTAATAAAATATCAATACCTTTTCTCTTGATTTTCTGGCCTATAAAAACGAAATTTTTTTTTCTTTTTATTTTCTCATTTTTTTTTGGGTAGGGGAAAAATTTAGAAGTAAATCCATAATAGCCATGTCCTATTTTTGAGGAACTTACTCCAAAGAAATTTAATAATTTTTCTGAACTATTCCCTGCAACAAGATAATAATCAGCTAATTTTCGGAAAAATATTCTAAAGTATATAGCTCCTACTATCTGTCTTAAACTATATCTTAAATTATTATCGACCATCATAATAATTGGAACCCCCCTTTTTTTTAAGATTTTTGCAAAATTATTCCATTTTTCGTGTGACCAACCAGTCATTATTAATAACTCTATATTGTTAATTTCATGCTTTAGAAATTTAGCCGGGTCAGATTCATTTTTTATATATATGGGTGGATATTTTTGTCTTTCAAAAGCTTTAAATGGAACGGAAGGCTTTTCAGAAAAAACTTTCACAATTTTTTTAAATTCTTCTAATGAATCAATTCTAGTTGCACACACTGGATATCCATGCCAATGAATAACTATCATTTTTTATTTCAAAAATTTTTAAATAATTTAATTTGATTATACAGAAATAAAAAAATTAATTTAATTAAATTATATATCATTAAAATTAACTAGAGTATTAAAAACAATATTGAATTTTTAGATTTTAAATTAAAAAAAAATTAATATAAGTTAGAAAATTTCTTTAAAGTAGCAAAATGTCTCTAAAATTATAATAACTCTTTTGAATTTATGAATCCCAAACTTTCTGGAGTTAAAACATCTAAAGGTCTATTTAATGATAGAAAAGAATTAGAAAATGGATCAATAAGTAGAGGAGCAGCAGTCTTTCCTTTGTTTGATCTGGAATTAAATAATTTGTATTTGACTTTTCAAAATTACTGGAAATGGAAAAGAGATGTATATGTTGAATATAAAATTACTATTAGGAATTTAGAAGGAAAATCTTTTTTAGAATTAAGCAATAACGAGGTAAAAGATGTAAATTTGATTTCTTTAAGAGATATAGTGAATAAAAATCAAATTCATTTTAGCAATATTAAAAATGGATTAGTTGAAATTGAAATTCATTCAAAAGAAAATATTGTTTATCCATTTCCAGCAATCATAGGAGTTTATAAATCTAATTCAGGATTTATTTCGGCTGTACATACTTGTGGGCGAACGCTTGAAAAAGGAGTTATAGATAGAAGAATTTTTTCAGAAACAAATTTTTATGTATTCAAATCAGAGAGATTTATACCTTTTATTCACCTATTTAATGGAGAAACTGGTGCTATTGAAAATATTAGAATCTTGATTTACTGTGACTCTAATAGTCAGCCATTAAAAGTAATAAAAATTCCCCCTTTAAGAAAATCATATCAATCAAATTTGATTCACGTAAACCTCAATGACTTGGAAGAAAAGCATTTTTCTTCCAGCAGTCAGAAAAAAGATTTTAATTTAATAAATTTTGAAAAATCTGCAAGTTATTTTATTAAGATTGAGGGCGAAAGTTCATCAATATTTCCTAGATTCTTATGTGGTAATTATGATCTTCTCAATAAAAACTATTGTGTTACTCATACATTTAGGGAGGTTAATTTTGAAGGAGATACAATTGAGAATTGTATTGATGAAACTCAAAAATCATTTGTTTCATTACCAATAGTTAAAGATAAATTAAGGCTCAAGGCTATTGTTTATCCCACAACTAGTCCAAGTTCATTAAAGGTAAAAATAGATACTAGGTATATAAATGATCTTAAAACTATTTCTTCATCAAATATTAAAGATTTATCAGCTAAATCCTGTCAAATTTATACGAAGAATGTAATTTCTTCTGATTCACCAGGGTTAGTAGCTACCGCATTCCCAAATAATGAACAAAATCAGTTGCCTGCAAGAATCGCTATTAATTTAATGTACTATTTGGAATCAGGTATGAATACAATGCCTCCCGAAATAGCTCATCAAATGTCAACTTATTTGACTGGATATAAGAAAAATTATTGGTACTCAGGAATTATATTTGATGGTTACGATAATATTATTCTTGGATCATCTATAACTTCTAATTCATTATCTAATTGCAAGGCTGAGGATATAAATTTTGAATTTATATTAAGACTTCAAAATGATGATAATATTTATAAAAGAGACTTTGATTTAAATTCAAATGAATCTAAATCATTCAAAATAAGTATTGAAGATACATTTAGATTTTTTAATTTAGATTTAGAAAATCAGACAGCCTATTCATGGCGAATAAAAGTCAAAAAAGGTAATATGGGGGCATTATATTGCTTATCATATAACGATTCATTAGGATGCATATATGGAGAACATAGTTTCTAGAAATTCATTAGAAAATTAACTTAATTTATAATTTAATTTAAAATAATATAGGATTATTTATAGAATTTATCCAAAATTTACTCCTAACTTATTTATTGGTGATATGTGATAAAATTATCGAATTCTTCAGTTAATTCAAACTTGAAAGCGATTATACTTGGAGGCGGTCCATCAGGGACTTCTCTAGCTTGGTTTTTATCAAAAAAAAATTGGGAAGTTGATTTGATAGAAATGAAAGATAAAGTAGGAGGTTTAGCTAGAAGCTCAAAAATAAAATATAAAGATAATAATATTATTTTGGATAGTGGGCCACATATTTTTCATACGAGCGATTCAGAAATGATTGAAATTTGGAAATCAAGTTTTAACGAATTTTTGGTTGAAAGAGAACTATTTTCGGCTAATGCTAAAGGTGAAAAATATAATGAATTTCATGATTATCCAATCTCTGAGGAAGGACTAAAAAAAAGAGGTTTAGAATTATTTAGAGATAAGAAAAAAAATCATTTTCTTCATAATAATTACAGAGACTATATGAAATCTAGAGTAGGAGAGGAGATAGAAAAGCAATATTTTAGAAATTATCCTGAAAAGCTATGGGGTATATCTACAAAAAATATGAAAGCTGATTGGGCACCAAAAAGAATAGAAATAAGAGAAAAAATACTTCCATTTTTTCATGGTCAATGGTGCGCTACAAGCAATGAGGGATCAGGCGCAATATATGAAAAAATAATTTGTCAATTTCAAAATAGAGGAGGTAGACTCCATTTGAATAATAAAATTGAAAAACTAAGTCATAGAAATGGTAAAATTCACTCAATAATTACTGAAAAATCAAATATAAATATAGATGAACGGACGTTAATTATATCTTCTTTGCCAACAATTCAATTAGGCAGATTATTAGGAATTGAAGAGAAATGCAACTATAGAGGAGTTGCTATAGTTTCTGTTTGCCATTCAATAAATACATTTCCAGAAAAATTTAGTTGGATCTATTTTGATAATCCCGAAATAGCATTTACTAGAGTTACAAATTTCTCAGAGCTTTCTCCAGTTGCGGTAGATGGGAAAATAGTTTATATGTATGAGGTACCTTTTGACAGTAATGCTCAAATAGATGAGGAGGATGTTATTAATAGAGTAAAGCAATCAATCTCTTTGATACCTTGGTTAAAAAATTCTTTTCAGGAAGTCATAAATATCCAGTTAGAAAAATATGTATACCCTATTAGAGAGGATGGCTTTGAGTATTTAAATTCAAAAATTAATGGATATGCCGATTCTTTTGAAAATCTAAGGAGATCAGGCACAGCGGCAGAATTTGAATATGGTGATGTGCAAATATGCTTTAGAAAAAGTCTTGATATGGCAAATGATTTAACAAAAGAATTTCATGATTTAAATCAAAATTCAACTCATGCAGCTATTAAAAACAGTCTCAATAATGATGTTAATACTTTACTTTCTGAAAATCATAAAAAGGTCTTCATAGCAGAAGTTGGAATAAATCATAATGGGAGCTTAGATATGGCAAAGAAGCTAATCGAGACTGCAAAACTAGCTAATGCTGATTTTGTCAAATTTCAGCTTTATAAATCAGAGACTAGAGCAAATAAATACACTAGGGATGCTTTTTATCAGGAAGAATCAGATGGAGAGGGAGAGAATCTTTATCAGGTTTTTAAAAGATGTGAATTAAAATTCAATGAAATGCAGGAACTTTATATTTATAGTAATAAGTTAGGGATACCTTTATTTTTTAGTGCTTTCGATAGAGAGACTGTGAAACAAGCTTTTAAAATTTCTCCAGAACTTATAAAAATAAGTTCTATGGACCTCAGTAATTTTGAAGTATGCGATCAGGCTTCAAAAATGTATAAAAATATTATTATGTCAACCGGAATGAGTACTTTTGAAGATATTAAAAAAAGCTCTCACTTAATACAATCTAGGATTGGAGACAATCTTACTTTACTTCACTGTATTTCTTCCTATCCAATGAATTTGATGAATATTTCTTTAGGAACTATTTCCGAATTAAAAAAATATTCAAGTAAGGTCGGCTATAGTGATCATTCTATGGATCCATTCTCTTCATTGCTTGCTGCTTCAATGGGAGCAGAAGTTATAGAAAAACATATAACTTTAGACAAGAAATTGCCAGGACCAGATCACGTTCATTCTCTATGTCCAGATGAGTTAAAAAACTTAGTTGATACGCTACATAATTTCCCAATCATGATGCAAGTGAGGGATGGGATTGCTGGGGTTGAAAATAAAGAGTATCGAAGGCAAAAAAAAGGATACTTTTATAAAAATGATATGCCGAAAGGTACAATATTAAGAAGTGAAGATTTGCTTTTAATGCCTCCCTGCATTGGATCTGATACCTTTGAGGTTAATAAAATGATTGGAAAGAAATTGAAATTTGATAAATTAAAATTAGAACCAGTAAAAACTTCTGATTATTTGGAATGGATTTAAATAAATACACTAGTTATTTAGAAAAATGCTATTTAATGGCTCGAGAGCATAATTTAAAATTAGTCTTTAGTGTTCATCAAACCTCAAGTGGTTTTAAACAAAAACCATATACACTGCCACCACGTAAAACAAATAAAATTTTACTTTCAGGTATATGTAATTTTAATCAAGAAGAAATAATTGAGATTACACGTATTTATAATTCAAAAATTAATTATTTTCTAGTAGACCTTGAAAAAAAAGGAGTTATAAGAGCCAATAAAAACCACGATGGCATAGTTACAGGAAATTTAGAGGGAAGATTATCAGATATCGTTCCAAAGGAGAAGATTCTTGGAATAAGATATGATGCTCTGACTGCAGAGCATGTAATAAATTTAATCGTTAAAAATAATCCTTTTATTTATAAATCTAATATAGGAATAATTGGATTGGGCAAAATTGGATTTAAAATAGGCCTTTCACTTCTTGAATGCGGTAACAATATTGAAGTTTTTTCAAGAGATTATGATCTTTTATATAAAAAATGCGCATGCATGGATTTAATCAAACCAGTCTCTACTCTAGCCAGACCAATTCCTCATAGAAAAATCGAAGCTTGTTTAAATGAAAAAGATATTATTATTACTTCCACTACTTCCAATGATGTTATTTTAGACGAGCATATACCTTTGCTAAATAAAGGTTCAATAATTTATTCAATTGGTCATGGAGAAGTTTCTAAAAATGCTCTAAAAATAATTGAGGATAGCAATAATATTAAAATTTTCAGAATTGATATTGGATTATCGATTATAAAATATCTAGAAAGACTGATTTTCGTTGATGAAATAATTCCTAAATTGAAGATAATTGATGGTAAGAGGTTTGTTAGCGGTGGTTATATTGGCATGCCAGGAGATATAGTTGTTGATGATGTTGAAAATCCTGATTTAGTATATGGTTTCATATCAAATGAAAATAATTTTGTAAGAGAAATGAGTAATTTCTATGAAAAATAATAATCTTTTAATTCTTGTGCCAGCAAGATCTGGGAGTAAAGGTATAAAAGATAAAAATATTTGCTTATGGAAAGGTAAACCTTTAATTATGCATACTATTAATTATCTTCAAAGAGAAAACTTTCAATTCAATCAAATAATTATTTCAACAGACTCAAGGGAATATCTTTCGAAATTTTTGGATTATGGTATTCCAGAGTCCTCTTTACTTTTAAGGCCATCATGTCTCGCTGAGGATAATGTTGTAGATTATCCAGTAGCACTTCATGCATGGTCTTATTTTGAGAATAAAAATAATAAGAAAATTAAATATATTGCTTTATTAAGACCTTCCTCACCAAGTAGACCAAAGAATCTTATTCAAGAAGGTATAAAAATCTTAGATAAAGATCTTTCTATAACTTCTATAAGAGCCATGAGAAAAACTTCTGAACACCCATATAGGATTTGGGAAAAATTAGATAATAATTATGTTAAGCCATTAATGGATAAGAATAGGGAGCCTGGAAATATTCCTAGACAGCTTTTAGAAAATAAATATTTTTTTCAATCAGGTGAATTAGAAATTTTTAGAAGATCTACATTACAAGCTGGAAGTATATGTGGGGATAATGTGGGAATATTAGAAATCAATCAAGTTAATCCAGATATTGATACTATAAATGATCTCTGATATAGAAATAATATATGGACTAGCTAATAGGTCAAAAAATTATGGTATTAAAAACACTTTTTCGGATCCTCAAATTTTATCTCTTAAAGAACTTTATGATCAAAAATTTGATGGTTTTGATGGAGCCGAAGCATATCAATGGAATAAATATGATCTGAATTTTTTTAAATCATTTCCAAACTCAAAAATATTTACCAAAATTGATTTAATGAAGGTCGACCAAGAAGAAATTGAGAAAATAATAGTAAGACATTCAATTAATAAAAAAACTTATCTTTATGGAATATATATTCATAATAAGGTTTCTAATGAGATACTTTTGAAGTATAAAAATTTAATAGAACCTTTTAAATTAAAATACGATATCAAATTTGGCATTTCAATTTATAGTCAAAATGATATTAAATTAATTCTTAAAAATGATATTAATGTAGATATATTGCAATTACCTTTAAACATAAATAGTTTTATAGATGCTTCTGAATTGGTTAAAACTGGATGTCATATTTATGGCAGATCAATTTTTCTGCAAGGAATTTATTTTACAAATAAATATCAGTTTTTCAGACAAGAAATAATAGATAAGATTAATTACCAAAAAGATATTCTCAATGATTTAGCGAAAAAGAATAAAATGTCCCTCGGACAATTTCTATTCTCTAGCGCTATACATAAAGCAAAAAAAAATAAATTCAAGGGAATTATTATCGGCTCTACGGATAAAAAAAGGTTAATTAATTACTTAAAAAACCATAAGAAATTGACTAAGGTATTCAATTATAAAGAATATGGATATGATTTAATTGATGATGTTTTAGCAGATCCTAGAAAATGGAAGAATTAAAGGTAGTTGTAGGTTGTAATGGCAATATTGGCAATTACATATCAGAAAATGAGTTGAAGCGAGAGGTAAAAGTAATAGGCATTGATATTAGTGAAGATTGTATACATTCAAATAAAAGAAATTTTCAATATCTGCAATTTGACTGTACCAAACCTGATTTTATAGAGAGCTTCTTTAAAGATAAATTTAAGAATAGGCATTTTAAAATCAGAAGTTTAATTCTAGCTGCTGCACTAGATTCAATCCCAATAGAAAAGAAAGAAGATCAGTATGGTTTTGGTTTATCAAGTCAAGAATTTCATGAAATTAATAGAAGAATAAAAGTCAATATTACATCGCAAATTTATATGCTTAAAGTATTTGAGGATTACTTATTTGACAAAAGCCATGTATGTTTATTCTCCTCAATTTATGGCGTGAGATCTCCTGACCACAAAATTTACTCAAATAATTTTATTAAACCATTAGAATATACAACATCAAAATCAGCAATCATTGGGTTAACTAAGCACTTTGCCATTACATCATCTTATTTAAACAAAGGAAGATGTAATTGTCTCATTCTTGGTGGAATAATAAATCATAATCAAGAAGGAGAATTTATAAAAAATTATTTAAAAAAAGTTCCTTTAAAAAGAATGGCAAGTTTGGAAGATGTATATAATGCTTATAAATTTTTAGACTCTGAGAAGTCAGCTTATATTACAGGAACATCATTGACTGTTGATGGAGGTTATACTGCTTTATAATTTTTTTGGATTAACTTCATAAAGAAGTTTTTAATAAAGATTTTTTACACCAATCCTGATTATTTATATACCATTGGACTGTAAGTTCGAGACTTTTTTCGTATGAGAATTTAGATTCCCAACCAAGTTCATTCTTTATTTTCTTAGGATTTATTGAATATCTACGATCATGCCCTGGCCTATCATTTACCAGCGTTATTAATTTTTCAGAATCTTTCAATGATGGCAAATATTTTTTTATTATGTCACAGATATTCATTGCTATTTCTATGTTTGTCTTCTCTCCATTACCACCAATGCAATAACTTTGTCCAATTATCCCTTTTTGTAAAACTAGTATTAAGGCGTCTACATGATCTTCCACGAAAAGCCAATCTCTCACATTTAAACCATCCCCATAAATAGGAATATTTTTTTGAGATAAAGCATTAGATATTATCACTGGTATTAATTTCTCGGGATATTGCCAAGGGCCAAAATTATTACTGCAATTTGTAATCAATATTGGGATATTGAAAGTATTATGCCATGCTCTTACCAAGTGATCGCTGGAAGCTTTTGAAGCCGAATAAGGACTTTTAGGATCATAAGGAGTATTTTCGGTAAAACTCTCATCTAATAAAGTTGAGCCAAATACTTCATCTGTACTTACATGAAGTAATCTAAAAAATTCTTGTCGATTTTTTTGAAGATTTAGCCAATATTCTTTTATACACTCTAATAAATTAAAAGTTCCAATTATATTACTTTCAATAAAGGTAAATGGATTTTGAATAGATTTGTCTACATGACTTTCTGCGGCTAAATGTATCACAAAGTCTGGATTTGACTTCGCGATTGCATTATTAACCTGTTGCTTATCTTTAAGATCAACTCGAATAAATTGATAACGTTTTTGTTTGTTAGTTTCTAGTCCCCTCAGACAACTATTAATACCTGTTAAATCACTTGCATAACTCATTTTATCCAAATTCCAAATAAAACATTCAGAGGAAATCAATAGTTTTCTTATCAAAGCACCTCCAATGAAACCCGCACCGCCAGTAATTAAGATTCTTTTGTTTTTTAATTTTGAATACTCCACAATTAAAAATTTAATATTCTCAGCATAAATTCTTGAGTTTTACTTAATTTTAATTAATACCAAATCTATTAATATTTCTTTTGTATTTTATCAAAGATGTTAAATAACTACCATAACCACTCTTATTTAACGGCTTTGCTAGATCTTTTAATTCCTTCTCATCAATCCATCCTCGTCTCCAAGCTATTTCTTCTGGACAGCCTACCTTTAGTCCTTGCCTATGCTCAATTGTCTTTATATATGAACTTGCTTCATGAAGTGAATCAAAAGTTCCAGTATCAAGCCATGTCATGCCTCTACCAAAGGTTTTTACTCGCAATTTTTTTTCTTGCAAATAGGAATTATTCAAAGCAGTAATTTCTAATTCTCCTCTCCTTGAAGGAATAATTGCTTTTGCTCGTTTGTTGGCGGTTTTGTCATAGAAATATAACCCCGTAACAGCATAAAAACTTTTTGGTTTTTTAGGTTTTTCTTCAATACTCAAAGCTTCTTTTTTATCATTAAATTCAACTACTCCATATCTATAGGGGTCTCTTACTTGATATGCAAATATAGTACCTCCTGTATCTTGGTCATTAGCATCTATTAAAGTCTCTATTAGGCCAGTTCCATGAAAGAGATTGTCTCCTAAAATTAGTGCTATAGGGGAATTGTTAATAAACTCCTCCCCAATTATTATTGCTTCAGCAATTCCATTAGGTTTTTCTTGAATTGCATATTGAAAATTAACTCCCCATTGTGAACCATCTTTAAGCAAGTTTTTAAATGAATTTAAATGTTCTTTATTGGTAATTAAGAGAAATTCTTTTATTCCAGCCATCATTAAAGTTGTTATGGGATAATAGATCATCGGTTTATCATAAACCGACATTAATTGTTTACTTACAGAAAATGTTAAGGGTGCTAATCTAGTCCCATTTCCCCCTGCAAGTATTATCCCTTTACGCATACTTATATTTTTATTATTTTTATTCTAACTTTACATGCATCTTCAAACAAATTTAGGGATTCTTTATTTTAAAAAACTTTATTAATTAATCAAAATTTGAAAAAATTTTATAAAAATCATTTAGTGAAAATAAATTTAAAATAATTAATATTGAATTTATTATGTTTATCGAATAAAAATCTAATTAAATGAATTTTTATATAATTTCAGGATAAAATATTTCTACAAATTCAAAAACATTAATGATTTTTCCTAACTACCTTAAAATCCTTTATTAAAATGAAATCATCAAAAAGAGCCCTATTTTGGTATGGAACTCCTCAAGATAAAATAAATGAATATAATATTGCAACTGTAAAAAAGCACAAAATCAAAGATATACTTTACTTAGATACAAGCATTTCTGAGTTTAATTCGAAAGAAAAAAAATATATAAATATCTCAAATAATAAAAAATTATCTTATTTGGCATCAAAATACAAGCTTAATTTAATCAATATACCCATAGATTTCAATAAATATAAAAATTATAAAATCAAAAGTTACTTGAATGTTTCTAGAAACTTTTACTTTAGCCTTTATAGAAAAGAAGATATTTTAAAAAATAATAAAGTTATGGAGCAAATACATTATTTAGCTAATCTTTCTAAGATGATAGAGAGCTTTACTACAATGTTCTTAAAAGATAAAGAATATGAAGAAATATACATTTTTAATAATAGATTTCCAACTGGTAATGCTGTTAGCAAATCCTGCATTTCTTTAGGAATAAATTTTATTACATTTGATTTATTTGCAAATAATCGATTACATTATTCAAAAAATAACCCTGTATTATCTCCTGAAAACTTCAAAAAAGAAGTAAAAAAAGAACTTTCAAAAATATTAAATAAAGAAATTCTTAAAGAAGGAAAGAGATATTTAAGCAATAAATTAAATAATAAATTTGTAAGTTATAAAGTTTTTACAAAGAATCAAGTAAAAGGACTTATACCGAGAAAACTTAGTGAAAATTTTATTTGTATTTTCACATCCTCAGAGGATGAAATAAAATATTATGGAGAAGATTTAAACTTTCCAATAATTGATCAATATTCGGAAATTGTAAAACTTTTAAATTTATTAAGAGATGAATCTAAGCAGCTAGTTGTAAGAGTACACCCTAATCAATCTGGGATGATTTTAGAGAAAAAATTACTCTCCCTCGAAAAGATAAGTAATAATAAATTAATTATTATACCGGGGGCTTCAAAATATGATTCTTATGCTTTCATGTCAAAAAGTCTGGCAAATATATCTTTTGGCAGTTCAACTGCAATAGAAAGCATTTTATTAAAGAAAAATAGTTATTTAATTGGAAGATCTGTTTATGACAAAGTAATAAATATAAATCAGTTTTTGAATATTAAAAAATGTTATGAAAAAATAAAAAAAGATATTAAAGAGAAAAGACAAGTTTCTGATCATACAATATTAAATGCATCGAAATGGGCAACTTATTTAACAGGAAAATATACAGCAAATGAATTAAAAAAGAAAAACTTCGATTCATTTTTTTCATTCAGTAGAAAAGTAAATTTTTATAATTTTTTATTTAGATTCGATAGATTTATGACATATCCACTTGAGTTTCAGATATCACAACTAAGAAAAAAATTTTTTGAGAAATTTTAAATTTCAACTTTATCAAAATAAGACTGATTATATTAATCTTTTTTTATATGATAAGATATCTTAAATTTAGAATACTAAATTGGCTTTCTTAATTTTAGGGATTTCTTGTTTTTAATAGTTTTGCAACCATTAGCCATTTTAATGAAGCTTAAAGCATATAATCCATTAAGAAATAAAAATAAATCTCTATTAACTTATTTGAGAAAAATAAACTTGTTGAAAAAGACCTTAAGAGAACTTTTTAAATTATGAAAGACTTTATTAAATTACTTTCAAAAATTTGGGATTTCCTAAAAATAAGAAAAAGATACTGGCTTACCCCTATAATTCTCTCATTACTATTTTTAGGAGCATTAATTATTTTCTCCCAGGGATCAGTCATCGCGCCATTTATTTATACAATTTTCTAAAAAATGATTAAGTTTAGAGGATTAATTTTTTCTTTCCTTTTTACCTTTTTAGGAATAGAACTTGTTTCAAAAATATCACTCGAATCAGGAATTATAAATGATATTTATTCAGAAATGGGTGTTACTAAACCTGAACACATATCAAACCAGGGGCTAAGTTGGAGAACAGAAAAAGATGCATGGGGAGCATGGCACAAGCCTAATTCAATATCAATTCATAAAAAATCATGTTTTGATGTCAAATATATTTCTAACAACATTGGAGCTAGGGATGTTGAAGATTATAGTAATAAATTCTCTAATGAATCAATTATCTTATTAGGTGATAGTTTTATGGAAGGTCTCGGCTCTAATTTTGAAGATACTTTTCATTATTCATTACAGAATACATCTAATAAAAAAGTTTTTAATTTGGCCTCTGCATATAATACTGGACCTCTTCAATATTACTTAATATACAAAAATTTTTCTAATGATCTTCCTCATGACACTGTAGTTGTTGGTTTTTTGCCTGCTAATGATTTTACTGATAATGACTCTACAAGTATGGGGACTAGATATAGACCTTATTATGATGTAAAAGATAAGAAAAACGCATATCCAATTCTTTATAGCAAAAATGCCAGAAAGAGATATAAATTAGGTAGAACTGGCTTTAATAAATTTTTTGCATCTCAATCAATAAGACTAAATATTGTTCGTTTATATAAAAACTATAAATTAAATAAAATTATTACAAAATCAACTCAAAAAGCACGTTTTTATGAACAACCAAAAGATAGGCAAGATGCAGCAATTTTTTATATAAAAAAGACATATAATCTTGCCAAGAAAAATGGTGTAAAGAGATTTATTGTTTTATCAATTCCAGATATAAACGACTTCAAAAATCTTGCAAGTTTTAATGGGCCTAGGCCATTAACAAGATGGGAAAAAAAATTTATTGATTTCTCAAAAAATAATAAAAGCTTTATTTTCGTTGACGGATTTCAATTGACTAATAAAAATGAAAATAAAAAAAACTATGAAGATTATTTTTTAAAATGTAATGGTCATTGGACAGAAATTGGTGCATCAAAAAATGCCAATCTAATTAATAAATATCTTAATTAGTTTACTATTTACAATTTTTTGTAACTAGATTGATTTAATATAAATTAAAGATTTATTAATGAAATATATATGAGGATTTAAAAAATTTATAATTTTGTTAAATAATTAGATTTAACTTGGAATTATTGTTTAAAGGGGTTTTTAATTTTTTCAAACAAATCAAATCATAAGCCTTTATAAATTAATCTATGAAAAATATAAAAAAATTTATTTTCAAAGTTTTTTATGCTCCAAAAACTTGGCATCCTATTTTATTTCCTTTTATATACTTAATAGCAAATATTCTTCATCAAGCAAGAAAAAATATTAATTTGATATTTTGTATTTTTAATAGAGATAAAACAAATTATAACCTACTTAAAGAACTTGATTCTAAAGGTTATGTAGTTATAAGAGGCTATTTGGATAATAAAGAACATGAAAAATTAAAAGATTTCTTTACTAAAGAAATGAGTGATAACTCTTCATCAAATTTTGGTAATTCAATAAGATTTGGAATAAAAGTAAAATCTCTTTTAAATAACAAAGCCTTTAATTTTAAAATATTCACAAATAAATTAAAAAGATTATCTTCTCATATCTCCCCATGGATTGGTTGTTATTTTGAAAAATTCAAAGGGGATAATGATGGACAACAAAATGAAATTTTTCATATAGATACATTCCATCCAACATTTAAGCTTTTTTATTATCCATATGCAGTAAAAAGTTATCCATTTGAATTCATATCAGGTTCTCAAAAGTTTGGCTGGAAAAATTTCATATTTAATTATGCATGCCAAATAAAAAATTTCATTTCTGAAGTAAAATCTAATCCCCTAAATTGTTTTTTAATTGCTGGTTTCCGTAATGGATCATGGAGATACAATGAGGCTAGTATAGGTATTTCAAAAAGGAATATCGAGCAAAATAAAGTAACTTTTAAAGTGCCTGAAAATACATTAATTATTGCTAATACAGCAGGTTTTCATAGGAGATCAACCAGCTTTTCCGGAGAAGACCCGGAAAGATATATGATCAATTTCATTGAAAGGAGTTCTATTTTTATTTAAACTTGTTTTATATTTTAATAGATTCATATTTAGAAAATAAATTAAAAATAGCATTAATTTTAAAAATATAAAAAGATTAATTTGGATAAATTAAAAATTATAATTTCATATTAAGTTCTCAAAATTTTCTAATAAATCAAATATTTAATGTTATTTCCAAAATTTTATATTTATGTTTTTTTCTGAAACTCTATTATTGAAATAAAAAATGGGTTATGAGATATATTTCAAAAATCCTAATTGCTTTTTAGTTCCCTTTCAGATCAACAATTGATTAATAAAAGCCAATATCGTACTATATGGATTATAAACATTTAAAAAATCTCTTCTAAGTAAGATAAATAATGTTTGTATTTGGGGCCATAGCTCAGTTGGTAGAGCACCTGCATGGCATGCAGGGGGTCTGCGGTTCAAATCCGCATGGCTCCACTTAATTTTAAGTCATACCAATAGTTTTCAGAAAGCGTTTAGTAATAACATAACTTTTGTCACTACTTGTCCAAGCTTGTTTATGGGATTCTGCTCTCTAAAATGCTCTTAGAAGTATTTTTTTTGTTGCAGAAATAAAATCTCCAAAATGGGTTGCTATGATAAGGCAATTATTAAAATCCAATCTTAGAGAATATGTTTATTATTTTAAATGCCTCTTATTTGAAAATTAATTTAACAAAAGACATCAAGATTTCCTCAAAAATATAGTTTCCTATTAATCTAGTTTGTATCTTAAAAGAAAAAACAATGGAAGAAACAATTGATGGGGCAAATAAACAAAAACTAAAGTTTGATGATTCAGAATATTTTCTTGATGATCTTCCTAAAGAAGCAAAGCAACTAGTAATGGGTCTTAGAACAGCAGATGCTCAAACAAAGATGTATGAAGATACTCTTAAATTAATAGCTGTTGGCAAAAATAAAATGGTCCAAGATCTAAAAATGATTTTGGATAAAATAGATCCAATTCAGAATGCCTGAAAATCGTAAATTACCATTTTTAGATACAAAAATATCCTTATTTGATTTGCAAAATTTGGAAAAGAAAGGTTTTTTTAAAACTATATTTATAGAACTTTTAAAAGCAGATAAGATAAAAAATGTTATTCCAAATGAACTTCAAATTAATCAAACTAAACAAGAATTATGCTTGAAATATAACTTGGAGCAATTAAAAAATAAAAAGGATAATGAATTTATTATCCATAATTTAAACAAAGAAATATATAAATTGGCGAGTCTGAAAAAATTATCTCTTGATAAATTTTCTAGTCAAGCTGAGAAAATCTTCAAAATAAGAAAGGATTATCACTATGATCAATATTTTTATTCGCTTTTAAGGAACAAAAATAAAAGTCAAATTTATGAGTTTTACTATCAAATTGAATCAAAGGAATCGAACATTAATGATTTATCAAAAGAACATAGCTCAGGATCGGAGAAAGAAAAGCTAGGTATTATTGGTCCTGTTAATTTGATAAATATAAATTCAGAAATCGCAGAAATTCTTAAAACTTCAAAAGATTCAACAATAAATGATCCAATAGAAATAAATAATGAATGGTATTTAATACAAAGAGAAAATTATAAACCAGCAATATATAGTGAATATTATGAGAATCAAATATGTTTAGAGTTGTTAGAAAAAGAAATAGAAAATGAATTTAAAAATGAATATTTAAATTTTATGAATAATAAATTAAATTTTTGATTTATGGACAAATATAGTTACTTAAAAAATTTAAATCTTAATAAAGAGATAGTTCAAATAATTGAAAATGATATTTTTTTAGAGAATTTTTTAATGGGAGAAGAAATATTTAATAAAGAAACCCCAATTAATAAAGTTTCAATTATTTTATCTGGAAGTATTAGACAAATAAAAATAGATTCTACAAAAAATACAAATATATACAAATATGTTAAAAATGATTTGTTATTTATTCCTGAATTGATTTATGAACTCAAAAATTCTTTTTACTATATAGCCGCAAATGACTTGCAGTTAATATCTATTGAAAAGGAAAAATTTTTAAGTTTATTGAAAGAAAATAATGAATTTCGTAAATGGATAAATAATCAAATATTCAAAAATGAGAAAATTTTTATTTTACAGAAATTATTAAAAGAGGAATTTAATAATAATTTTGATAAAGAACAACTTCTTAATAATCTTTCAGAAAATTTAATGCTTGTTGATGAGAAAATTTTGAAAGATATTCAGGATAAAAAGATTGAGTCAAAAAATTTTGAAATTTATTCAATTTCTAAATCAAGTCAATTTGATTACCTTGAAAAAATAGCTTTCGAGAAAATATTAGGTTTGGAGTTTTCAGAATTAAAAAAATTAGTAATTATTGATAATAAATTTATGCAATTAAAAACTGAAAAAAATAAAATTCCTAAATTAGATAAGTTTTCTAGTGTGAGCGAAGAATCTATAGATGAATCAAAAAAAGAATTGGATTATAAAGATATAAAAATTAAAAAAAATTTTTTGAATAAGAAAGAAAATGTTCTTGAATGTTTTAGGATTTTAAGCAAGTTAATTGATATTAATTACCGAGCTGATCCAATAATTAATTATTTAGAGTTTCTTGATAAAAATAAAAAGAAATATGCGTTTATGAATTATGCGGAAATTGCTTATGGACTAGGTTTAGAAGTTTCTTATGGCGAACTTACTAAATCGCAAGTGCTTACTGTCAAAACACCTTCATTAATTATTTATAAAAATGATTTGGCTTTGGTAGTTAAGGCAGAAAGAGAAAAACTGACTTTAATTTACCCGCCAGATGGATTGATTACTTTGGATAAAAATGATTTAGAAAAAATATATGAGGGGAAAATTAATATCATAAATATTTCAAAAAATCGTTTAACTCAAGAAAACAAATTTTCAATAAGTTGGTTTATCCCAATTTTAAAAGAATATAAAAATACTTTATTCCAAATTTTAATTTCAGGATTAGTTGTCCAAATATTTGTACTTTCGAATCCCTTATTAATACAAGTAATAATTGATAAAGTTATATCGCAAAGAAGTCTAGATACACTACAAGTATTAGGATTCGCACTATTAGTAATTACAGTTATTGAAGCAGTATTATCAAGTATAAAATCTTTTATCCTTTCAGAAACTACAAATAGAATAGATCAAAAATTAGGAATTAAAATAATTGATCATTTATTTAGATTACCTCTTGAATATTATGACAAAAGATCCATAGGAGAATTATCTAATAGGGTAAGTGAACTTGAAAAAATTAGAAACTTTTTAACTAGTCAAGGTATTAATACTTTTTTAGATGCATCATTTTCTTTAGTTTATATTTTCGTACTATTTTTATATAGCGGCAAGCTTACATTAATAGCTTTAAGTGTTATCCCAATTCAGATTTTAATTACTTACTATGGATCTCCACTTTTCAAAAAGCAATATCGTAAAGCAGCTATTGATAATGCAAATACACAAAGTTATTTAGTAGAAGTGCTTTCTGGTATTCAAACGGTAAAAACACAAAATGCAGAAACCTCAAGTCGCTGGAGATGGCAGAATTACTATTCCAAATTTATAAAGAGTACTTACCAAAAAACAATTACAGCTGTTTCACTAAATCAACTTACTCAATCTCTGCAAAAAATTTCACAATTAATAGTTTTATGGTATGGAGCAATAATGGTTTTAAACGGAGAATTTACTCTTGGTCAACTAATCGCATTTAGAATTATTTCTGGATATGTAACACAACCAATTTTAAGGTTGAGCACCATATGGCAGCAGTACCAGGAAATAAAAATTAGTTTTGAAAGATTGGGAGATATTGTTAATACGCCAAAAGAAAATGAATCAAAAGATTTAGGAAAAATTCAACTACCAAGTATTGCGGGAGATATTTTATTTGATAATGTGTCGTTTAAATTTATTGGCGACTCCAAAACAACTCTGAATAAAATCAATTGTAAAATTGATAAAAATTCTTTCGTTGGAATTGTAGGAAAAAGTGGAAGTGGTAAAAGTACATTTTGTAAATTAATTTCTAGGCTTTATGTACCAAATGAGGGGTCTGTTTTAATTGATAAATACGATGTCCAAAAGGTAGAGATAAGTTCAATTAGAAGGCAATTAGGGATTGTTAATCAAGATCCTTTACTTTTCGCTGGAACAATAAGAGATAATATATGTTTTGGTGATGAAAGTTTTTCTGATAAGGAGATTGTAGAAGCATCAAAAACATGTTGTGCCCATGAATTTATCATGGAACTTCCTTTGGGGTACAATACAAAAATTTCCGAGAAAGGAAGTTCATTAAGTGGGGGACAACGTCAGAGAATAGCATTAGTAAGAGCATTATTAAAAAAACCAAAAATAATTATCTTAGATGAAGCAACAAGTGCTTTAGATATAGAAACCGAACAAATATTTATTAAAAATCTATTAAATAAATTTAATAATTCAACAATAATAATGATTACTCATAGATTATCTAACATTATAAATTCAGATAAAATTCTTGTTTTTGAAAAAGGTTATTTATCTGAACAAGGAGATCATGAATCACTTCTTAAAAATAAATTATTATATTATTCACTTTTAAATAATGAGGAAAAATAATTGAATAAACTTTTTAAAAATTTAAAAGATAAATTTGATTCTATTTATTCAACTGAAGGACAAGATTTAGATAAAGATATATTTATTAATAGTGATCAAAGATTACTTAAAATTGCTAGTTCAATAATTGTCTTAACAAGTTTTCTTGGAATAGGTTGGCTAGCTATAGCTAAAACAGATGAAATAATAATCGTACCTGGAAAAATTATTCCAATTGGAAAAGTAAAAGAAATTAAAATGCCTATGTCAGGTGTTATTGAAAAAATAGAAATTAAAGAAGGTGATCTTGTAGATGAAAATCAAGTTTTAATGAGAATTGAAAGTGATACAAATTCCAATTTATCTATTACTTTAGAAAATTCAATAAAAATTAAAAGACAACAAATTGAGTCATTAAATTCTCAAATATTAAAAACTCAAGAAATATACTACGAGAATAAAAATATCCTAAAAGATAAGATTGATATTTATCAGAATATTAGTGATAGATATCAAACTCTACTGGATGAAGGTGCCGTGTCTGAGTTGAACTTTCTTGATCAAAAAACAAAGTTGCAATCTCTAAAGTCAGACTTGCTTCAATATGAAATGGATTGGACTACCAAAAGTAAATCTCAAGAAGTACAAATGCAAGAGTTAAAAAATTCTTTAAATGAATTGCAAGGAAGATTAGAAGAAAATAATCTTAACTTAGGAAAAAAAAGTATTAATTCGCCAGTAGATGGTTATATTTTTGATTTAAAACCAGTCGCCTCTGGATATTCAGCCCAGATGACAGAAACTATTGTAAAAATTGTTCCTATGGGAGATCTAATTGCATATTTAGAAATTCCAAGTTCAGATATCGGATTTGTAAAAGAGGGAATGGACGTGGAAATTAGTATTGATTCATATCCCTCAACAGATTTCGGAGTCATAGAAGGAACTATAACGAGCATTGGCACCGATGCTCTTGAACCTGATCCAAGCGAACAAAGGAATCAATTTGTTTATCCAGCGAGGGTTGATCTTAATAGTCAAAAACTAAAATTAAGAAAAGGGAAACAATTAGATTTAAAAGTAGGAATGTCTTTACAAGGTAATATAAAACTCAGAAAAGTATCTTATCTTCAATTGCTATTTACTAATTTTAATGATAAGACAAAGTCAATACAAGAGCTTTAATTTAATAAGAAAATTTCAAGCATTCAATTTATAAATAAACTTTTCTAGTAATTAAAAATTATTTAAAACGAATAGCTAAAACCAATATTTATCGATGGTTGAAATTCTGAATAATTATCAATTTTATTCTGACTTTTCTGGACCCAATCATCTACTCTTGTTTGTACATAAGAGGGAAGATTGTATTCTGTGTTTGTAAAATTTTCTAATGTTCCAAAATCTATATATTGAATACCTATCGATAAATTTGTTTTGAAATTAGGTTTAATTTTATATTGATAGCCAAGGCTAATAGTTGGAATAATGTGAACTTTATCTGGATCGGTTTGAATAGTTAAAATTCCACAAGCGCTACAAGTATATTGAACATTGTTTTGAGTATATGTTTCTTTTGTTAAATCGATATCATGGCTTAGTTTAAAAGTGGAAATATCTGCATTAGCTTGTAAATAAAAATTAGATCTTGATTCTTTAGGAAATAAAAAACGCTGGTATAACATGCCAATTCCAAAATATTCTGCTTTCACATTTGTATCATCCACATATATATCTTTATGAGTAAAGAAATCTTCAGGTAAGTAATTTACTCTTATTCCAAAAGTGTTTTTTTTATTTGAATTTTTTAAAAAATCTAAATAAATTCCTTTTTCTGATAGACCAGTTCCAATTTCTTCAAAAATCTTTTTACCTGAACCTTTATTTTTCCTTGGATCTTCAGCTTTTATTTCATCTTTGATGTAATTTTCTTGGTCTATTTCTCTTATCTCTTCCTTTAATTCCTCTATCCAATCTTTGCCTCTATTTTCCTGCTCAATAGCTTTTATTTCTTCTCTTAATTCTTCTATCCAATCTTTACCTTCACCCTTCTGTTCAACTACTTTAATAGCTTCATTTGCTAAGACCATTTGCCCTGAAAAAAGAATTGCCGAAAAATTAATTATTTTTAAAATTAACCGGGTATATTTGCTCATACTAGAAATCTAGTAAAATAACAATAACTTTATTATAAATAAAGCTTTTATTGATGTCTTTTGGAACAGTTTCAAATTTATATGTAATTGGTAGACATTTATATTCATCTTTCTTTACTGATTCTTTTAGAAATACTGATGTTTTCAATGACTTCATTGAAGACCAAACTTTTACAAGAGAAATAAGTTCTGGAGCTATAGATTTATCGGCTTTTACCGATGTATCAGAAACATATACCGTTACAGATTTAATTTTCAAACTAAGTCCAAGAAATTCATCTGATATTGATATTGAACTGAAATACAGCGGTTCTGTTGTTTTTACTAAAACTAATTCCTCTGATAGTCATTACACCAGTTTTTCTACTACAGGTTTAACGCCGACGATAAAGATAACTGATACAAGAAATGGTGGAAATTCTGTACTAACAAATTTATTTACCTTTAGTCAGATAAACATCTCTGGAACAGGTTATTTTGAGACTGTTAATGACGTAATAAATATAGGATTAGGAACTGCTGATGTAAATCTAAGATACGATACTTTAGATATTGACTATACAAATGGATCTAATGAAGCGATAGGAATAGATTTCAATTCTCAATCTGTAGATAACTATATAGTCACAAAAACTGTAAACGGAACATTAGTAGAAACAAGTATTGTTGAAGAAACTGATCCAAAATTAACGAGCAGTAATCCTTCCGATAATGCAACTGCTGTTGCCGTAGGTAGTCATATAGTTCTTAATTTCTCAGAAGCAGTAGATGTAGAAACTGGAAATATTGTTATCTATAAATCATCAGATAATTCTGTTGCAGAGACTATAGATGTCACAAGTAATCGCGTAACAGGAAGTGGAACAAATCAAATACTGATTAACCCTTCAAATAATTTATCAAGTAATACTCAATATTATGTTCAGATAGTAGCTACTGCTTTTGATGATGCTGCTGGCAATTCATTCGCAGGCATTAGTGACACTACTTCTCTTTCTTTCACAACCGGTGATTTTACAAATCCATCATTTGGTAGTGTCTCGAATTTATATGTAATTGGTAGACATTTATATTCATCCTTCTTTACTGATTCTTTTAGAAATACTGATGTTTTCAATGACTTCATTGAAGACCAAACTTTTACAAGAGAAATAAGTTCTGGAGCTATAGATTTATCGGCTTTTACCGATGTATCAGAAACATATACCGTTACAGATTTAATTTTCAAACTAAGTCCAAGAAATTCATCTGATATTGATATTGAACTGAAATACAGCGGTTCTGTTGTTTTTACTAAAACTAATTCCTCTGATAGTCATTACACCAGTTTTTCTACTACAGGTTTAACGCCGACGATAAAGATAACTGATACAAGAAATGGTGGAAATTCTGTACTAACAAATTTATTTACCTTTAGTCAGATAAACATCTCTGGAACAGGTTATTTTGAGACTGTTAATGACGTAATAAATATAGGATTAGGAACTGCTGATGTAAATCTAAGATACGATACTTTAGATATTGACTATACAAATGGATCTAATGAAGCGATAGGAATAGATTTCAATTCTCAATCTGTAGATAACTATATAGTCACAAAAACTGTAAACGGAACATTAGTAGAAACAAGTATTGTTGGTGTTGATAATGGTGAAGCTTCTTTCTCTATCTCTGGTACAACAGAAGGTGGAAACACATTAAGTATTTCTCAAGATGTAGAAGATCCTGATGGTACAGGAACCTTAAGTTATAGCTGGCAAATATCAAGTGATAATAGTACCTGGAGTGAAGTCGGAACAGCTGCTACTTATGCGATAGCAGATAGTGATCAAGGTAAAAAGATTAGGGCAATTATTAGCTATACCGATAGCGAAGGCCATAGTGAACAAATAACAACGGGTTCAAAAGATATCTTTTTTGCAGTTGCAGATAATACAACTGATGGAATTACTGCATCAGGTGGAAGCGGAAATGATTTATTAATTGGTTCTAAAAATAACGACACTTTAGATGGTTCTGATGGCAACGATACGATCCAGGGTGGAGACGGTGACGACACATTAGAAGGTGGACCTGGAGATGACACAATTTATGGTGGTGATGGCAATGACACCATAAGAGGTGGTGCTGGAGTTGACTCAATTTATGGAGGAGAAGGTGATGATCACATCCGAGTAGGTCTCGGTACTTATACATTTAATGATGATGATGAGTCGAGTATTCAATTGGTTGATGCCGGAGCTGGCAATGACACTATTGAAGGTCGAGATAATCAAAAGATTATTGCAGGATCTGGAAATGACATTATTTATGGTGGATTTAGCTATCTGGATGCAGGTGATGGAGACGATCATGTAACGATCCCAAATGGTTGGGGTGATTTTAAAGTTGATCATCTTGATGGAGGAGCTGGGGAAGATACTCTTCTTTTATCAACAACTTATGGAGCAACTTCCTTTGGCTCTACTGCACCAGGTAATGTTCTTGTTAATTTTGAAAAAATTCAGTTTAGTACTGATTCAGGAACATTTTCATTAGGTTCACAGGCTGGGTCAGCTGGAGAAACAATAACAATTGATGCAAGTAATAGTTATTCCGCTACTTTTACCGATTTATCTGCAGCAAACATAATTTACAAAGGAGCACCCGGACGTTATGGAGGAGGGGGTACCGACACCGTAATCCTTGGGAGTGGTAATGACACAATCACTTTGGATGCAGGTGATGACACGATAACTGCTGGAGCTGGTAATGACACTATTGACGGTGGGACAGGAACTGATATCGCTATCTTCTCGGGGAATCAGGCTGATTATTCTATAACTGAAAATTCTTATGACAATTATCAAATCATTGATACTCGAGGAATTGATGGGACAGATACTATTTCTGGAATTGAAACTTTACAATTTGCGGACTCAAATTATTCGATAGTTTTACCAGGACAAAATCTTATTGGGACATCTTCTGCTGATACTTTAACTGGAGGTAGTGCTGCTGATCTTATCCAAGGATTAGGAGGGAACGACACTTTAGATGGTTCTGATGGCAACGATACGATCCAGGGTGGAGACGGTGACGACACATTAGAAGGTGGACCTGGAGATGACACAATTTATGGTGGTGATGGCAATGACACCATAAGAGGTGGTGCTGGAGTTGACTCAATTTATGGAGGAGAAGGTGATGATCACATCCGAGTAGGTCTCGGTACTTATACATTTAATGATGATGATGAGTCGAGTATTCAATTGGTTGATGCCGGAGCTGGCAATGACACTATTGAAGGTCGAGATAATCAAAAGATTATTGCAGGATCTGGAAATGACATTATTTATGGTGGATTTAGCTATCTGGATGCAGGTGATGGAGACGATCATGTAACGATCCCAAATGGTTGGGGTGATTTTAAAGTTGATCATCTTGATGGAGGAGCTGGGGAAGATACTCTTCTTTTATCAACAACTTATGGAGCAACTTCCTTTGGCTCTACTGCACCAGGTAATGTTCTTGTTAATTTTGAAAAAATTCAGTTTAGTACTGATTCAGGAACATTTTCATTAGGTTCACAGGCTGGGTCAGCTGGAGAAACAATAACAATTGATGCAAGTAATAGTTATTCCGCTACTTTTACCGATTTATCTGCAGCAAACATAATTTACAAAGGAGCACCCGGACGTTATGGAGGAGGGGGTACCGACACCGTAATCCTTGGGAGTGGTAATGACACAATCACTTTGGATGCAGGTGATGACACGATAACTGCTGGAGCTGGTAATGACACTATTGACGGTGGGACAGGAACTGATATCGCTATCTTCTCGGGGAATCAGGCTGATTACTCCATCTCTACATCAGTCTCTGGTTTATTTGAGACGATTACAATCTCTGGAACAGATGGTACTGACACTCTCACCAATATAGAAACCTTACGTTTTGACGACGGTGATGTAGATGTAAGACCAGCTGGTAGAACTATTAAAGATAGCGGTCAGGGAATATTTGCTCCAATTTCCGGTGATCCAATTGTCGGTGGGACTATTACTGCAGGTGCCATTACAGATGATCCAGATGGAGTAAATTCTAATCCCAATATTTTCTATCAATGGCAGGAAGCTTCCTATACCTCCAATACCTGGACAGATATCAGCGGAGCGACATCCAGTACATATTCTCCTCAGGCAGGAGATAGTAATAAGACCTTAAGAGTTAAAGCTACATATTCAGATGGAACTGGTATTAGAAGTTCTGTTTATTCAGATCCTGTCAATATATATAGTCAACCATTACCTAATGTTTCCTTTAGTCAGGTTGCCAGTGATAACACAATTAATAATGCAGAAAAAGTTTCTGGAGTTACTCTTACAGGTCAAGATGATGGACGAGAAGTTACGATCACCTTTGCCGGGATAACAAGAAAAGCAACTTCATCTGGTGGAACTTGGAGTTACACACTTACAGATGGTGATTGGAAGAATTTAGTAAATGGTACCAATATCTTTACAGCCACTTTCTCTAAAGAAGGAGAGCAGATATTAGAGAAATCTCAGTCAGTAAATATTGCATCAGATATTACTCTCACTCAAAGTTCTCAATCTATTGATAGAACTCAGCCAAAGGGATTATCAATTGCATCGCAGAGTTTCCTAGATGATGACGGTAAATTACTTGACTATGACCAGGATGGAGAGGCAGATGTTTATCAGCCAGATATTGCAATTCTTCCTTGGACAACTGCAGAACAATTTAATTTAGGATCTGACGCTGACCAGACAAATATTGCTGCTATCAAGGTTCAGTCAACTTATTCATTAAAAGGAATAGAAGTTTTTGATGCTGTTAATTCTCAGTATTCAATACCACTGTCAGATGGATCAAGTTATACGGTTTCTGTGGGTTCTCAATATCAGACAACCTATGATCCCGTCGCCTTTAATATCTCTGGATTAGAACCTGGCAGCACTATTAATGCAGATATTTATTTGCCTTCTTCGTTCAGTAGTGCTAATTCATATCTCAGATATAACTATCTCTATAACGACTTCAGGCCATATGTAGATTCAAGCGGTAATGCTTTATATAGCTTTGACACCAGTGATCCTAATAATAAGAAAGTAACTTTAACCCTTACTGACGGTGATGCTCAGTGGGATGGTGATGGCACCAAAAACGGAAGGATCGTTGATCCCGGGATGCCTGTTACTGATAGTAACCCCCCTGCAGATAATACAAATCCAACATTAACTACTTCAGAGATTTCAAATGATGGAAGTAAATTAATCCTTACCTTTAGCGAGAATATATCCTTAGCTTCAGGAGCTACTTTCTCAGCTTTACAAGTAACTGTAGATGGATTAACTAATCCAGTTACTGCTGTTAGTACGTCTAATACTGAATTACAAGCGACTTTGTCAGACAAAGTTCTTGCTGGACAACTAATTACTTTTGATTACTTAAGTAGTTCACAAATAATTCAAGATTCAGATGGTAATTACTTAGATACTGTTAGCTCACAAAGCGTAACTAATCTTTCAAATGTTATTGGATATGTAAATGGCTCAGCATATGAAGGTGATTTCCATGTAATGGATGGCGGCATGAAGATGACAGGAGCAATTCATGGTGCTGGAACGGATCAAATAATATATTCATCGATCGCAGAAAGTATGTCTGCCACTGGAGAATCAGTAGCCTCAACATGGTCCTATAAATATGAGGGCGTTCTTTCTCTTATAGAAAATAAAACCTGGAGTGATGATACTAATGCGACCGTTAAGCCTTTAGAAATCGATAGCGATTCCTCTGGTAATTTATACATTTTAGGAAGTGTAACTAAACCAAATAATAGTGGTCCCATGATGGGGATGGGAGAAGATTTTCTTGGCAATACCTTAACTGTTTTAACTTCTACTGGAACTCATATTAGAACTATAGAAATTCTCAATTCAGATGATGGGAAATCTTACTTAAATTCTCATAGAGAACATTTAGCAACTTCTTCTAATGGAACCACGCTGGTCAACACAAATAAAAAAGCAATACTAATTGACTCGCAGAGCAATATTACAACTCTTATAGATGAACCATTAGTTGCAAATCAATGGGAGTACGTAGATCAACTTCAATCAGCTTCTTTTTATGATGGAAGCTTTTATTTGCAGCATGGTGGAAATATTCTCAGATATAGCGAGTCTGGCGTTTTACAAGAAACAATTACTTCCGGTTGGGATAATGTTGGAGCTAATACTTCAGGAAATGGTATTCAATTTGATGTTGGTCAAGATATAATCGCAGTTGCTGAAAATCGTCAATATCAGGGTGGTTCTGGTGTTAATAATGGATATTTTTATGTCTTAGAAAAAAATAATGGGGATTGGGTACAAAGTTCAGCTATACAGGTAGGACATACAGCATTAGCAGCTAAAATTGATCATTCTGAAAACTCAGTTTATGTAATTGGCGAGGGTCCAAGTGCTGGGGATGGATATCTTGCAAAATTTGAGAAGGATTCGCAGGGTAACTGGTCACAAAGTTGGTTTAGTTCTGACTCAGATTCATATTTATTTAACAAGCTTGATATTACATCCAATAGTCAAATACTTATTGCAGGAAGAACTGGTAGTGGTGGATATAGCGCTGCATACGACAAAAACGGTAATCAAACAGAGAGATTAATGGATGATTCTTCTGAGGCAAAAGCTTCAATTGATCATTCAACTTCTTCTAATGGAACTGGATTTATAAGAAAGGTAGATGGCCAGTGGTTGGTGGGTTCTGGTGATGGTTATGTAGATAATGAGACTCCTGATCTTTCTCAAAGTTATGGATCTAGTTCCTCTACAGAAAATACTGGAACAGGTAATACTGGAACAGGGAATATTGATTATGGATCTGGAAATACAGGAACTGGGCAAATTGATTCTGGATCTGGAAATACAGGAACTGGGCAAATTGATTATGGATCTGAAAATACAGGAACTGGGCAAATTGATTCTGGATCTGGTTCTACAACAGATTCAGGGAGTACTGTGGCAGGCGGTTATAACTGGTGGGAGATGGATTATGAGACAGAAGAAACTGCAGATATTAATGATCTAGTACAGGTAAGACGAGGAGAAAAAGGTGATGCCGTTTATACGAATAATGTACAAAATGACTATGACAAAAAGACTTACATCCTAAAAGATAACGACACATCAAATGACCCGATCTTAATTACAGAATCATGGGGAGGAGCAGCATATTTAAATGACGCATGGATGGGAGGTAGTAGAGAGGTTTATGCGGTAGAAGAACTCTCATCTGGGGGTTATATTATCGCAATTAAAGAAATAATTGATGATCAATGGAGTAACGGAGAGAGAACCAGTTGGCAGACTATCCAAACAAGTTCAACAGGAGTACTTGATTGGAATAATTCAAATTACACAGAAGATATCGCTGGAGCTGAGACCTCATTCAATGAAGACTTAAATAATGATGGTGCTATTGGTGTTGATACAAGTAATTTAACTTTAAAAACCACAGATAATACTGGAGAAAAACTTGCAGTAAATAGTAATGGCTCATTATTCATAGTTACTTCTGCTGGCGCTTATATTCCTGTGGTTGAGGAATGGAGTGGAAATTCAATTGTCCTTGATGAAAATCAAACTTGGGATGGAGGAGGATCTTTTAAAAGAGAGGCGCTCTATGTTGGATTAGATAATAAAGGAACTGCTGGAGATGCCAGTGATGATAGATATGCGTTAGCCGTAAAAGAGACAAATACGAACACTTGGGGAGGACAAACACATATAGATGAACAATGGGTAGTTTATGAAGTCAAAACAGATGGATCTTTTGATTGGATGGGTACATGGGGAGCAGAAATTTCAGATTTTGAAACTATATTTGATCAAGATATTGACGGGGACGGAAAGAAAGGCATTGATTTAAATGATCTAGAAAAGATTACTACAGATACCTATGGAGTTGAGTTAAAAAGAGGATCTGGTTCTCTATATATTGTTGATGGAGATACTACTTTAAAAATAAAAGATGACTATGGTAATCCAAGATTAGAAGATTCAGGTTCATGGGAAGGGGGCTCATTCAACGCGGTTGGTTATGCAGCAGAAAAACAGCCCGATGGAAGTTATAGCCTTGCAATTAAATTTACTGAAACTTTCACAGATGGATTCTTATCAGGTAATCAAAATGAAGATTCTTCTGAAGCAGAGACTAAAGGGATGTCTGCATGGGAGATACATTCAATTAGTTCATCTGGAATATTAGATTGGGGAAAATCTTCATTCACCCCAAATATTGGAGGATATGAAACAGTCTTTAATCAGGATTTAAATGGTGATGGAATTGTTGGCATTGATGTTGGCACTTTACAAGATATAGAAACAGATAAAAATGGACATCAACTTAAGATTGATTCACTAGGTGGTGCTTATATTTGGGATGGCAATAATGACACAAATTTAATAACAGTAAAAGATGCCGCAGGTGGTACACCTTCTTTAAAAATTAGCCAACCATGGTCCTATAAATATGAGGGCGTTCTTTCTCTTATAGAAAATAAAACCTGGAGTGATGATACTAATGCGACCGTTAAGCC
>QCCD01000010.1 GCA_003281405.1 Prochlorococcus sp. AG-347-K16 | reverse complement strand
TCAAATCCCAAAGTTTTAAAAGTTGGAGCAATACCTGATCAAAACCAAGATGTTTTGGATAAAAGATTTAATTTATTTTCAAAAGAATTATCCAAACAACTTGATGTAGAAGTTAAATACATACCTGTTATTAATTATGTTGCAGCAGTAACTGGATTTAGAACTAAAGATTTAGATTTAGTTTGGTTTGGCGGTTTATCAGGAGTTCAAGCAAGATTACAAACACCTAATTCAATTGTCATAGCTCAAAGAGATATCGATAAGGAATTTAAAAGTGTTTTTATAGTAAACAAAAATTTAGAACTTAACTCAATTTCAAACATTAAAGGACTTAAAAAACTAAAGAATTTAAGATTTACTTTTGGCTCTGAAAACTCAACTTCTGGAAGATTAATGCCAGAATATTTTTTAAATCAAGCAGGGGTAGAAATTAAACATTTTAAAGGAAAAAAAGCAGGTTTTAGTGGGAGTCATGATGCCACTATAGCTTTAGTTAATAGTGGGGCATTTGATGCTGGAGCTTTAAATAAACAGGTTTGGGAAAACAATCTTAAAAATAATCCCAAAAGAACAAGTAATTTAGAATTATTCTGGATCACACCAGAATATGTTGACTATCATTGGGTAGCTCAAGGTGATCTTGAAAATAGATTCGGGGAAGGGTTTGCAAAAGAACTTAAATCAGTAATTCTAAATTTAGATATAAAGCAAAAATCACATAAACAGATATTAGATATGTTCAATGCAAAAAGATTTATAAAGGCAGAATCAAAACAATATAAAAATATAGAGGAAATCGGGAGGAAATTAAATAAAATTAGATGAATAATACTGTCTTAGAATTAGAAAATATATCTTATAAATACAAAAACGATCTGATCCTAAATAAAATAAATTTAAAAATAAATTCTGGGGAAAAAATTGCACTTTTAGGTAAAAGCGGTTCAGGAAAAACTACACTTATATCAGTTCTTAATGGCACTATAAAGCCAACTCAAGGTGAGGTTAAATTATTCAATGAAAGTTTCGAGGAATTAGATAGAAAGCAGAAAAGTAAAATAACAACTATATGGCAAGATTTAAGATTAATAGAGGATCTCTCGGCAGAACAAAATGTTAATTGTGGACTACTAGCGGAAAACAATTTTTATTTCGCTTTTAAAAATTTACTAAATATAAGTTCTTTTAAGAAGGCGCATAAATATATGAAATTATGTAGACTTCATAACTATATTTACGACAAAAAAATCAGAACACTATCTGGGGGGCAAAAACAAAGGGTGGCTATAGCTAGATCATTAATTCAGGAATCAAATATATTACTTGCAGATGAGCCTTTTAATAACCTAGATCCCAAATTGATAACAACAATTAAAAACCTTCTGCTTGAAAATGTAGATAAAAATAATACAAAAAAATCCCCAAAGACAGCATTAGTTGCATTACATAGATTAGATTTGCTGAACGATTTCGATAAAGTTATTGGAATAAAGGATGGTAAAATTTTTTTCAATATCAAAAGAAATAACTTAAAGAAGATTCATTTAGAGAAAATATATTAATTAGTTGAACAAATTAAAATTAAACTATACCTCATTATCTTTTCTTCCAATTTTGGTATGCATACCTCTAGGGTATCAATTAATAAGCAATATTCATTTTGGAGGATTTAAATTATTCCAAGAATTCTTAATTTCTGCATTTAATCCCAAGATCGATAATGAAATCACTATTACCGTAATTAAGCGATTAAATGAAACTATTTTAATTGGTTTTTTTAGTTGGTTAGTAAGTATTATTTTTGGAGCAATTTTTGGAATAATTTCCTCAAATATTTTTTATAAAATCTTTAATATTCCAAATTTCTTCTACCGCATAATAAGGTTTTTTCTAACAATAATTAGATCTATACACGAAGTGGTTTGGGGAATAATATTAATGCAAATATATGGAATAAATTTTTCGATAGGAATAATAGCTATATGTATACCTTATATTGCTGTAAATTCAAAAGTTTTTGCTGAACAATTAGAAACTATTGACTACAAAAGTTTTGAATCTATAAATCAAATAAATGCACCTAAATTTTCTTCTTTACTAACTTTAATATGGAATCCAATAATAAATACATTTAAAAACTTTGGTTTATATCGATTAGAGTGTTCAATAAGAAGTACTGTGATTTTAGGACTTTTTGGGATTGGAGGAATAGGTACCAGTATTTTTTTATCTTTCCAAACTTTGAATTTTAGAGAGTTATGGACTTATTTATGGTCCTTAGCAATTTTGATAATTCTTTCTGGAATAATATTCAAAAAAATAAAATTTAATACTACAAATAAAATCCTATCTATTTTTTTTATTACAGTTTTTTTCATAACAATTTTATTTTCTTTTTCATATTTTCTTTATTTTATTTTTAATAATAATTTTGAAAATTTTAATTCCGTTAGTTCTCTTTTTAAATCAAGCTCAGATTTAGGATTATTTGATTTCTTAAAACTTATATTAGAAACAATAATTTTAAGTCTTTTATCAACAGGAATCGCAATTAGTTTACCTCCATTAGTAATAGGAATTTTTAACAACAATAGTTCTAAAATTTTTATAAAAATTTTTGCATTTTTACTACGTTTAATACCTACACCTGTAATACTCCTAACTCTATTAACTTTTAATAATCCTTCTTTATCTTTAGCAGCTTTAACATTAGGTCTCCACAACGCTGGTATTACTAGCAAATTACTTTTTACAAATCTAGATAGCCAAGACAAGAGAAATTATATTGCAATGAAATCTCTCGGAATCTCAAAAAAGACTAGTTGGCTTTTAGGTTTATTTTCTCAACAAGCAAAAAGTTACTTAGCATATTGCGCTTATAGATCTGACATCATTATTAGAGAAACTGCAATTGTTGGGGTTATTGGAAGTGTTGGTCTAGGTTGGCAATTACAAGAATCACTAAGTTCCTTCGCATGGCAAGAAGTCACCATAGTTTTGATAGCTTATAGCTCCATCGCAATAGTTGGAGAATTAATAAATGGTAAAATCAAAACTAGTTTAACTTGATTTGTAAGAATAATTTGTTAAATCAAGTAATTATTTTTTCCGGTAATAGTGATTAGTTTACCAAAACAGCTTGTTGTAATTGGAGATAGCTCAGTTTATGGATGGGGAGATAATGAGGGTGGTGGATGGTGTGAGAGGCTTAGAAAAGATTGGGGTAATAACCAAAATGGGCCAGTTATTTATCAACTTGGCGTTAGGGGTGATGGGATAGAAAAAGTTTCATCTAGATGGGAAAAAGAATGGTCATCTAGAGGAGAAACGAGAAGAAATAAACCTAAAGCAATCCTACTAAATGTAGGTCTTAACGACACTGCAGCAATTGGTCAGATAAATGGAAGACATCAATTAGATATAGATGGATTTGAATATGGATTCGAGAGGCTAATTAATGAAATTAACTCTCAAACAAATGTATTTGTTATTGGTTTGACACCAGTTGACGAAAGCAAAATGCCGTTCGCAGGATGTCTATGGTACTCAAATGATTTTTGTAATTCTTATGAAAGGAGAATGGAGGAAGTATGCCTCAATCAGAATGTCCCATTTCTTCCTACTTTTAGAGAAATGTACTCTGATAAAAGGAGTAAAAATTGGATTACGCATGATGGAATTCATCTAAATTCCGAAGGTCATTTCTGGCTTTTCCAAAGACTTAAAAGCTGGGAGATTCTTACAAAATGGAAGGGATCTTAGGTCTTTCCAAATATTATTAATTTAAAAAATATGAATATAAAATAAGAGCAAAGATAGCAAAAAAAGAAGCAATACTTGTCTGAATAGCATTTACCAATTCATTACTTAATTTATATTTGTTTTGAAATTTAGCACCAATAATACTTTCGGAAAGTGTTGCCAAGAATCCAGAAACTACAACAACTATAAAATGATATTTTGTAGAAATAATTGATAGACGAAGCATTATAAAAGCCATAAATATTGATCCCAAAACACTAGCTAATGTTCCTTCTAAACTTATTCCTCCCTCAGTTCCCCTTTCCACCTTTTTAAGTGAAGTAATTAAGTATGTGTCTTTACCAAATCTTTTCCCAATTTCGCTACCAAAAGTATCCGCCAACTTTGCAGCAAAACTTGCAGCAAAACCTACTTTAAACATCACTACATTGGCAGCATTAAATTTGGTCATAATGGCAAGAAATAATCCTGTAGCTGCTGAGCCCCATACATTTTCAGGACCCCTCCTCCCTCCTCTTTTTTCAGCAATTCCTTGTGCTTTTTTAAATTTAAAACCTATTTTGGTAACGAGGGATCCAAATAATAAATAAATTACAACTGACATCCATCCCTGCCAAGACAAACATCCCCACAAAATTGTGCCTAAGATGCCTGCACTTACCCAACCACTTTTCGTCATCAAAGGAATCCTACAAAATATATAAATCAAAATAAAATTAATGCAAAAACCTATAAAAAATTGATTTCTAATTAAATCCATATTTATCTAATTCTTTAATTTCAAATCAATTCTCCACTGATTTAGAATTGATGATGCGTTAATACTAGCCGTTGAAGTTCTCAAGATAGTGTCGGAAAGCTTAACAAAGCTAATATTATTTTTTTTAAAAAAATCAATTTCTTTAGCGGACCAACCTCCTTCAGGACCAATTACATTCCAAAAAATACCTCGTTTTTTATTTCCAAATTCTTGTTGTTTTCTTAACCATTGATTTAAGTCATATAGTGTTTCTTCTCTAGTTATAGAAATTGAAACTCTTTCTTGATTATCTCTACTTTTTAGCCATTCAATAATATCCATTCCATTTAAAATAGTTGGTTTCCATAATCTCTCACTTTGCTCAACTGCTTCTTTGATAATTAAATTCCATCTCAAAAGTTTTCTAGAAAAATTTAAATTTTTATTTACCTGTCTTTCTGAAAATAATGGCTGTATAAAATCAATTCCTATTTCAGTACACATTTTTAAAATATCCTCAAAACCACTTTTTGGTATAACAACAGCTATTCCTAATAAGTAAGTTTCTTGTTCTTGAAATAAGTAAGGTTTTTTTAATTGAATTATTTCTAAACAATCATTTTTAACTTTTATAGCTTTCCACAATAAACCCTCACCGTTAGCTATGAATATTTCTTTTCCATTTTTTATCCTCATTACTTTATTTAAATAATGAGCCTCTTCTTTAGAAAGTTCTAAATTATTTTTCTTAATATTTTCAATTCTCTCATGGGAAATAATTAATCTTGTTAAGTCTTCCATCTAAAACACTTAATCTTTGAAAACTAAATCTTCATGTTCTTCAATTGCCCAATCATTATTTTCACCTCCAATAATTAACTCTTCAATTTTTACATAATTATTTGATATCTCATTCAAAGAATTAATTAATATGTCTATTGAAATAGAGTCTGAAGTTCCAAAATCAACCCAACATCTTCCCCAAAGGTTTTGATATTCCATAATTCCTAAATTATGCATTAAGGCTGGAAGAGATGCATTTTTTTGGTCATTATCGTAGGACATCCAACTTAGATCAGAACCCTCTTCATGAGTTTGCAAATTTTCAGAATTAAATCCCCCTAACCTACCTAAAACGTACCAACTATCAAAAACTCCATCTAAATAATTTTTTTCATCTTGAGTTGGTGATTCTGAAAACCTTATCCATATCCAACAATTAAAAGGATCAACTTCTCTAAAAATAATATTCATATTGACTAATAGCTTTTTTAGATCTAAAGCTATTATAAGTAAGTAACTACTAGATTAAAATTCATAGCTCTTAATTAATTAATAATGCTTGATTTAAAAGAAATATCTTATCAACCTCAAACTGGTGAAAGTAAAATAATAGATAATCTAAATTTAAAAGTTCATGAAAATGAAATCATTTTAATTTGCGGAAATAGTGGTTCAGGGAAAACAACGCTACTCGAAATAATAAGCGGATTAACAAGTCCACAAAAAGGAAAAATTACTTGGAAGAATAAAATTTTATCTTCCAGGCAAAGAAGATGGTTTTGTGGAGTAGTATTTCAATTTCCTGAAAGATACTTTATCGGGACAACCATTGGGAAAGAATTAAAAATAGGCCATAGATCTTTAAGAGAGAAAAATATAGAAATAGTTTTAAATAAGGTTGGTTTAAAAAAAATTAATCTCGCCCAACCTCCAGAACAACTAAGTGGCGGCCAACAAAGAAGGTTAGCTGTAGCTGTTCAAATACTTAGAAACCCCTCAATTCTTTTACTTGATGAACCAACTGCTGGATTAGACTATTCAATGAGAAATGATGTGAAGAATTTAATTCTTGATCTAAAAAATAAAAATACAATTATCATCGTTACTCATGAACCTTCCTTATTTGAAGGCATTCCGTCCAGGATATTAACTCTGGAAAAAGGAAAAATCAAAAATCTTATGCAAGAAAATCATGACGGATAGAATAGTTCGAGCTACAGCAGCAAATGGAGGAATAAGATTAGTTGCTGTCTTAACAACAGAATCTTCTCTAGAAGCAAAAAAAAGACACGGTCTTTCTTATTTAACCACTTGTATCTTAGGAAGAGCATTTAGTGCTTCGCTTCTTTTAGCAAGCTCAATGAAGATAATGCACGGGCGGGTAACTTTAAGAGTGAGGTCTGACGGACCTTTGAAAGGATTGCTAGTTGATGCAGGCAGAGATGGCAAAGTCAGAGGTTATGTAGGAAATCCTGATTTAGAATTAGATCTAGTCAAAATAGATGGTAATAAATATTCTTTTGACTTCACAAAAGCATTAGGTACAGGATATTTAAATGTTATTAGAGATAGCGGAATTGGAGAACCCTTTACAAGTACAGTTGAATTAGTAAATGGAAATATTGCAGAAGACTTAGCTTCATATTTATATCATTCAGAACAAACTCCTTCTGCTGTATTTATAGGAGAAAAAATTAAAAATAAAGGTGTCATATGCAGTGGTGGCTTATTAGCTCAAGTTTTACCTAAAAAAGACACTGATCCTTTACTGGTCTCATTACTTGAAGAAAGATGTAGAGAAATTAATTCTTTCAGCGAAGACCTATTTCAGTCAAAAGATAATCTTCTTTCCTTAATAAAAAATATATTCCCCGATATTGACGATAAATCAATCTCTGAAAAAGTTCGTTCCCAAGAAGTTAGTTTTAAATGCAGGTGTTCCAAACAAAGAAGTTTAAATGCAATGAAAATGCTTGATAAAAGCGAGTTGGAGGACATCCTCAAGAAAGATGGCAAAGCTGAATTAGTTTGTGAATTTTGTAAGAATAAATATCTTATAAATTATGAAGAAATTGTGTCGATGATAGAAAATCAATCATAAGAAAATTACGCCTAGCCATAAAATAATCATGGCTGGAATACTTTGAATTTTTTGTATTGTTAAAGAGTTGTTAGAAACTTCCTGAATGAAAGAATTATTTTCAAGTAATCCACCGAATATTAATCCTATCGAAAGAAAGGTAACACTCCAACCCAGAGAACCTATAAATCTTTTCCCTGATTTAATTTGGGTATAGGTAAGTATTAATGTTGAGATAGAGAGCAGAAGTCTATTATTAGAATCTGGACTGATAAATAACAAAATTAAAAATAATAGCCCTACAGATATTTTTATTGAAAGATTATCAAATGAGGGTGGGGTTATTTTTGGCAGATTGTACTGACTTGGGTTCTTAGAGTTATTACTTAAATTTTTTATCTTAGAAAACAGTGAGAAATTATTATTGGCAAGATTAATTTGTTTTTCTTTTTTTGAAGCACTCACAGCTTCATAGCTTACATTCCCTGATTGCCTAGCTTTCAAACTACCCATCAGCAATTGATCGTAGGAGGATTCTATTTTTGCTTTCAAAATTAAATCTTCACCAGCCTCCTCTACTTTAAGATCTCTAGCCTTTTGAATATCCTCAAATGCAGCACCTTCTTTCACACCTAATATTTCATAAGGTGATTTTTCACTATTTTTTTTATTACTGTTTGAATCCAAAATTTTTTACCAATAATAATAGATTAACCAATTTTATATTCCATTAAGGCTTTATAAAACAATTGGTTCAACTCCACTAACAACGGGAGCAACTTTGTTTAAAGCTAACTGATTATTGTCTTCAATAAATTGATTTAAATTCCACTCATTTTTAAAAAGAATAACTGGCCTATTCCAACAATCCTTAACAATTTTACAATTGAATATTCTGCCTAGTTTTTCAATGGCTGGCCATCCATCAGCAACCCATCTAGCCAATTGATATGGCATTGATTCAAGATTTGCATCCACACCATATTCACTTTTTAATCTGTGAGTTACAACCTCCAATTGCAATTGACCAACAGCTGCGAGTATAGGGTCTCTTTTGCTCTCATCAAAATCATAAAGAATCTGAACAGCGCCTTCTTCACGAAGTTCATTAACGCCCTTTCTAAAGTTCTTAAATGCTGAGGGATTGGGATTTCTTAGCCAGCTGAATATTTCAGGACTAAAGGATGGTATACCTTCGTACTCCAAATGTGAACCAGTATAAAGAGTATCTCCAATAGAAAACATACCTGGATTATTCAAGCCAATAACGTCTCCTGGATAGGCATCATCAACTACTTCTCTATCTTGCCCAAATATTTTTTGTGGTCTTGATAATCTGATTGTTTTCCCAGTTCTCGAATGTTTAACTGACATATCCTTTTCAAATTTTCCACTACAAACTCTTATAAAAGCAACCCTATCTCTATGCTTTGGATCCATATTTGCCTGAAGCTTAAAAACAAACCCACTAAATTCATTGGTTGCAGGCTCAATATCCCCTTTATTACTATTTCTTGAAGTTGGTTTTTGTGCCATTTGTAAAAAACTATCTAAAAATGGCCTTACTCCAAAATTAGTCATAGCAGATCCAAAGAAAACTGGGGTTAAAGAGCCATTAAAAACTTTTTCTTTTTCAAATTTCGATCCTGCCTCATCAAGAACTTCCAATTCTTCAAGTGAGTTTTCAAGTAAATCTCTCTCTACATATTTTGATAGCTCTTTATCTTCAAGACTTAATCTTTTCTCATTCGATTGTTTCCCTCTCACTGCTTTATCAAATAAAATCACCTCTCTCGAAAATCTATCAATAACCCCTCTAAATTCCTCGCCACTCCCAATTGGCCAGTTTATAGGTAGGGTATTTAATCCAAGTTCTGATTCAATTTCATCAAGTAAAGAAAATGGCTCTCTTCCTGGTCTATCCATTTTATTTATGAAGGTAAATATTGGTATTTTTCGCATCTTGCAAACTTCAAACAATTTTCTAGTTTGAGGTTCTAGTCCTTTAGCAGCATCTTCCAACATAACTGCATTATCAGCAGCAGCCAATGTTCTATAAGTATCTTCAGAGAAATCTTGGTGTCCTGGTGTATCTAATAGATTAATTACTGATCTTTCATATTCAAATTGCAATACAGTTGATGTAATAGAAATACCTCTTTGTTTCTCAAGTTCCATCCAGTCTGAGGTGGCTTTTCTCTGATTACCCCTAGCTTTTACTGCTCCTGCCTGTTGAATAGCACCTCCATAAAGAAGAAGCTTCTCGGTAAGAGTCGTTTTCCCAGCATCTGGATGTGAAATAATAGCAAAATTTTTTCTTTTATTTACCGCATCCAGTATTTCTTTATTATTTAGAATTTTAGTATCTAAGCTCATTTATATAATATAAGGGCCTTTCACTTAGTTCTTAAACATTACCATAGACTATTAAATAATTTTCACCTTCTTCAAACACATCTAAAGAGGATAGATCATTCTCTAAGGTGAAATTTTTTAACTCTTTAAAAGTATAAGAAGCTCTTAAAGAGGCATAATAATCATTAGTTAAAATCTCATTATATTTAGTTGAACATTGTGTTTTGAGTTCTAAAGCAGACTTTTCATCTAATGGCCTTTTTAAGTCCTTGTGAAAATTTACAGTGACGTTACTAGACAAACTTCTTATTATGTTGAAGAAATCTTCAAGATTGGTAACGTGATGAATCAAACTGTTGCTTACAAGTAAACTAATTCTTTTTTTTAATAAAAAATTATTTGATTTAATGTCTTTGATGTCAGAACAAATGTAGCGTAAATTTTTTAATTTTTTTTGATTATTAGAAATACTTTTTTTATATTCTGCTCTCAAAATCATCTCTTTAGAACCATCTATTCCTAGGACTGTAGTATTAGGCCATTTTATTGCTAACCTCTCAGAAATATTTCCTGGACCGCATCCTAAATCAACTATTAAATCTTTTTCACCTAAAGAAATATTTTTTTTCAAAAGATATTGATTTATTTGATTAATTAGATTAACTTCCCCTTCTGAAAAATCAGCTTCGTCATAAGAAATGACCTGCTCTTTTTCTTCCATTAATTCAGGTTCAGGGACTCTTTCCATATCCTTTCTTGAAACAAAGATTTCATATTAAACATAATTCTACACAAACCGTTAAATAGTGGTAAGAATAGTTGCAGACGCCACAGGTAGAGTTATTCTTCCAGTACGGGTTATTTACTTACGTTTTTTTATCGTGACTGTTGCACCAAATAAAGCTTCTTCAGAGAGCAATTCCAATAATCTTAAAAAAGATGATTTTCCAAAGACTGCGCCAGCTGCTTATCCAGTTTTTTTCAGATCTTATAGTAGAAAAACTTCATCTGGCAAAAGGGAGAACTGGAGCGAAGTAGGTGAAAGGAATTTATCGGGATTAAAAGAATTAGGAAAACTTTCTGAAGAAGAATTAATCCTAATGAGAGAGATGCAAAGTAACCAAAAAGCTCAACCTTCAGGAAGATGGTTATGGATAGGCGGAACCCCTTGGATTAACAAGAACCAAAATTTCTCAGGAGCATACAACTGTACCTCAACAAACTTAATTGATTGGGAAGCCTTTGCTTTGATGATGGACTTAGCAATGATGGGATGTGGAACAGGTGCAATAATTGAGCCTCATTTTATAAATAATCTACCTACGGTAATTAACAAAATAAATATTAAATCAGTCAGTGAGGTTGGAATAACTCCTAAAGATCAAAGAGAAGAAAAGTCATCATTAGAAATTAAAGGAAAAGATCTTCATATCAAAGTTGGAGATAGCAGAAGAGGATGGGTAGATAGCTATAAATATCTTCTTGAGGCCTCAAGTAACGAGAGTCTTGAAAGAGAAATTGATGTTTATATTGATTTGGAAGATATTAGGCCTGCTGGAGAATCATTAAAAGGTTTTGGTGGTATGGCAAATCCTATCAAATTGAAAGATCTTTACTCTAGAGTCGCATCACTTCTTGGAAAGGCAATTGGCAGGAAATTAAGTACAGTAGAGTGTTGTTTATTAATTGATGAAGCTGCAGTAACCATTGTTGCTGGGAATATAAGAAGAAGTGCTGGAATGAGACAATTTGCTTCAGATGATAAGGAAGCCGCATCAGCAAAAGAAAATTTATGGAGTCAAGATGAGAATGGTAATTGGAGAATAGATCCTGAAAAAGATGCCCTCAGAATGGCAAATCATACTAGGGTTTACCATACAAAACCCACTTACCAAACTGTTTTGGATGCAGTAACAAAACAATTCCATTCAGGTGAGGGGGCCATTCAATTTGCCCCAGAAGCAATCGCAAGGTCAAATGCAGATATTCTCAAAGATGATGAATTGAGAAAGGAATTTATTGAAATCTACTCAGAACAAGGTAAGGATGAAGCGAGAAATTGGATAAATAGTAGTTATGGTCCTTTCTCAGAAGAAGAGTTAGACCACAGGATGAGCCGATATGGACTTAACCCTTGTGGGGAGATCTTGGGAAATGATTTCCATTGCAATTTAGCTGAAGTTCATTTAAATCAGATTGATCCAGGAAATTTTGAAGAGCAAAAAAAAGCTTTTAAAGCAGCCGCTCTTTCTGTTGCATGCTTACTTAATCATGAATTTGAAGTTGAGCGTTACAGAAAAAGTAGGGAATATGATCCTATCGTAGGAGTAAGTTTCACTGGATTATTTGATTTTTGTGTCCATGCCTTTGGTACGCCATGGTTGAAATGGTGGGAAGCAGGAAGGCCAAATAGCGAAGAAGGGAAGGCCTTCAAAGAAAAGGAAGCTAAATTCTTAGATTCTTGGAGAAAAATAGTAAAAGAAACTGTATGGGAATATTGTGATAAGCATAATCTAAGGAGACCAAATAGATGTACAACAGTTCAGCCAGCTGGAACTAAAAGTCTTCTTACTGGAGCTGCTCCAGGATGGCATCCTCCAAAGGCTCAAAGATTCATAAGAAGAATAACTTTCAGGAAAAATGACCCAATCGCTTTAGCTTGCATGGATTATGGTTACTCAGTTGTTCCATCTCAATCTGATAAAGATGAAAATGGTTGCTTGCTCGATAATCCATTTGATCCAAGATGTACAGAATGGTTAGTTGAAATCCCGACAGAAGTTAGTTGGGCAAATATAGACGGCGCAGACCAAATAGACATCAATAATTTCTCAGCATTAGCTCAATTTGATTTTTACATGCAAGTGCAGAAATTTTACACAGAGCATAATACCTCTGCAACCGTAGAATTTAGAGAAAATGAAATCGAGGATTTAGCTAAGGCTATTCATAATGCAATAGAAAATAATGAGGGATATATTTCAGCAGCATTGCTGGCTAGATTTAGTGCTAACGCTACTTTCCCGAGATTACCCTTTGAACCAATAAGTAAAGAGGAATATATATCATTGCAGAATAAAGTGATAGAAAGGAAAGTCAATAACGATTTCTTTGACGCTCTTAATAAATATGATGTTGGAGAACTTTCTGAAGCAGGACCAGCAGGTTGTGATTCAGATAAGTGTCTGCTTCCTCTGGCTAAACCAAAAAATTAAATCTTAAATTATTTGTAAATAAAAAATATAAATTAGTTTTTAAAAATTTAATTTATGGCTACCTCTTTAATAGGGACATAAATTATTTATGACATTAAGCCTAAATTTTGGGAATGTATTTAATGATTCCTCTAGTCATGCTTTAGTGGACGAGCTAAGAAAAAGGACATCAGAAGAAGATATATTGGACTTTGAAGAAAAATTTAACTCCAAAAACGAAAAAAATCTACACATTTATATATGTAGATTTCTAAAAAGTAGATCAATATCCAGAGGACTTGCCTCTAAATGGTTAATAACAATAATTAAAAACAAAGAATCAAAAATTGATGCTTTGCAAAAATTAAATAATTAGGTCAGCCCTGAGAGTTTCCATAGAGCAATTCCAAAAATTGAGAAACCCATAATAAAAGTAAAAGCCAAAGCATTTACTAATTGAACCTTATCATTCATTCTGTTTGCGAATGGTAATAATTGAGCGAATAATGGAGTCTCTTCAACTATTGCGGATTTTTTTACTGTAGGTTTTTTGCTTCTAGAAAACATAAAACAAATTTTATAATCTTAAGAATTTTACATTTAAAAGTTCATTAAATAAAAAATACTTCTCAAAAACGAACAAAATGTAACCTGCAAGAAACTACCTAAAGAAAAACATAAATTTCTTTAGTAGGAGCCTATTTCATTAATTAAAATATTAAGTTTATTTATTAAAGACCTAGACAAATAATTTTCTTGAATGTTATTATTAAATTGTAGCAACCGCTACTAAAACGTTCAACTTGCGTATAGCAAGCCGCAAATCGACTTAAGCCAAGGAACGGGGACTTAAGCGAAACCGGAGCTTAAGAAATGACTCTAATTTACAGAGGACAAAAGTACGTCCAGAACAAAGAAGCAGCTAAAAAGCAGCACAACGAACTAATTTATAGAGGAAAAGCTTACACAAGCTAGTTGGTTTATCCAATAAAAAAATGCCACTTTTAGTGGCCTTTTTTTTGTCCAAAATTAATCTAAAAAATCACTTAATACTTCTAAAAATTATTAAAGTAGTATGATTCAATTGCATTTATATATTTGATAACTATGGCAGACCAGAAACCTTTATTTAAAGCACCTTATGACATAAAAGATGTAAGTGCTCTTTTCGCCATAGTTGCCTTCGTTTTAATAATTGCTGCCATAGTTGGGAATAATTTATTTGGTTTATTTCAACAAACTGTCAATTTTGGGTTATTATTTCGTGGACTAAATTTGTAGACTAAATTTGAAAGGAAATCTGCGATGCAAAATGCCCTAAGTTTCATAACTTTTGGGAGAGAGAATATAGAGAACATCCAACATCCAACATCCAACATCCAACAAATCAAAATTGTATAGTTTACTGTGAGTGAGTAATTAATTTTTGAGTTTTTTTTATACAATCTGCCTAAAAAAAAGGGCCCCAAATGTTAGATCGACTGTCCTAAAAAACTATCAAATTTGCGACCTAGATAACTAAGAGCAATATGTCACAGGTTCGAATCCTGTCGCCCCAACCATTTAAATAGGGGGTCCAAGCCCTTGCTTTTTTATCTCTAGAGTGTCTCAGACACACAAATAGAGCTAGATTATAATCGAAACTAATTAGCTCTAAATTTGGTGCTCTATTTTTATCTATATACTGAGAAAAATCAAACCAGGTAAAGATTAAACAATATATAAGGAGAGGATTCAACCCGGTGAAAGAACGTTCAGAATTTCAAAAGTTTGCATAATTTGTTACCTTTGTTAACTTTAGTGGACATGAATAAGTACAAATGCAAGATCAAAGAATTGAAAAGATAGCAGTTGTTGCAGTAAACATAACTAAGCTGCTTGTAATAATTTATCTAGGCTTCGTAGAAGCATATAAAATTGGCAAATTACTTAGAGAGAAGTTAGATTCTGAATTTGATATTTCTCGAAAATGGGCTTCACAAACTTATTCAATTCTAAAAAAGCGACAAGCGGAACGAAAAGTAGCGGGAGTATAAAATTTTTGCTATTAATTTTTTGAGGCCAAACCTCGACCCTACTTTTTTTAGATAAAGTACCTATTTTTTGTTATTCATTTAAAGGTTATTATTTTGAGCAAATAACAGAATAAAAAAAATGATGAAACTCGCAATCATTTTCTTACCAATTGTCTTTGCACTTATATGGGCTCTGTTTATTGGGTTAAGAATAAATAGAGTTGAAAATAGAGATGGGATAAGAAAATTAATTAATTATTAATTGATTGATAGTCGATCTAAAATTGGAGAGATAAAACCCTCTTTTTTTAATGATTGTGTTCATGCATACTGCATGGCATCCATTTATCTCCCATTTGATGAGCACCTTCACAGTCAAATTTATAAGCTTCTTTTTCAGCCTGTTCTTTTGCATCAAATAACATTGGCATTTTCATTTCTCTTTCGACGGGTTTATTTGAACAACTTAACGAAAGAATTGACATGAAAAAAAAAGGAAGAAAAGAAATAAAGTGTTTCAAATTTATTTATAAAATCATGGAAGTTTAGTATTAAATATCTTTCAAAATATTTAAAAAATTGATTTCTTTACATATATATTGATTTACAGTCGATCTAAAATAAAGGGCAATAAGCTCCTTTTTTTATGTCTTGTTAAGTTACATCCGTGTTTAATTTAAAATTTAAAGCACTTTCGATGAATGGGCTGCAATATTTGATAGTGCAGAAGCAGATAAAAGGCATTCAGAATTTGATATTAAGCCGCTTTTTAGAGTAGTAAGCAAGGATGATTCTCAAAGAATAATTGTTATTCATCAAGCTCCAGAAGGTATTGTTCAAAAGTTTGTGGAAGCAAATGGTGACTGGATGACAACTCATAGAGTTGACTTATCAACAATGGAGGAATCCCCTTGGACTGCTTTATTAACAAAGGAAGATTGTTGTGATTAACAAATGAAAAGACTGCTATTTCCATTTAATTATTAAAGAAAGAGTACTATGGCTTCTACTTCTCAAGAAAGTGGGCAATTTTGGGACCAAAAAATTTTCCTTGTTCAACACAAAGAATTTCCTTTTGAAATAAGAAAAATCTTTAAACATTAAACTTGTATAACTAGTATAAGTTTGAATCCACTTAAACTAACTGATTTTGAATTTTTTAATAGTTGGTACAATAAGAAATTGTCAAAGACAAATTTTCCAAACAATAAAATGTTTAGATAAGAGTCTATATTTTGCTAATAAAATTGAATATTTTTTTGTTGAATCTGATAGTGATGACAAAACATTAGAAAGCCTAAAAAAACTTTCAAAGCAGAAAAAAAACTTTCATTATGAATCTTTTGGCAGATTAAGAACGAGATTACCAATTCATACACAAAGATTAGCCCTATGTAGAAACAGATGTTTAGAGGAGTTAAAAAGTAAAAAAAATGGTTGGGTAGACTATTTAATTGTTGTTGATACAGATGGTGTTTGCAGGAATATAGATAGTCAAGTAATTAAAGAATGTATTTCAGAAAAAGGATGGTCTGCTCAGACAGCGAATGTAAAAGGTGCATACTATGATATTTGGGCACTACGTCATAATATTTGGTCTCCTAATGATTGCTGGCAAGCAACAAAAGGAGAATTAAACATTGGATTCAGTAGGTTTGAATCGGAATTAAAAAATGTATATTCAAGGATGATTAAAATAAATCCCTCAAAAAAAATAATTGCTGTAGATTCTGCTTTCGGAGGTTTAGCTATTTATAGAAAATCGAGTATACCTGATAATGCAAAATACATAGGTTTGAGTAGAAATGGTGAAAAAATTTGTGAGCATGTATCTTTTCACAATTCAATCAAGCAAAATCAAGGATCAATTTTTATTAATCCAAAATTAATAATAGGCCCAAGTCCTTATGGCCATACTAAATATTCAGGATTTTTAGGATTAAATAGATTTTGGGCGAGATGCTTTACAGATTCAGCAATAGATTACTTTAAGCAAAACCTGCATAAAATTAAAAGACTTTTTTAAAATTAAAAGATCTAATCTGATGTATAATTATATTTGTGAAAATTTAATGTCACCCATGGAGGGGTGGTCGAGTGGTTTAAGGCTCTAGTCTTGAAAACTAGCGTGTCTGCAAGGGCACCGTGGGTTCGAATCCCACCCCCTCCGTTTTTAGAAAGCAGTCATATGTCGCCATAAGTCTTCATAAGCTTTCAAAATTATTTTAATAGTAGATATAAAGCGGAATTTGCAAAATATAGGAATCTTAGCCTTGTCATAGCTGATCACTAACCTTCATATAACGTCAACAAATTGTTGGCAGATTTGTAAAAAGTGTTGGCAGAGTATTTTGCAGATACAAATGAAATTTGGGAAGTACTATCAACAAAAATACAGATGCTATTACTCCACTCTTCAATGATAGGGTTTGAGAATTTCTTTACTTATGACCGTAACATTGGAGGAAAAGAAAGTAAAAAATTAACAGATGAGATCGTGCTAAAAGCTTTTAAAATAGATTTAAATTAGCCAAATGATTAAAGACAATTAACGCTTACTACTTTACGGAATGAACATCTACTTCTCGTGAAAAACTGGCGCATGTGACAGTTAAGTAACATTCCATTCGCCACTTCCACGAAAAAGAAATATATGTCATAATTTATTTAAGTGTGAAGGAGTGGTTTTACTGAAACAGTGGAAACAAGGAAACACTTGATTCAGTAAATCCAGAAAAAGATCTCTAGAAATAGGGGTCTTTTTTTTTATATTTAAAGTTTTTTGTGTTTTGTTTGTGTTTTTTATAATCTTGGTACAAAAACCTCGTCAAATTAGTTCAGGACTGATCACTCTAAACTGATACGACTGACACCCCCTCCGTTCAAATAAAAAGTATCGAATAATATAAACGCCCTTTTGAAACGTTCTTGTTAGTATAAATTTTATTTACATTATGAGTAAAGGATTTGCCACAGATAATTTAATATCCAAAAAATCGAAAAAAAAAGTTATTTCAAATGAACCGCAAGGAAGATTAATATCTTGGTCTCCTTGGCCACCCGCTAATTTTCAAACACGTTATCCTGCTTTCCCTTTTGTTCTTACAATATTGATTATAGTAATCGGGCAATGGTACCTTTCTCTACCCAGGTAACCTGAAACATTTTTTTTATTTAAATTAGGATGAATTAAGTTTGAGAATTTATTTTGTTTTTTTTAATTTTATTATTTGCCCACCTTCAAGCGGCGATCATCCCAATATTATTAGGTATTAGATCGATTAATAAATTCAAACACATAAGCAAGAACAAATTGATACCTTTCGGTTTTATTTTTTTAGGATTGGCATCTATTTCTGAAATGATAGACCATACCCAAACATCCTGGATTTATGTAGATCACTCCTCTTTTTTTAATTGGTTATTTTATTCTTTCCTATCTTTAGGACTAACATGCTTATCAATATCAGTTATAAAAAATAAATTTATTCAAAAAACAAATTTTTGCATTTCTTTATGTTCAATAATCTCATATTTTTTATTTGATAAAACTATTGCTCTCCTTTTTCAAGTAATCATAAGTATCCTTCTAATTATAAATTGGCAAAGAGTTTTTAAAGATTGGCTTTTTATTATTTACCCAATATTTGGCATTATTTTTACGACTTTCTTTGGCACAAGGCTCTCAATTAGTAGCGATCAATTTTGGCATGTTTTAATAGGCCCATCTGGAACAATTAGCGTTATTACCTTTTATTTAGTATTAAAGAGATCGGACAAAAAATTTACTTAAGATTCTTATGAAAATATTTGTATTTGTAAGTTTTATAGTGTGCTTAGTAACAATAATCTCTCCAGTTGCAATCTTCGCTGATACGGCACTTGATTTTTATATGAATGACTTTTATTCTAAATCGAATGAAGCTAGCAAAATTCTTAAAGAAATCGAAAATAGTTTAAAAGAGGGATCAAGAAAAAAAGTATGCTCAAGACAAAAAGAGGCAGCAAGATTAGGTCTATTAGCTAATAAATCATTAATTAAAGCCTTTGAAATAGAAGGGGCTAATCCGCCAATGCAAGCAATAAAGGCAAGTCAACAAAGATGGGAATCTATTCTGAATGAGTGCTGAAGAAAGTCAGTAAATCTATAAATCTTTTTAAATTTGCATTCTTACAGATTTACTAATTAAGGGGATTTCAGGTTCAACTCCAAAAATACATTGAGAAATCGAATAAATAAAAATACATAGTGTAAATATAAAAATTATTGAGCCCAATTCAACTATGGGAAATATTCTCAAGAGATATGAAATTATTATCAAAGCAATATCAATAAGTAATGCTTGGCATGCGTTATATCTAACGAAATAGGGGACATTTGGATTTCTTGCTAATCCAGCAAACAAAATTATAAATAATAAAAAACCACCAAAAGGCAAAGATTTTTCAATTATTGCTATCGGGAAAGTTAGAAATAGTAGTATTTTTAAAAATGAATATTTATAGAACAAATAATATCCAAAAGGTATTGATGCCTTTAATGGCAAAGTATACAAAAATACTGATGAGAGTCTCTGGAATATCTGATTCAATATATTATTGAAATCTCGTATTCATATTTTAACCTAATTTTTTAAACTTTATAAAAAGACTTAGTTTCGAAAAAATCAACTTTGGCAGATGGTTATTAAATATTAGATAATTGATTAAGGTTCATAATTCAAAATGCGTATCCTACATACAATGTTGAGGGTTGGAGATTTAGATAAATCCATTGATTTCTATGTCAATAGATTAGGAATGAATTTATTGCGAAAAAAGGATTACCCACATGGAAAATTCACTTTGGCATTTGTTGGTTATGGCTCAGAAAAAGAAAACTCAGTAATTGAATTAACTTATAACTGGGACAAAAAGTCTGAAGACTATGAGCTTGGCGATAAATATGGTCATATAGCTATTGGAGTAAAAGATCTCCATCTAATTTGCCAAGGATTAGAAAAAAATGGTTGTAAAATAACAACCAAACCTAAAACAATGAAAAACAGTACTACTGTCTTGGCTTTTGTTGAGGATCCTGATGGTTATAAAATTGAACTTATTGAAAGAGATTAAAAGCTCAGAAGTTTTTAATTAAATAAACAAATAACTAAAATTTAAAAAGATTGAATTATCAAATATATCGTTTTCAATTGGCGAAAAAAATACCTCTAAGATCACATTGGATGGATTCTGCATTTTCAATTATTTTAAAAGATTATTTCTAAGACGAGGAATTATTAAAAATACAATTACATCTCTAAACAATCTATATTAATTCTATTCAGAATATATAGACAATCTATATAGATTTATATATCATAGAATTATCTTATAAAGCTTATGCCTAGTAATTGGTCAAAAATAAGAGATGAATGGCTTGATAGAACCGCGATTGCGAAAGATGATGCTAAATGGGCATTAGAAGCTTTAATTAATTCTGAAGAAGAGTTATTTGAAATAGAACAAAAAATAAAGAATAAAGAGGACGCTATAAGCCAAGTAAAATTTTTAAAAAAAAAGGTTAAAGAAACTATTTCCTCTAAAGAAATTAGTCTCGATGATATTGCATTAAATACTTCAAATTCAAACAAAGTACAGATCTCAGTACCATCAAATCTTACTTATCTTTTGAAAGTTTGGGCAGCAGCAGAAGGAAGAGATCTATCAAGTGTTGCTTTTCAATGTTTAGAAACTGGTATAAGGGAAATGAAAAGCAAAGGTTCAATACCTTCAATAGCAGTAAATAGATATGACTCAGCCTGTCAAAAGAGGATTGCACTAGCAGAGGTAAACAATCTATTGGAGAAATACGAATTAGCTCAGGATGAAATCAAATAATAATGAATAACAGAAAAATCATTAAAGGATACAAAACATTAATATCATCAAGATTTAATGTAGATACTTCTGTAGATAAAACTAAAGATGGAATAATTTATACTCTTTATTCTGATGCATTAAATTCACTTAAAGTTGGTTTTGCTGAAAATGATAAGGTACTAGAAAAAAAATTAACAAGTGAAGCATTGATATTATTGGATATGAAAAAAGGCAAAAAGAAGGATCTATGCTTATTAATAACCACTCTAAATGAACTTGACATCAAATATTCAGACAATTTTTATTTCAAATACTCAGGTTCTTTAATGAAACATTTATCTACTTTAGGTTGGCCTGTTGGAAGATCTCTTTATAAACAAAGAAAGATTAAAAAAGAACTTGTATGTGCATAAATTTAAATGTAATCGCACTCTAAAGTTTCTCTGGTTTCTCTATTGGTAATTGGATTAGTTCCAGTAGCACTTTCACAAAATTTCCTAATAATATCTTTTGGCAAGAACACATTTGTGAAGTCTGCGCCTTGTATTTTTACATTTTCAAACTGGGTACTATAAGCAAAAGAATCCTCCAAGTTAGTATTTGATAAATCTGTTCCATCTAAAACAGCTGAGTCTAAAGTTACTTCTCTTAAGTTGGAGTTACTTAAATTAGTATCTTTCAATTTTGCTCCATAAAGAGTCGCATTTTGGAGCTCACAACCTGACAAATTTGCGTCTTGTAAATCAGTCAAATAGAAAGTTGCTCCTTTTAAATCAGATCCAGAAAAATCAGCCCCTACCAAAGATTGTTTACCATAATCCAACGCAGCGAAGCTTCTAGAAGGGAGGGTTAAAACAACTATTAAAAAAGTCAAAATTATAAATCTCATTTGTTTGAGTAGTATTTCAATAAATTCTAACTTCTTAAGCTGAAATCTAAAAATTAATTATTTACTGAATGCTATATTTATTGAAATAGCAAATCACGAAATAGGTTTTGGATATAAATCCTTATGATGCAATTGTTGTGGGTTCTGGAGCTACAGGAGGAATAGCAGCACTTACATTGGCAGAACAAGGGATCAAAGTTTTAGTAATAGAAGCAGGGCCTCAAGTTAAAAGGAATGAAGCTAGTAATCATGAGCCAAAAAGTACATTTAAAAGATTATCAGGAGTTTTAACAAAAAAACATGCCTATCAATGCCAACATCCTGGTTATTGGAAAAATAATCCTGACTTATATTCAAATGAATTGAAGCATCCTTATGACTTCCCAAAAAAAAAGCCATTTCTTTGGACCCAAGGTAAACAATATGGGGGGAGATCATTAACTTGGGGAGGCATAACATTAAGACTTTCCTCAGAAAACTTTCATCCGGCTAAAAAAGACGGATTCGGACCAAACTGGCCTATTTCATACGATGAACTATCCCCTCACTATGATTTCATTGAAAATTTTTGCGGGATCTATGGACGAAAAGATGGCATTAAAGAAGTCCCAGACGGTAAATATATTGGTGAAATACCTCTTACAGAAAACGAAAATGTTTTTGGCAGCAAAGTAAACTCAAAATTAAACTATCCATTTATCCAATCAAGAGGATTTGACCGTAATTCATCAGTAAAAGAAAAAAAATGGCCCAAGTCCTCTAGCTTAGGAAGCTCTTTAAAAAAAGCTTTAGATACTGGAAATGTGCAAATAATCTCTAATTACCTTGTGGAGTCTTTTGAGATTAACAAGGCAACAGAGCTTGCCTCAAAACTAACGATCGTAAACCTAGAAAATGGACAAAAAGAAGAATTGAATTGTGATTTAATTCTTCTCTGCGCATCAACAATTTCAACACTCAGAATACTACTGAACTCAGAATGTAAATCAAATTCCTCGGGTTTTAAAGATAATTCTGGGAAATTAGGCAAATATCTTATGGATCACATATCTATCTGTAGATTTTTTTCAGTCCCAAAAACAAAAAACTCAGATAAACCATTAGAAAATCCTCCCGATCTTTCTGGAGCAGGCAGCTTCTTTATTCCATTTGGTTCAAATTTACCAGAAATTGACGACATAAATTTCCATAGAGGTTATGGAATCTGGGGGGCAATTGATAGATTGGGAATACCTAAATTTTTGCAAAAAGACAAAAACAAATCCATTGGTTTTCTTATCGCTCATGGCGAGGTCCTTCCTAGAGAGAAAAACTCAGTTTCCCTCTCCAAAAAAACAGATGAATGGGGTATCCCAATTCCCTACATTGAATTCGAATGGAGCCAGAATGAGTTAAATATGGCAAAACATATGGTAAACACAATACGAAAATCAATAAAAGCTGCAAATGGAGAAATTAAAAATATTGATGAACTAATGAATATCCCTCTGGGGAGTTTATTTACAAAAAATTTGATCGCACTTTCAGATAGTCCTCCTCCTCCTGGATATTACATTCATGAAGTAGGGGGAGCTCCAATGGGGATAAATGAAGAAAATAGCGTAGTTGATAAATTCAATAGATTATGGAGATGCAAGAATGTGCTTGTACTAGATGGGGCATGCTGGCCCACATCATCTTGGCAAAGCCCCACACTTACAATGATGGCTTTGAGTAGAAGAGCATGTTTAAATATTAAAAAGACTTAGAAGGTGTAAATAATTGATTTAAATAAATTTCTGATACAGAATTATCTGTACATCCGTTTTGAACTAGAAAAGTAGCTAATGCTGAATTTATAAGCTTATATTGATCCCAAGTTGGGTTACTTAATACGAAATCTTTCATAGTGTTATAAAGAGTTTCTGAAAGCTCTGTTTCTAAAGAGACTTTATTTGAAGAGCACTCGAGAAATTTCTTATCAGTTAAATTTGATTGGCTGATTTGATCCATAAATTTATATTTTTCTGCATAACTATAATGATATTTTTTTCTAAAAAAATCAAAAAATATCAGCTAGGAAACTTTTCAAATTATCAAGTGAGACTCATGTTATAAGTTTGTTTTTAAAAAACTTACTTTTTGAATAAGGAAATTGAATAGATCTTAAGGAAAAGTCAACAATAATGTTGAAGTCCTGTTTTTTTTTGAAAAATACTGGCAGTTCTAATCTAATGTGGATTTGGACGTGGAAAACAACCTTTAAATTGTGGAAAATCTAGCTCAAAATACTTTCAAGATTTTATATTAAGAATACTTATATATACTGAGTCTATTAAGACTAAGTCGAGAAAGAGACAGGTGATTCATTGATTTTCAACGGATTTTCTTAAGATTTAATCTTTATTAGGCAAGCGAAGCGTAACAGGTCCTAAAGGGTGTTTTGAGTTTGGATAAATACTATGGTGATGGTGATGGTGATTATGTTCATGTTGATGAGCCTCTACATGTTCATGTCCCAAGGAATCTCCTCCTCCTGAGTTTGATTTTTCATGGTTATGAGTTGGTATTTGATTTTGTATTTCACAAGCACCATTACATTCAGGATCACATAAATCACAACTGATACCTAAGCCCTCCACATGATCGTGATGACTTTCTTGTACCATTCCAACTTCTTTTTCAAATCCAAATAAATTGGATCTATATTTACAAGTTGAGCAATTCATAAAATTATTACCTTCGTTATTAAGAATCTCTTCAATCCTTTCTACAAAAGTATCGACCACATAAGACTGTGAAGAAAGATATTTTGCATGTATAAATGAAATATTTGGATTATTAATCGCAACTAAATCACTTTGCCTTTTTATTCTTGTGACAAGGACACCTGAGAAAAGGAAATAAGGGAAAATAATTATATTTTTATAACCAAGTCTCACAACATTTTTCAAGCCAGGTTCAACAAGGGGGAAAGTTACTCCAGAAAAAACTGTTTCCCCCCAGCCTAAACCAATACCCTCTACAATCATTCTTGTAATTTTTGAAACATTGGAATTCGCATCTGGGTCAGAAGAGCCTCTACCAACAACTACTAATAATGATTCTTGAGGTTTGAGAGTATTATTTTGTTTAAATACATCTTTTACTCTTTCACAAGCTGCACTGATCATTAAATTATTAATACCTAATTCTCTTCCATAAATTATTTCAATACCAGTTTTACTTGAATAATTCATAAGCAAGCTCGGTATATCATTTTTCACATGGCCAGCGGCGAAAAGCATTGCGGGTATTGCTATTATTTTTTTTATAGAGTTATCCTTTAACTTGTCTAGCGCATCAACAATTGAAGGTTTAGCAAATTCCAAGAAACCATATTCAACCAAAATGTTTGGATATCTTTTCTGGATAAGTTTAGTTAATTCTTGAAATTCAGTAATGGCTAGTTTATTTCTACTCCCGTGGCCACAGATAAGAATCGCGACTTGATTATTTAACTTCGAATCTAAATTATCCAATATTTAATCAATCCTTATACCATAATAGTAAAGAAGAATATTATGTAGTGAAAAAAAATAAAAATTTGCTTGAAATTCCTAATATTAATTCAAAGGACGCAAAGTTAAAGAAATTAATTTATGAGGTGGATGATTCCTTATTTAATATGGAAAATTATTCTAAGGAAAAATTCGAGCACCTTTGCGTATGTAGTGGAGGTACAACATCTAGCTGTGCAAAAAATGGTTTTACAACTCTTGATCTAAGAAAAAATCACAGCAAAATTCACATTGATAGAGAAAGCAATTTAGTAACAATAGGAGGAGGAGTAATAATGGGGGATCTAGTAAATCATTTACAAAAACATAATCGAAGTTTTCCAATCGGTCTTTCTAAACTTCCTGGGGCAGGCTATATACTTACTGGTGGAGTAAGCCCACTTAGTAGAGCTTACGGATTAGCCATTGATAATATTGAATCAATTAAAGGGTTCTTGGGTAATGGGAAATTTATCTCTTTAAAAAAAAATCAAATAAATCCTGAAGAGCAATTGATTTGGGAAGCAATTAAAGGCGCAGCACCCTTCTTCTCAATCATTACCGAAATAGAACTTAAAACTATCCAATCTAATCCAATTAAGGTTATAGAAGGATTTGTAAATCTAAATGAACTTTCGGAAATAATACAATTATCAGAGGAATTTCCAGAAAATATTAGTCTTCAATGGATTTATGCCCAAAAGATTTATATATATGTAGTTGCTGAACTCAAAAATAATTTAGAAGATAAAAGAACAGAAGAATGCTTAATGCCTCTATACAAATTTCCCGCTCTAGAAAAAAAACTATATGAGAACTTTAACAAAATAAATTTCTTCCCAAAGGAATTGAATTTATATGAACTGAATTCAAATAACCATTCTGAGGTAATTAGTCTTCTTGGAGAAGATTTAAAAAATGATATCCCAATTTTTATAAAGTGTTTGAATGAACTAATGGACAATAGACCTAATGATTCCTGTTATATTGCTTCTCAGCAACTTGGTTGCAAAACTAAAAAGTTAAATCATGGCTCAAGTTTTTTTATTCATAGAAAAAGTACTTGGAAACCATGGATATATGCATCATGGAAAAAAAATGATCTTCAAGAAAAAGAAGTCGCTTTGGACTGGATTTATAAATCATGGAGTAAGTTGAAAAGATTTTATCCAAATATTCACTTGGCACAATTGCATAATCATTTAAATTCTCATAAGGAAGAACTTAACTTAGCTTTTGGAAATAGAGTGAATGAATTAAAAACTTTAAAGAATATTTTTGACCCACAAGGCATTTTACCTCCTTTATGAGGTAACTTCTTAAGTATAAAGAAACTTACAATGTCAAATTTCTCAAGATATTTATCAAAAAATTGGTTAGATGATCCAAAGTCAAATATTCTCTCTGGCTTAGTTGTCGCTTTTGCAATGATCCCAGAAGCAATTGCCTTTTCAGGCATAGCTGGTGTAGATCCTAAAGTTGGCCTTTTTGGTGCATTTTGTTTATCTATAACAATTGCGATTGTTGGAGGACGAAGAGGGATGATCACTTCAGCTACAGGTTCAACAGCTCTTTTAATGACTGGACTTGTTGCCTATGGAGAATCACAATCTCCTGGATTAGGAGTCCCATATCTTATTGCAGCTGGAATATTAACTGGAATATTCCAAATTCTTTGGGGATATTTAAGACTTGCCTACCAAATGAGATTCGTGCCAACAGGAGTATTAAGTGGATTTGTAAATGCACTAGCACTTTTAATATTTCAAGCACAACTCCCTCAGTTAGGAATAGGTATTAAAGAATCAAAAGGATTAGTTGAACAAACTATAAGTCAATATCCAGTTAACTCTCAGATTCCAGTAGTTTGGATTCTTGTAATCCTAGGATTAGTAATTATCTATGGGCTTCCAAAAATCACAAAAGTAGTCCCATCTCAACTTATTGCAATAGTAGTAATTACTCTTATAAGCATATTCTTTAATCTAGATGTCCCAACTGTTAGCGATTTGGGTAAATTACCTGATGGATTACCAAGTATTTCTCTCCCTTTTGGATCAATAGAAAATGGGAAAGTCCCTTTTAGTCTTGAAACATTAGGAATAATTTTGCCGACTTCACTTGCGATATCTCTCGTGGGTTTAATGGAAACCTTTTTAACTCAAGATATTTTAGACGATGTAACTGATACAAGTTCTAATAAAAATAAAGAAGCAAGAGGACAGGGAATCGCAAATATCGTGGCATCCTTGTTTGGTGGAATGGCAGGATGTGCCTTAGTTGGGCAATCTGTTATGAATACTGAGAATGGTGGCAAATCTAGATTATCAACCCTCTCCTCAGGTATATCTCTACTAATTATGATTATCCTCTTGAAGTCTTGGATTGGAGCAATACCAATGGCTGCTTTAGTAGCAATCATGATAACGATCGCAATAAGTACAGCAGATATAAATGGATTAAAAAATATTAGAAAGATACCTAAAAGTGATACTGCAGTCATGCTTATGACTTTTGCAGTTACTATGCTCACAAAACCTCATAATCTTGCACTTGGAGTTATTGCAGGCGTTGCATTAGCTGCAATTCTATTCAGCAGAAAAGTCGCGAAAGTTATAACTGTCTCAAGAGCGAAAGAAAATAATTTGACTACCTATAAAGTAAAAGGACAATTATTTTTTGTAAGTAAAATTTATTTTTTACAAGGATTTGATATTCATGAACATCCAGAAAATATTGTAATTGATATGTCTTCAGCTCATATTTGGGATCAAAGTGGTGTAGTTGCTCTTGAGCAAATTATTAGAAAATTCCAGAATGGTGGTTCTAAAGTTGAGATTGTAGGATTAAATAAAGAAAGTCTTAACTTATTTGAGAGACTAGGTGGTTTAGAAAGCACTCATTAAAAAAGTTAATTAAGACTAACTTGTTGATAACAAAACCAAAGCCATTGCTGAAAAAGCAAATTTCTATGAGATCTCCAAGCGGTTTTTGAACTATTCAGATCAAAATTTTCAGGAGGAGGAACATCTCCCTTTTCTTTGTCTCTTTCAATTTCACTAATAATTCTATGCACCGTATATTCAGGATGACCTAAATGCATGAGTTGTTTTTGATCTTTAGATTCAAATATTGTATATCCGACGTTTTCTCCATAAGCCAACAAATTCAATTTCCCTTCTTTTTGTGCCTTTTCCATCTCCAAATCTGGTAATCCTGCAAATCTACTTTGAGGACAAATAAATTCATCATCTTGTGTTCCCATCAAAGGATGTCCAGGAACTAAACTTTTTAAAGGGAATACCCCAAATAACTTCCTGTCAAAAACTTTCTTATCAACCCCTGCCAAATAAGCCAGCGCAAAGCCAGCCCAACATAATCCAAGAGTACTCGCACAAGAATTTCTGGCTTCATCTACAATTTTCACAAATTCATCCCAATACTTAACATCCTCGAAGGCTAGGTGCTCAATAGGTGCTCCAGTAATAATGATTCCATCTAACGGTTCTGGATTATTTGCTTCTTCCCAAGTAATATATAGATTATTTAGATGATTAAGATCCCATGTTTTATAAGAATGAGTTTTGAGCTTTATCCAAACTGGCTCAATTTGAAGAGGAGATAAACCAAGTGGATGTAGTAAGTTAAATTCATACTGCTTGCCAAGAGGCATGATATTCAAAATACCAATCCTAAGAGGACGTATATCCTGTCTTTTTGCCAATTCTGGTTCGATCCAAGATATATGATTTTTCTCAACATCACTAATCTTGTGATAGTTACTAGGAATTATTAAAGCCAATAAATCTCCTTTTCTAAGTGATTTGTGAAAGTGCTTGTTCGAAATCTGCTTTTATATCATCAATATGCTCAATTCCTACAGAAACTCTTACCATTGTGGGAGTTACACCTGCAGATAATTGTTCCTCTTCAGATAATTGCTGATGAGTAGTTGAAGCCGGATGAATTACTAATGTTTTTGAATCGCCCACGTTAGCAAGGTGGCTAGCTAATTTTAAGGAATCAATAAATTTTACTGCATTTTCATAACCCCCATTAAGAGAGAACATAAGCATGCAACCCATTCCCCTTCCAGTAGTATATTTTTTGGCACTTGAGTAATATGGATCAGATTCTAGACCAGGGTAATTAACGCTACTTACATTTGAATTAGAATCTAACCATTTTGCCAATTCAAGAGCATTAGAAGTTTGTCTCTCTATTCTTAAACTTAGAGTTTCCAGACCCTGCAATAACAAAAACGAATTAAAAGGACTTTGGGCTGATCCCCAGTCTCTCAAGCATTCAAGTCTTGCTCTTAACGCAAAAGCTATATTTCTATTATCAGGTACTCCCAAAGATTTGCAGATATCACTACCGAAACCAAAGGCGTCCCAATGAACGAGCCCATGATAAGCAGCGCTTGGCTCACTCATTAGTGGGAATTTACCATTTCCCCAATCAAAGGTTCCGGCATCAACAATAACCCCCCCGATACTTGTTCCATGTCCACCGATCCATTTTGTCGCACTTTCTACAACAACATCGGCCCCAAAATCAATTGGTCTTATTAAAGCACCCCCAGCACCAAGGGTATTATCAACTATTAAAGGAATTCCATTTTCCTTCGCCAAAGCAGCAAGTCCCTCAAAATCTGGAATGTTGAACCTAGGATTTCCCATTGATTCGACATATATTGCTTTTGTTTTATCATCAATTTTATTTCTAAAACTATCGATACTATCACCATCTGCAAATTTAACTTCAATTCCTAATCTTGGAAATTGTACTTTGAATTGATTGTAGGTCCCACCATATAGAAAAGATGTAGAGACAAAATTATCCCCTGCTGTCATGCAGTTCACGATTGCCAAGAATTGAGCCGCTTGACCTGAGGATGTTGCAAGTGCTGCCATCCCTCCCTCCAAAGCTGCCATCCTTTTTTCAAAGACATCTGTGGTGGGATTCATAAGTCGAGTATAAATATTTCCAAATTCTTTTAATCCAAAAAGATTCGCGCCATGCTCGGCATTATCAAAAACATAGGAACTAGTTTGATAAATGGGAACTGCTCTAGAATTTGTAGTTGGATCAGGCACTTGGCCTGCATGTAACTGAAGCGTCTCGAACTTTTGGTTGCTCAAAATTTTTTAAATAATCCTATTATCTATTTAACTTAAAAAAGTTCAAAAAAAAAACAAAAAAAAGATAAATATTTATAAATCCTTTTTTAATGAGGGGTAATTATCTTTCATATATAAACTCAAATCCTCTTTTATCACAGATCTGATTTTCTCAATATTTGCAGAATCAATTATTGGAAAAGTTTTATTAGCCTCAGGATCTTTTTCAGTAATTGATTTCCAATTCTTACCTACATCTTTTTCAGAGTTGTTAAGAACCTCATCAAAATTGAAACACTTATCATTGTTCTTAGCATCAAATTCGCTAAAAGTTTTATTTATAAGCTCTTTTCTATTTTCGCATAGATTCTTAGCTTTTAAAGTATCTGGGAGACCCATAACTGGTTGTAATTCCTTAAGAAGTTTTATTTCCTCTTCAATTAAGAGTGTCCAAACACCATATTTATTTTTTGGAAGATTTGAATTACTAAAAATATTAAGTTCATCGAGGTAAAAATTTAACCATTGATAATAAGATTTTTCTTCAATAGTTTTTTTAACGGATATCTTTTTATTTTGGATCTTTGGGAGTAACTTTTCTGCCTTCTTTAAAAACTGTCTGTCTTCTCTTTCTAAATTTATTAATCCCCATCTTTGACTGTAGTCCCATAAATCTTCGTATCTTGTTAAGTCTTCTTGATTCCAACCAAGAGCTTTAAGTTCATGAGAACGATGAGTTAATTCCTTTTTCAAAAAAAACCTTTTAAACCATAATAATTCTAACCCTGATATCAAGATTAGTAAATAAATTAAGAACTTTACTTTCTAGCAAATTAGAAAAATAATCAATTATTAAAATAATTGTTAATAATTTTCAATACATTGATATAACTAGGATTTTTTTTAGAAATTTGATTACTATATTTATTTTTTTTAAGGGCGTTTTGCTCTTTGTCAATAAATAATTTCTCATAAAAGTTTTCAATATCATCAAAAAGATAATCTTCTTTTAATTTTTCATTTAGTTCGAAAGATAATTCAGATTTCACAGATTCTTGACAAAAATTAGTGATTTCTTCTGAACTAATTAAAACCTTATAAATTTCTTTTTTTTCTTCTGAATTAGCATTAAAGCATAAGTAAATCAGATTAATCATTGAACAATTATTATTTTTGATTTTGAATTCTTTATAAATATCTGGCCAAAATTTCAAGGATTTTAAGCCTTCTAAACCTCCTTGACTGAGAGAGTATTTATTGCACCAATTTACAAATTCTGAGACATCTTTTGGACATCTATTGAGTTGCAAAAGCATATCTGATAAAACTTGTCCTGCCTGGAAATTCCTTGTTGGTTTTCCTTCAGTTGGCAGAGTCATACTCCCCAAGACATCAGCCTTAACAGCATTTAATTGAGAAAAAGTATAATCTCCTTTTTCGAAAAATTCATCATTAATTTTTTCCTTTGCACTAATTATTTCTTCACCATAACCAAGTTCCTTTAATGAAAGATATTTATTGTCTAATTTATTTTCTTTTCTAACTTGTAATGATACTGATGCGGCCTGATCCAAACATTGTGTTAACAAAATCGTATTAACGGTAGGTAGCATTCCTGGCTTATCGGAATGAAAGTTATTTACAAAACCTGCAAATATGGATGAGATATTTTTTATTGATTTTATATATTGACATTCAATATTATGCACTCCAGGAGAGACTTGAATTTTCGGTGACAATTGATTCAAAATTCGAGCTCCTATTAAAGCAGTTAGGGCATTAGGATGGCAGAAATTCGCAGTAAAACTATCATTAGGATTTCGTAAAGCTCCGTGACGATGAAATCCTGTAAAAAAAGCTAAATTTGGATATTTATTACAGAGAATAAATGGGGCTTTGTTTTTATTATCAATGCAAAAAGAACCAACGAGACAGCCAAGAACCACATTTTCTCTTTTTAAAGTTTTTCTAAGTTTTAAAGCATGTTTAACATCATCTTGTATGTGGTTACTGTTTGAAGCGAGAACAACCATCTCACATTCCAAGAGAAGATCTCTTAGATCAAAAGACTTTCTTATTCCCTCTGAAGAATAATGTCCCATTCTCTTAATCTTTTCAATAGTCTCATTATCCATATCAGAAAGAACATCATTTGGGAAAGCGCCTAACAAATCTCTATCTTCCCTAGGAGCTAAGAGAATATTGTTTGATTTTCCATGCATAGCACAGTTATAAGCTAATGATGCAGGATATAAACCAACACTGTAGAATCCAACTTTGCTGTTCTCTAAATCTTCAATCAATGAATAAAAATATTTTTCATCATTTATGTTTTCTATAAAATTATTCTTCATATTTGGAAATTCTTGATAATTTTTTTAATTTCTAACCCATACCAACATTTTTCTACATTAAAGCAATTCTTGACCATAGCAAATTATTTATTGTAAATATTGAATTTTTTAATTTATAATTTCTCTGAAATATAGAAATTAAATTTAAAGAAAATAATTATAAATATGGAATTTATGGCAAGTAATTTAAAGGCACAAAAACAATTAATTTCCTCTAAAAATATCTTAATTATTCAAGACATCGACGGAGTTTGTATCCCTTTAGTGAAAGATCCAATGACTAGAAAATTAGAATCAAAATATATCTATGCAGTAAAAGAACTTGCAGAGGAATTCTTTGTATTAACTTGCGGGGAACATGAAGGTTCAAGAGGGGTTAACAGAATAATAGAACGGAGTTTAAGAAGCACTACCGAGCCTAAAACCAAAGAACTATATTTAAGAGGTTTAGCAGCCTGTGGAGTTGAGTATCAGGACAACAATGGTGAAATAAGTTTTGAAGGAGTCTCAGAACAAGAACTCAATTTTTTATCTAAAGTACCTAGTCTAATTAGACCAAAGTTTAATTTTATAGTTAAGAATATTTTTCCTGAACTTAGCCAAGAAGATATCAATTTTCATGCAATAAAATCAATATGTGAAACACGCTTCTCGCCAACGATTAATTTCAATAGTCTATTTGATTTAGTTCATAAAGATTCTGATAAAAGAAAGCTTATTCAAATTAGTTTTGAAAAAATGATGAATGAAATCATTTTAAAAGCTGAATCCGAAGGCCTCAAAAACTCTTTTTTCCTTCATATTTCACCAAATTTAGGTAATAAAAATGGTAGAGAAAAAATTAAACTTTCTTCTCAAGATGATATCGGATCAACAGACATACAATTACTTATTAAAGGAGCAGTTAAAGATTCTGGAGTTTTATTTCTTTTAAATAAATTTATTGCGGATAAAACTGGTAAAGCTCCTTTTGGAAGAAATTTTAATTTTAGAAACTCTCCAAATTCTGTTATGGAAAAAATTGATTTATGCAAAAGAACTATTCAAAAAGAAGATATGCCTTTGATTGTAGGAGTTGGTGACACAGTCACATCAAAAAAAAATAATGATGAAAAAAGTTATTCAAGAGGAGGAAGTGACAGGTCTTTTCTAGAATTAATACAAATGTTAGGTAATGAATTTGGGATTAAGAATAAAATAATTTTTGTAGATAGTAGTTCTGGTGAAGTTGAAAGACCCTCTACAAAAAAGACTGGTTTAATAGGGATTAGTGATGTTCATGACAACTTGAAATTTGACATAGTTTTTAAAAATGGTCCCAAAGAATACATAAGTTGGTTTATTGAACTTGCTAATGAGAGATCAAACTTTAAAAAAAATAGTTGACTTTTTTATTTTCGAATGACAATTTATAAATAATAGATTCATGAAAGAAAAATTTCCCTCAATATATAAAGAACCTATAGAAACATTGCAAATTAACATAGGTTATAAATGCAATCAGGCTTGTAAGCATTGTCATGTCAATTCGAGTCCCCTAAGGACTGAAAAAATGTCCAATGAAATGATATCTCTTATTCCAAAGATAATTGAAAAATATAAAATCAAGACTTTAGATATTACAGGTGGTGCGCCAGAACTTCACCCAGAATTTAAAAAACTAATAACCAGCTTGAGCACAAAACAAGTTGATATTATTGATAGGTGTAATTTGACAATTTTTTTTGAAGAAGGCTATGAAGATCTTCCTCAATTTCTTGCAAAAAATAAAGTGATAGTTACTGCTTCGCTACCGTGTTATGAAAAAAATAATGTTGATTTTCAAAGGGGTTTTGGCGTTTTTGAAAAAAGTATTAATGCCATAAAAATTCTTAATGATTTAGGCTATGGAAAGAAAGAAAACGGATTACAATTAAATCTTGTTTACAATCCTGTAAGTCCAATTCTTCCTCCTTCTCAGGAAATATTGGAGAAGGATTATAAAAAAATTCTATTCGAAAAATACAATATCGTTTTTAATAATTTATACACAATAACTAATATGCCAATAAATAGATATGAAGAATCTCTTAAAAGAGAAGGGAAACTAAATACTTATTACAAATTACTAAAAGAAAATTTTAATGAAAAAAATTTAGAAAATCTAATGTGTAAAAAGACAATTAGCGTAAATTGGCTAGGAGAAATTTATGATTGTGACTTTAACCAACAGATAAATTTCCGAGAGAATAAAGGACCAAAGACACTTTTTGATCTATTGGATGAATCATTTACTTTTGACTACGGGGTAGCTGTAAAAGAACATTGTTTTGCTTGCACTGCAGGTGCAGGGTCAAGTTGTGGAGGGTCTTTAAGTTAAAACCTGCTTAAATGCAATTAGGACAAATTGCTCTTACATTTAAAGAGGATTCAATTAGTTTAAAACCATTAACTTTTGCTGCAACTTTGCCTGCCTCTAAAACCTCATCATTTTCGAATTCTTCTGTTCTTCCACACCTAATGCAAATCAAATGATGATGATCCGGTGTGTCGTTACTAAGCAATTCATATCTGTGTCCACCCTCACTGAGTTCTAATTCATGAAGCAAACCCATTTGTACTAAAAGTCTTAAAGTTCTATAAATTGTTGCTAGTGAAACTTTGGAGCTTGTTTTAACTAACTTTTCATGAACCTCTTCAGCACTAAGATGCTTTCCAGAGCCAATATTTTCAAATAAATTAAGAACCTTTAACCTCTGAGGAGTTAATCTCTTCCCATCTTTATGTAATCCATCACCTAGAGGAGATGTGATTACTTTGTATTGAGAGGATAATGACAAAATTAACCCTTGGCTATTCTCAATAATAACTCTTGATGAGAGTAAAACAACTTATTTATTTAAAATGTTTACTAAAGTACTTCAAAATATTATGTTAAATGTATCTTTATGTGTAAATGATGAATGATCAAGAAATCTCTTCTGATAAATTATCATCAAAAGTAAACGCCTTGATAATTATTGATATTCAAGAAAAAATAATAAGGCCAATTTTTAATAAGGATTCAATAATCAAAAACATTAAAAAGCTAATAAATGCTTACCAAATTTTAGAAGAAAACATATTTATATCTGAACAAAACCCACTCAAATTGGGAGTAACGATAGCTGAATTATCACCCGTAGCAGAATTTAGAAAATTTGAAAAAATGGAATTTAGCCTAGCTAAATTAGAAGATTTTTTGAAAGAACTTAAAGATAAGAAAATTACTAATTTGATAGTTTGTGGGATCGAAACGCATATTTGTATTCAACAAACAGTCTTAGATTGTTTAGAAAAAGGATTTGAAGTTATTCTCATATCAGATTCCATGGGAAGTCGAAATAGGGTAGATCATGAAATAGCATTACAAAGAATGACTCAGACTGGGGCGATCTTAACAACAACTGAATCAATAATTTTTGAATTATGCAAAACTGCGGATAGAGAAGAATTTAAAGAAATTAGAAAAATAATAATGAGTTAAATAAAAATAAAGACTGGTTTGTTATTTAGAGATAATTTAAAATTTTATTAGAGATAAATTTTAAGGTTTTATTTGAATATGAAATTAGTTACTGAAAACTTACTTCTGGCAATATCTATTTTTCTTATTGGAACTTTATTGTCGATAATAATTTCAAAAGTTTCAAAAATATTTTTTAAAAAGATTTCCAAAAGAACAAAAACAAATTTCGATGATTTTATTTTTGAGGTGATCTCTGGAATTATAAAACCTATAGGTTTCCTTCTCTCATTTTATTTTTCAATTGACTATTTTTTTGCTGATGAAATAACTTTCATCTCTGTCTTATTGAATATTTTGAAATTATTTATATTAATAATCATCATAAAAGCTCTCAACAAAGTTTTAATAAGATCTTTAACAGAATCGACCTCGAAAATTAATGATTCCTCAATTAGTTCGATGGTATCTTCACTAACTCCATTGATAAAAGCATTAACTTGGACTATTGGCTCAATTTTTTTCTTGCAAAATATAGGTGTTCAAATGACTGCTATTTGGGCTTTACTAAGTGCAGGAGGTATTGGAGCAGGATTAGCTTTGAAAGATCCAGTTCAGGAGTTCTTTGAATACATAACAATTTTGCTTGATAAACCTTTTCAAAAAGGTGAGTTTATAAAATCTGATGGAGTCCTCGGAATGGTTGAGAGAGTGGGAGTACGATCATCAAGGATAAGAAGTATTAATGGAGAAGTAATAGTAATGAGCAATAGCGCCCTAACAAATGGAATAATTTCAAATTACGCACAAATGGAAAAAAGAAGGTTAGTGCATAAATTGGGAGTTGTTTATGAAACCTCTCCAAAACTTATGAAATTGATTCCAATAATAATTAAAAAAATAGTTGAAGAGACAAAAGATGCGTCTTTTGATAGATGTCATTTCACAGATTTCGGCGACTTCAGTCTTAATTTCGAACTTGTTTATTACATCCCAACAAATAATTATCTCGCCGCAATGGAAGCTCAACAATCTATTAATTTAAGAATTATTGAGGAATTTGCGGTTAATAATATAGAGTTTGCATTCCCAACACAAACCTTAAATATTGAAAGTAACAAAGCCAAATGATCTACAAATCTCGTCACTTAAAATCCAGAGTTTTGAAGCCAACTCAGAATTATTTGCCTCATCACTAACCTTACTTTCAACTAATTTATGTTTTTTAAAAGATATAAGTTTATTACTTAAATGAACGTAACCAATATTATTTAAATTTGAATCAAAAACAATTTCAGAAAGTATCCTACCAGCATTTTCTATACTTTCAGAAATTCCTAAAATATTTTTTGCAGCTTTAGAAAAAATTAAATATCCAAAGAGATTAAAACGACTACTGTATCTAAAAAAACCAAGATCATCATTTGGTATTACTAAACCAGGAGCCCAAGTAATTACAGAAATTTTACTAGAGGAAATTTTTAATTTTTTTTTAAGTTCTTTAGCAAACAAAATATTACATAACTTACTATTTTTATAAGCTTCATCAGCATTAAAATCTAAAAATTGCCCAGTTACTTTTTTTCTTAAATTAACTAGGTTATTAAGTCCCGCTTTCTTTCCTATATTGCCACCTGAACTTTTTGGGTCGTGTACATCTGATGATGTAATAATGATTCTAGATTCTTCTTTATCTCTAATAAAATCTTTTAGGACATTTACCAAGTAAAAATGTGCCAGATGATTTACTGCAAAAGTTAGTTCTATGCCTTGTTTTGATACTTTAGGGTAAAAAGAGCCTGTATATTGCAATCCTGCATTTAAAATAAGAACATCTAAAAAAATCTTTTTACTAATAAAGTAATCTTTAATTTTTTTAATATTCTCTAGATCTGAAAGATCACAATTTTCAATAATAATTAAAAATTTACTAAGGTAATTTTTATCAAAATGTTTCTCGATTTTCCTGAGAAATTCATTCTTTCTAAATTCGTTTTTTATTACAACATATAAGATATTTTTCGTCTTCAGTAAATTAATAATGGCAAAAAACCCTATTCCGGAATTACCTCCAGTAATTAAAATATTTTTATTTTTAATCATTTAAATTCCTATATTTTTTTTATGATAAAAAAATAAATAAAGTTTTTTTTTATTTTGTAATCTTATAAATTATTGTTAAAACACTGAAAACTTAATCACTAGTATTTGAGTAATTTGATTATTATTAATCTACTCTCATTATAAGTATTGGATGAAAAATATAATTCTAGGCTCAGAAGTAATAATTTGTTCCATAAATTTCTTTAATCATAAGATTCATATTTAATGTCAAAAGAAAATATGCCAGATGTTCTTGTTTTGGGTGCAGGGCCTGCAGGTATGGCTATTGCCTCTGCTTTAGGTAAGGAAAAATTAGATGTTGAAGTGCTTTCTCCAAATGGGCCAGATGAACCTTGGCCAAATACATATGGCATTTGGGGGAAAGAAGTTGACCAACTCGGGCTTCAGGATTTACTTGAATATAGATGGAAGAATACTGTAAGTTTTTTTGGTCACGGAGCTTTAGAAGAGCAGGACGATGAGAATAAAGCCACGGAACATTCACTGGATTATGGACTATTTGATAAGAAGAAACTCCACAATTATTGGTTTAACGAATGCAATAAGTCTTTTATTAAATGGCATCAAGGCTTTGCAAACAAAATTCATTTTGAAAAATACAAAAGTACAGTAACTACAAAAGATGGCAAAACTTACTCTGCAAGATTAGTAGTAGATGCAACAGGGTATGATCCTGTTTTTCTTAAATTAAAATCCTGTGGTCCCTTAGCTGTCCAAACTTGTTATGGGATAGTAGGTAATTTTAGTAAACCTCCACTTAAGAAAGGGCAGTTTGTATTAATGGACTATAGAAATGACCATCTTAACGATGAGCAAAAAAAAGAACCGCCAACTTTTCTTTATGCCATGGATATGGGGGATGGCAAATATTTTCTTGAAGAGACATCTCTTGGTTTGGTAAATCCTCTAACAATGGAAAATTTAAAAGAGAGATTAGAGAAGAGGCTTTCTTATCGAAATATATCAATCACAAGCATGCAGCACGAAGAGCTTGGCTTATTTCTTCCTATGAATATGCCAATCCCAGATTTCAGACAACAAATACTTGGATATGGTGGTGCTGCTTCAATGGTGCATCCCGCATCTGGATATTTAATTGGTAATGTTTTAAGAAGAGCTCCACTTGTCGCAAAGGCTGTCTCAGAAGCAATTAAAAACAAAAATCTAACTACATATCATATTGCTAGAAAAGGTTGGGAAACTTTATGGTCAAAAGAATTAATTAGGAAGAAATCACTTTACCAATTTGGATTAGAAAAACTCATGAGGTTTGATGAGAAACTATTGAGAGAATTTTTTGGCAGTTTTTTCCAACTACCTAAAAATCAATGGTATGGGTTTCTAACTGATACTCTTTCTTTAAAAGAGATTGTATATGCTATGTGCGTAATGTTTATAAAAGCTCCATGGAGTGTAAAGAAAGGTCTTATGATTATGCATGGAAGAGAATTTAAAATGTTACTTAGGATAATATTTCCAAACATATAGTTAAAAAATGAGAACCATATTAATAAGTGGAGCCAGTAGAGGTATTGGATTAAATATTGCACATAAAGAATTAAAAGAAGGCAATAGAATTAGTGTTGGCATAAGAGATTTAGAATCATTAAAAGGAAGCGCTATTGATCCAAAAAAATGGCCAGAAGGGAAAATTATAATCAACCACTATGATGCTTTAAAAAAAATTACAGCCGAAAATTGGATAAAGAACACCGTAGACGAATTTGGAGGATTTGATTCAGTAATAAATTGTTCTGGAGTACTATCGAAAGTTCCTTTCTTATACAAAGATGGTGATGAAGAAGATATTTTAAATACATTAAATATCAATTTTTTGGCAATTTGGCATTTATGTAGGCTTTCTTGGGATCATTTATGTACCTCTGGAAGAGGAAGAATTATTGTTTTAGTTTCAATGAGTGGGAAAAGATCCAAAGGTGATTTAGCCGCTTATTCTTCTTCAAAGTTTGCTTTGATGGGATTATGCCAAACCATGAAAAATAAAGGTTGGGATAAAAATATAAGGATTTCTGCAATTTGCCCAAGCTGGGTTAATACAAAAATGGCCCAAAATATCTCTTCTTTAGACAAATCAAGCATGACACAACCTGAAGATATTGCTGAAATATGCTCAACTATTCTTAAGTTACCTACCCAATCAGTTCCATTTGAAATCGCCTTAAATTGTAACTATGAAATTTAACCTAAATTAAAAATTAAGTAAGCCATTGAAAGCATTGCAATTGCAATAAATAAACCTTTTATTCGATTAGTTAACAATGAAAAAAGAGATAAATCTTCAGAAAAGTATCCGCCAAAACTACCCGTAATAAATAATATAACCATTGGTAGAGATGCCATTCCGAAAGAATAAGATATAGATCTTACAAATCCAAAATTTAAATAATTAAAAATAAAAGAACCTAATGAAAACAATAAAAAAGATGCAAATAGAGTTATAGAAACCTCAGCATCTAAAGTGTGAGGTAAGCTACCCTTTAATTCAAATTGCTTTTTACATTCTCTAATTTGTCTTTTAGAAAGCTTTAAATAACCAGTTTCAGGAATTCTTTGCGACTTATATTTTCTTAGTAATCTTGCTTCAAGAGTTTCTGGCTCCTTAGTCATAATTGATGTTAATAATTCATCTGGCTTTAATTTTTTAATTTTCTTTTCAAGATTATCCGTTTTCCCAATCCTATAAAGGTCTCCTACTCTAATAAGGTAAACATATCCCGACATTTGCGTTGTAAAATTAATACTGTACCTACTTAGATAATACTAAAAGAATTAGGGAAATTAAAAGTTTTTACAATATGAAAAACGATATTTTATATTCATTTCGAAGATGTCCATATGCAATTCGTGCAAGATGGGCCCTGTTAATTTGCGAAATAAAAGTGGAGATAAGAGAAATTGATTTAAAAAATAAACCTCTAGATTTTTTAAATAATTCAAAGACGAAAACGGTTCCAATTCTTATAAAAAAAAATAATGAAGTTATTGAAGAAAGTCTTGAAATCATCCTATGGGCTATCTCAGAGTCGAAAAAGGAAAACATCAAATTAATTTATTTTCCTGAGAACAAAAAGGAAGATATTTTTGAAATAATTAACGAAAACGATAACGAATTCAAATATCATTTAGATCGATTTAAATATGCCACAAGATATAAAGATAGTGATGAAGAATTTCATTTCACAAATGCTATTAAATATATAAAGAGATGGAACGAACTACTTGCAGAAAATAAATATTTTTTTGGAGATAGCCCCACAATCGCTGATTGGTCTGTTTGGCCTTTTGTAAGACAATTTAGAATCGCTTGTGAAAGTCAAAAAAGGATAAATTATTTTGAACCCTCGATAAAAAACTGGTTAGATTCATTTGAGAAAAATAAAGAATTTAAATCCTTAATGTATAAATACGAATTATGGGAACCAAATTATAGAAAGAATTATTTTCCTTTTAATTAACTTTCTAACAACTTCCTTTTTTCAATTATTCTTGCTAACTCCAAAAAATATCCTGCAGTCCTAAATTTTCCAATATTTTTTTCCTTAAAATCAAGATCGCTTCTAATTTCTGCAGTCTCCGCCATTAGCAAATCTAAATCATTTGATCCAAGACTATACAATTCTCCTAGCTCGATTTCCCTTCCGAGTAAATGACTCCTAAACCACTTCCCTTTATTTTCTTGAGGTGGAATATCGTAGGGAGTAAATGACATTAAAATAAAATTTAGGTTAATACTATTCTAGGGTTCTTATTGAAACTTTTTCATCTCTACTTTATTAAAAATCAATGCAATAAAAAGAATTGCGAATGTAATTAGGGCACAAATTTCTGTCCAATAATCTAACCCAATTTTAGAAATCATTAATGGTGCAAGAACTGTGAATAGTCCCCCAGAAAGAATTAACTGAGCAAAAAGCTGTTTTGACGTAAAAATTGGTAAAGTCTTAGAAATATTTTTGGGATCTGCAAGCCTTAAAAGAAGTAACCCAGAAGCTACTACACCTGTAGAATTCCCAAACTCTATCAAGCTTTTTTCAAACCAATAATCATCAAAAATAAAGTATGCGAAATAAGCAATGCAGATTAAATTCCAAAATAAACCGAAAATAGTAAATACTAAAATAAGTATCCAATTATCAAAAACAACTGCGATATCTAAGCTCGCCATAGCTGTAAAAATCAACAAATCTGTGGATAAAATACCAATCTCCCTTTGCAGAATATTTGAAATGAATTCTGTATTTTTGGTTTTCTCTAAAATATATCTTATAAGGAGCGAACCTATAAGGATAAAAGGGAATACTGGTAGTGAAAAAATAATTTCCTTCGAAAAATCTCCAAAAGAACTTGAAATATACCTTAAAAATTTAAGTAACAAAACACCAAAAGAGATTGCCAAACCAGAGAATCCAAGATTTATTATAAAAATTCTTAAATCTGCAAAAATTCCTATCTTATTTTTTCCCTTTAGAGTATCTTTTTGTTCAAGAATTTCCTCAGTATCTGAAAGACCTAAAGTTCTACCAAGGAAGATGAACATGCTACCCAATATTGAAGAGGATAAAAGACCCATTGTTGCCATAGCCAAACCAAGATCTAAACCATTTGGGAAACCTAGTTTATTAAAACTTTCACCGATTATTGATGCAGCTCCATGCCCGCCCTCAAAACCTACCTCTATTAAACAACCCATTAGAGGATTTGCGTCCATAGATGGAGGCAGAAAATATTTAACAACAAGGCCCCCGACAAAAAATTGTCCGAAACCTAGTGAAAGAGCTAATAGAAATTGATTAAAAATCGGTTTAACTAAACCATTTATATTCGGTATGGGTCTTCCCATCATTAAAGTTGCGAAGACTAATGATAAAAGAGGAGTAGGAAAATTACTCCAAACATTTATTGTTTCTTTTGGTAAAAAGTGTATCGCACCAAATGGGCCTATAGATATACCTAAAATTCCTGATATGACTGCTATCGGCAATCCAAATCTCTCGAGTTGAACAGCTAGTTTAAATTTCCTTCCAAAAATCAACAAAAAAAATATAATTAACAATCCCAAAAAACTTATCAATAGAGAATTTGAAAAAATATCTTTATTCTGTATAGAAAAAATATTCAATGATTTCAAAAACATATAATTCTAAATCTAAATTAATAAACCAAATTTTTCAAATAAAAAAGGCTCCTTTGAGAGGAGCCTTTTGATAATGGTAAGAAAATTTGAAAATTAATCTTTAAGAGTAACTGTTGCACTATCAATATTACTAATAGCATTTGTAACTCTCTTAAAATCAAAGCCTAGTGCTCTTAAAGCGTGCCATAGATGACCTTGAATAAAGAAGAATCCAAAATAGTAATGAACATTAGCTAACCATGCCCTTGAAGTGTACTCACCATCTGGAAGATCAACCGTATCTACCCAGTAAGGAGAAATACTAAACTTCAATTCAAGTGGTTCACCAAAGAATTCAGTTGGATAAACTGTTGTGTTAGCTGCACTCCAGAAGGCTGCAATAATAGCCATCCAGCCTATTCCAGCTAGTGACCATGAGAGAACAGCTTCTGCAGAGAGAAGTCCTTTACCTTTAAATTTGGTATATTCACCAACTTGCTTAGTAGCAATATGCCAAGCACCACCAGTGATCTCAACGAAAGCAAGAAAAGCATGTCCTCCCATAACTTCTTCAAGGCTATCAATAGTCAAAAAGTCTGTTTGGTGATTCCAAATTTTGGCCAAATTTAATTCATACTCAACCTGTCTTACAGAACCAATAGCTGGATCATAAATTCCATGAACTCTTGCCCATTCAACAAAAGCGATAACTGCGAAACCAAGAATAATTAAATGGTGACCAAGAATAAATGTCAATTTGTCTGGATTATCCCATTCAATATTGAATTTTCTAGCTCTTGCTACATCAGAATCTTCTAGATTTCCAGGAAGAAGTAAAGAGTGTAAAAGTCCTCCGGCTGCTAAAACCATAGAAGAAACTAAGTGAACTATTGCTATTGCTAGAACAGGTTTAGTATCTCCCATCGCAACACCATTAGCATCAAACCCTATTCCAAGAGTTGCTAAGTGAGGAAGAACGATTAGAGGTTGATGACCCATTGGGACGCTTGGGTCAAATCGTGAAAGTTCAAAAAGGGTGAATGCACCCGCCCAGAAAACAATTAATCCTGCATGAGCTACATGAGCAGCAATGAATTTTCCTGAGCGATTTGCTACACCTGAATTACCAGCCCACCATCCATAGGTAGTATCTGGATTTCCATAGGTTTGCATTTAGGAATTGATTAGCTTAAACGTTTTGAGAATACTTTATATTTCACCAAACAGTTGAATTCATAACAAAATTGTAAAGGTTAGTAATCCTAACTATTACTAAACAAAAATTTTTCGTAGGGCAAGAAAAGAGTAAAGAAGGTAGATTTAATGAAGAAAAATTATTCTCAGAGATATAAGTTCTATTAAATAAACCAGTATTTTAAATTCAAATAAGTTAAATAAATTTCATTTTGCTGACATTAAACGATATTTTGTTTCATTACACCGTGGTGGTTATTGCCTCATTTTCAAACAACTACTAAATATGGGATAAGACATCTAATATTATGACAACTTCTCAAGAGTCTTCTAGAAAATTTTCACTAGAAATGAAATCTGAAGTTCATTACAAAAAGGCTGCAAAATCTTACAGAAAATCGAAACAATATATAAATATGATTAACTTATATCCAACTTTGCAAAACACTCTTATTGAGTGTAAGGATGAGAATTTAATCGAATAAATATTTTATATATTTTCCCAAATTAATTTTTAGGCTGCAATATTATAGTTTTCTTCAGAATAAAATTTATTAATTATTTCTCTGCACATTTTTATATTGTATAGCGCTTTGGGTTTCCAAGGTTTTTTCTGACCGAGTGGAGAGCTTTTCCAATGAATCCCAGGCTTGAGTATTCCATTTTCACGTAAAAAAGAAAGTTTAATTTCAGTTATTCCCAGTTTTTCCGAGGTCAACTCAGATGAGCTCCACATATCCCCTAACATTGAATTAAGTAAATATTATTAATCCTTGATAACGTTAATTTTATTTTTTTGAAAGGGGTAAAACTTTTAAATAATTATTAATTCACAAAAAACCTAGTATTTACAAAGAAAAGAGATTTCAAAGATTTATATCAAATTAAGAAATATTAAATAAAGAATCTTCATTAACGAATATCTCATCGATACCCTTTCCTTTTTTGATGGATTTATAGTTAACGTATTCTTCTGTAATCGATTGATGTTTTGAAAGATTGATCCAACCCTTGTGCCAATTTCCACTATTTATTAATTCTTCATAAGTAGTTTTTAAGTTAATTTCAGAATCAAGGACAGAAACCATTAAAAAACTAATATTTCCTTTTTCTTTAGTCTCATTTACTAAAACAAAATGTCTTAATCCATTTATGGTTTTATTAGAAGTCCAGTAATTTTGCATAATTATTTTTTCTTAATGTTCCCCTCAGAATTTTTTCTAGATATTTTCTTATATTCATTTCTAATTTCGTCTAATAAAAGTTTTCTTTTATCCATGTAGTTAAGAGAATCTTGTTTTGTTAATTTATATCTTTCTTTTTTAGTTAAATTCATCCAATTATTAAGATTCTTTTTATTGAAAGTTGTTATTTTTTTAGAATTAAAAACTTTTTGTTTTCTATTTAATTTAAGAAAATTCCTTAAATTAAAAAAAATAAATATAAAAAGAAAAATTATCACTATCTTCAAGAACATCATTTTACAAGTAAGTTATTGTTTATCCAATTTTCTAATTTAATATCATTCTCAAAAGATATAACCTCCTCTTTATTCCCATTACTTGATTGATCAAATAGCCTTATAATAAATTCCCCATTAGCTGCCTCATCATCACCAATAACGATAATACTTTTAGATTTAAGTTTATTTGCCTTTTTAAATTGCTTGGAGAATGAGGCTCCGCTTAAATCTAACTCAACTAACAAATCGTAATTTCTTAATTTTCTAGATAAATCCATTGCTAATGATTCAGCGATTAAGCCTTGATTAATGATATAGATATCAGTATTTCTTGGAGTTTCAAGCTCTTTTCCTGCGAGTAAAATTAATCTTTCTAAACCAATAGCGAAACCAATTGCAGGAGTGTTAGGCCCTCCCATTTGTTTTATTAAGTCGTCGTATCTCCCTCCTCCGCAAACTGTAGCTTGGGAGCCCAAAGCCCCACTAGTAATTTCAAAAGCTGTATGAGTGTAGTAATCTAAGCCTCTTACAAGATTAAAATTTTCTACATAAGGTATTTTTAAAACCTCTAATTGTCTTTTTAAGTCTAAATATCTGTTATGACTTTTTTCAGATAAAAAATCAAATAATTTTGGTGCATTTTCAAGAACTTTTTTAGTTTGAATATTCTTTGAGTCCAAAATCCTCAAAGGGTTTTTAGAAATTCTATTCTGAGAATCTAAATCTAGAGAATCTTTATTTGTTTCTAACCATTTTAAAAAAGATTTTTGGAAATTTGATCTGTCATTAGTATCACCTAACGTATTTATTTCAAGATTGAGTTCTTTTATTCCTAATTTACCTAAAATATCCCAAGCTAAAGCGATAATTTCAACATCACTTCTAACTGAATCATGTCCTACAAACTCAACACCTAATTGATGAAACTGTCTTTGCCTGCCTGCTTGAGGTCTTTCGTATCGAAACATAGGACCCATGTACCAAAGTTTTTGAAGAGGATTAGACGATATTCCATTTTGTATTAACGCTCGTGCGACTGAGGCTGTTCCTTCAGGCCTAAGAGTGCAGGATCTCTCCCCCCTATCAAGAAATGTATACATTTCCTTACTGACAACATCTGTTCCTTCACCAATTCCTCTTATAAATAATTCGGTCATTTCCAATATTGGTGTTCTTATTTCTTTGATGGATGCTCTAGAAAGCTGTTCTAATAAAATTTTTTCAACGTTTTGCCACTTTATTAATTGATCAGGAAATAGGTCAACTGTTCCTCTTAGGTTTTTTAAGTTATTCAAAGTTCTAAAAAATAATTCAAAATTTTTAATTCATCTAGAAATTAATCTTTGATTGGTTATTTTGTGAGACAATTTTAATTTAACATTTAGAAAAACTATTGGGAATTAATAAAAGTAAAGAGAATCAACATTGCGGTACAAAACCAAAAAAAATTGCTTTTGGAATAGCACCTCTTGGTATAGTTTCAATAGGAATAGTGCCAATGGGAGTAATTAGTATAGGGGTAGTCCCAATGGGTGTATTTTCTTTTGGTGCAGTCGCAATGGGAATAGTCAATTTATCAGTTGTCGGGATGGGAATTATCTCTGCCGGTATTACTACTATGGGGATATGGGAGTATTCACCTAATTCTCATAAAAATAATCATAATCATTCCAAACAAATTTCAAATTCAAATAAGGAAAATATGATGTCAGATCTATTTAACACTAAACAAGAGGCTGAAAAGGCTGCTTCAAAATACGGATGTATTGGAGCACATAAAATGGGTAATAAATGGATGCCTTGTAAAATGCACTAAATATTTTCTTAGTAAAAAATTTATTGAATATCAATTCAAAATCTCAACTCTAAAATCAAGATTTTTTGCCTCATCAGTAGTTAATTTTCTTGACCAAACTCCTTGCACAGGACTATTCCATCTGAACCCAGCATTTTTAGCTAAAGACCTATCTTCATAACTAACCAAAGCCTTGTATAAAAACCTCGGTTCAGTAGCTTTAAGTAAAAGTTCCTCTAAGTTGTCGCATTTTTTGAAGACCTCAGATATATAAAAGCAATCAGATAAAGCTCTATGTAAATTCCAAACTGGTATTGAAAAAGATAAGGCTAGATCAGTTACTGAAGGTCTTGTTTTTAGTGATTTCTGAAAAGACCAATTAATATCCTCTAAACTACAAATCCATTTTTTATTAAGCTTAGGCAATCTTCCTTTTCCAAACCATTTCTTATCAAACTCCACATTATGAGCAACGATGAAATCTGAAGCATCAACAAGTTTTAGAAAGAAATTCAATCCATCTTCCCATGGTTGAGAGATATTAGTTACTTCTGCAGATATACCATTTACATGTTCGGCTTCATTATTATTAATTGGTAATAAAAAAGAAACTTGTGAAAGTACACATTTAAAAGATACATCAAACAAGATACAACCTATCTCTATCACTTCATCTTTATTTTCGTCTAATCCTGTTGTTTCAGTATCAAGAATTAAAATTTTTTCAATTTTTTTATTCTGATTAGCAACACTATCTTCAGAGGGATAACTGATAACTTGATCCTGAAGAATATCCAATTGATTTAATTCTTTTTTGTTAGATAGTTCCAATTCGCTGAAAACACTTTCATTTATCTTGACGCATTTAATAAAAATTTCTTTTAAATTAATATAAATTAAAAAACAGGCTAGAAAATATTTTTTGAAACATTTTTAGTTTATGAAAGATGACTTTTACAAAATTCCAATTTAACAATTTCTGTTATTGGCCTTCAAATCCAAAAAAAATTGTTGAATTTATTGGTGGAAGTTATTTAGCTTCTAAGCCAGATTTAACTTATAGAAGATTCATAGAGAGTTTAATTAATAAAAATTATGCAGTACATGCATATAAATACACACCACAATTTGATCACCAACAACTTGCTATCAAAGCATGGAAAGATTTTAAGAATTGCCGAATATCTTTATCCAAGAGAATAGGGGCATCAATTCCTTCAATAAGGATTGGTCATAGCCTAGGATGTAAACTTCATCTAATTTCACCTGATGGTGGAAGGAATTGCGAAAAATTCATATCAATTAGTTTTAATAACTTCAGTGCTAACAAATCTATTCCATTATTGAAACAAATTTCTCAAAAATTAGAATTCAACAGTGAATTCAGCCCAAGCCCTGAAAGAACTTTGCGATTAATTGAAAAAACATATAATCAAAAAAATAACTTTCTAATAAAATTCAACTCAGACGAATTAGATCAAACAGATAAATTATTTTCTTGCCTGAAAGCAAGAAAAGAAGATAATTCTAAGGGGGTAATGTTAAAAGGAACACACACTATAATTGCAAGCGCTGGACTAAGAGAAAATTTTTTAGGAGACTGGGCCGATGATGAATTCAAAAGAAATACTATAAAAAAAATTTCCAATTTAATTGATGAATCTGATTAGGATAATTCTTTCAGCTTTTCCAAAACAGAACTATCTTCTAGAGTGCTTATATCACCGCTTATTTTTTCTCCAGCAGCCAAAGATCTTAAAATTCGCCTCATAATTTTTCCACTACGTGTTTTCGGAAGAGAATCAGAAATTATAATCTTTTCAGGCTTTGCAATAATTCCAATTTCATTAACAACATGTTTCTTTAAATCCTCTACTAATTCTGAAGAACCTTTCACGTCTTTCTCTAGAGAAACAAAAGCAACTATAACTTCACCTTTTAAATCATCTTTTTTGCCAACGACTGCAGACTCTGCAACTGATTTATGACTTACCAAAGCAGATTCTATTTCCATTGTTCCTAACCGATGCCCTGAAACACTTATAACATCATCAACTCTTCCCATAATCCATATGTATCCATCTTCATCAATACGTGCTCCATCTCCAGCAAAATAAACATTTTTTTCTCCTTTAAAGGAAATATATTCCCAATAACTCTCCAAATATCTCTCTGAGTTTCCGTGAATAGTTCTCATCATTCCTGGCCAAGGTTTCTTAATAATTAAATAACCACCCTCGTTCTCCTTAACCTTAACTCCATTCTTATCCACAATTTCAACTTCGATTCCTGGTAGAGGGAAAGTAGCTGAACCTGGCTTTGTAGCAACGACTCCAGGCAAGGGACTTATCATCACACCTCCAGTCTCAGTTTGCCACCAAGTATCAACAATAGGGCATTTATCTTTACCAATAACATCCTTGTACCACATCCATGCTTCAGGATTAATTGGTTCTCCAACTGTACCCAAAAGTCTAAGACTCTCCAAATTATATTTATCAGGTATTTCACGACCAGACTTCATAAATGCTCTTATTGCAGTTGGTGCAGTATAAAAAATAGAAACCTTATATTTTTGAACAATTTCCCAAAAAGCCCCTAAATTTGAGGGTCTTGGCACTCCCTCATACATTAAGGTTGTAGCACCATTAGATAAAGGCCCGTAGACTATGTAACTATGACCAGTAATCCAACCAACATCGGCAGTACACCAGTAAATATCGTCATCTTTTAAATCAAAAATCCATTTAAATGTCAAATGTGACCAAAGATTATAACCACCTGTAGTGTGAACTACACCTTTGGGCTTTCCAGTAGAGCCTGAAGTATAAAGAATAAAAAGTCTATCTTCACTATTCATTATTTCTGGTTCACACTGATCTTTTTGATCTTTTAATAATTCGTGCCACCATAGATCTCTATCATCAAACATCGAAATGTTTTTTTTGGTTCGTTGAACAACCACAACTTTTTCAACAACTTTATCTGCCCCATTTTCAATAGCCGCGTCAACTGCTTGCTTAAGTTCAATCACTTTATCTTTTCTAAAACCACCATCAGCAGTAATAACATATCTTGCATTTCCATCAATTAACCTATCTTTTAAAGCTTCTGAAGAAAATCCTCCAAAGACAACTGAATGAGGTGCTCCAATTCTTGCACAAGCTAACATCGCAAACATCGCTTCAGGAATCATCGGCATATAAATACATACCAAATCTCCTTTTTTTACACCAATTGCTTTTAATGCATTAGCTGCTTTACATACCTCTTTTAGAAGTTCTTCGTAAGTATATTTTTTGCTATCTCCGGGTTCGCCTTCCCATATAAGTGCGGTCTTTCCTCCAAGCCCTCTCTTAATGTGTCTATCTAAGCAGTTATATGTAATATTGAGTTTCCCTTCTTTGAACCATTTAAAAAAGGGCGCATTTTCGTTATCTAATACAGTTTGAAATAGCTCAAACCAATCTAATTCAGATTTTGCAAAAGATTCCCAAAATTGAATAGGATTATTTGTTGCTTGTTTTTTTAGACTTAGTAATTCTTCTTGAGTACTAATATTTGAGTTTTCTGCAAAGTTTTTGGATGGAGGGAAAATTCTTTTTTCTTCAAGTATGTTATTGATTGAATTTTTTTTATCTAATGACATTAAATAAATCTATGCCTAATAAATTTAGTCGAAAAAATTATGGTTTTCAAGAATTTTAATATTAATTTAGCTCAAAGATTTATTTCTATTAGATCTAATAAATACGGCTTAAAACAAATTCTGGAAGAGCCATTAAAGCTCTTTTATATTCTGAATCAGGTAACCAGACTATTGCTTCTTTAGAAAGAATTGCAAAATCCTCAGCTAATTTCCTTGAACTTTCAATAGCTTTAGAGTTCATGATGATATTAAGAGCTTCATCTAAATCATCTTTTTCAGCAAGTTCTCTGTTTATAAGAACTGACAATTGTTTATTTTCTTCTAAGGCATATAAAACGGGGGCGGTAAGATAACCACTAGCAAGATCACTTACAGCAGGTTTTCCAAGTTGTTTATCATTTCCAGTAAAGTCAAGAATGTCATCTACAACTTGGAATGCTAAACCAATATTTTTGCCAAAATCGTATAAGGAACTTAAGTTTTCGTCATTAATACCACTCAAAACTCCAGCTGCTTTGCAACTATTGGCTATTAATGATGCTGTTTTACAATAACTTTTATTGATGTATTTGGAAAAAGATTGAGCCGAATCAAATCTATTTAAATTTTGTTTAATTTCACCCTCTGCTAAATCCATTATTACTCTACTAAGTAGTTTGACAACATCTACATTGTCAAGATTTGCTAGGTGCCAACTTGCTTGAGCGAATAAAAAGTCACCGGCCAAAACAGCTACTCTGGTATTAAATCTACTATGGACTGTATCTACTCCTCTTCTTGTAGACGCCTCATCAACAACATCATCATGAACTAATGAAGCGGTATGAATCATCTCAGTTATTTCAGCAAGCCTTTTATGTTTTGTTGTCAAGCAAAACTCAGGAGATATAGCTCTTGAAATCAATAAAACTATACCAGGTCTCAACCTTTTCCCTCCAGCACTAAAAAGGTGTTCTGCTGCAGCTTGAAGAATTGGGTGACCAGCTCCTATTAGATTTTTCAGTTCTAAAATAAGATCATCAAGATCATTTTCAACTGGTTGTAGTAGCTCTGTTACTGTATTCATGATTGTCCTCTTATATATCTTAAGGAATCAAACATTACTTCGGAGGTTAACCAACCTAATTTCTTTATTAATTCCAAGCCAAAATTTTACTTTATTGGAAAACTCATCTCTTTCTGAAGTAACAAAAAATTTTACATTTTCGAAAGAAATACTCTCATAGCGGTCAGTTTCTGGGATAGCAAAAGATTCATTAAATTTTTTTATTAATGCTACCGATGGATCAATAATTTTTATATTTGAATCTAACTTTTTTCTTAAAAAATCATAAATTAAAGGATAGTGACTACATCCAAGTATTAATTCTTCAATATTTTTGTTTATTAGTGATCTTAAGTATAATTCTGAAAGACTATTTAACTTATCAAGATTTAATTTTTCTTTTTCAATTTCTGAGACAAATTTTGGGCATTCTTGCTGAAATATTATCGTATTCTCTTTTTTAGCATTTATAGCTTTTTTGTAATACGATGATCGAACAGTTGTTTGTGTTGCCAGTACTCCAATTATTTGTTTATCAACTATTTCCGATACAGAGTTTATAAGGTCAAAACAAGGGACCTTTAGATTATCTTCCAGGATATCAAGCGCACAAGCATTTGTAGTGTTACAAGCAACTAAAAGTGCATCCAAATTCTTATCAACAAAAAAATTACAAATCTCCTTTGCAATTAATCTTATCTCTTTAGAATTTTTGTTCCCAAAAGGTATTCTTTTTGTATCCGCCAAATAAAAAACTTCTACATCTTTACGTGTTTTTAGTAAAGAATTAAGGATAGTAAAACCGCCTATTCCGCTATCAAATATACCTATTTTAAGTTTCACCCTACTTTATCTAGATATTCAAGGATGCCTTTTGCAATTGCATAGGCTAATCTTTTTCGATGTGTTATTTTTTCTAATCTTCTTGCATCTAATCTTCCCGTTAAAAATCCAATTTCTACAAGGACTGCTGGCATCCTAGTATTTTTAATTACATAAAACCGACCTTGTTTAACTCCTCGATCAGGACTCCCAGGGGAAACTCTTAAAATTTGTTTTTGAATTCTTTTCGCGAGTAATCTTCCTCTCCACCCCCTGTAATAAAAGGTTTCCAATCCATTTATGTCTCTTCTTTTACCTCTTGAAGCATTTGCATGAATACTTACAAAGATATCTGCATCAGTATTATTAGCAATGGAAACTCTTGGAGGCAAATCCAAATCAACTTCATTTGTTCTAGTCAACCTTACTTTGACACCTTTCTCAGAAAGAAATTTTTTAACTATTTTTGAAACCTCTAGAACAACATCTGTTTCTCTAATACCCCCAATACCTATTGCTCCTGGGTCAGGTCCTCCATGCCCCGGATCGATTACAACCTCAAACTTATTTCGTTTTACCTCTGGTAGTTTCAAGAAACCATAATTGTTTTTCTTCTTTTGAATTAAATCTTTATTTGCTTTGATTTTTCCTCTTGTCTTATTAACTAAACCTTCACCAATCTTTTTAAATGAATTTTTTGGGTTAAATAGTTTAATTCTCCATCTATTTTGATCTAAGCCAACCAATTGCCAAGTCAAAGGGTTCAAATAAGTCTCTTCCTTAAATTCAATTACAAGTCTTGTTTTACCCTTAACTGGTTTACCTAATCTAATTTCTTTTATTTGACCATTACCTTTTATTGTTCTGGGATTTTTTAATTCTCCTGGGAAATCTACCCAGAACCTATCTCCCGATATTTGGTTAGCCTTCTGAAAGTAAGCTTTTAAATTAGTATTTGATTTCGTTCTTAATTCTAAAACCCCATTAGTATTTATAGCCCATGCCGCAAGAGCACTTGAAGATTTAACTGGAAGTATTGAAGAATTTAAAAATAAAAAAACGGATAAATAACGAAAAAGTCTATTATCTAAAAACTTTATCATTAGTTTGAAAACAATTTATTTTTCCTATGTTTAAGGCTTGGCATCTGTTCCCTAATTTTCTTTACTCTTTCTTTATCAGCAGGTGCTATTGCGGCTCCCTGAGTTTTTCCAGCATCAGATAAAACTGTACCCCAAGGGTCAATTACCATTGCATGGCCATGACTTTGCCTTCTTCCATAATGAATCCCAGTTTGAGCTGGAGCGACTACATATGCTGTATTCTCAATTGCTCTTGCTTGTAATAGGATTTGCCAATGATCTTTCCCAGTAAATGCTGTAAAAGCTGCGGGAATCATAATTAGCTCTGCACCATTGGAAGACAAATATCTATAGAGTTCAGGAAATCTAACGTCGTAACAAATCGACAGTCCTATTTTGCATAAACCTGGAACATCTACAACAGGTGGATACTCTGCTCCAGATAAAATAGTTGATGATTCCTTGTATAGGTTTCCATCTGGCAAATCAACATCAAACAAATGAATCTTGTCGTATTTTGCCAAAACCTGTCCATCTTTCCCAAATAAGGCTGACCTATTAAAAGTATGACTATCATCACCAGCAGGGACAGGATACCCCCCTCCCAAAAGAAATACTTGATATCTTTGTGACATAGTTTTTAGAAAATTTGCACACTTCTCTGACAATTCAGAAGCTAATCTAAGTTTTTCATCATCTCCTCCTAAAAAAGCAAAATTCTCCGGCAAGCCTATTAACTCAGCACCTCTTCTAGCAGCTAATTCAATCTGTTCTTCTGCTTCAGTGAAATTTGCTTCAACATTTGAAGTACTTGTAATTTGCAATGCAGCTACCAAAAAATCAGTCAAGACTTTACTCCTAATGAACCAATTCGTAAATCATGAGGCACGAATCACACCTCTTTCAACTTGAGCTGGAACAATATCTAAGCAATCAAGTTCAGAGCAACACTTAAAATCATCCTCATAATCTCCAAGACTTGTCAATCTTTTGCCATGGGTTGCTGTTTTTAAACATTTCAAAATATCATTTTTCCAGACATCCCAAAGTGCCAATGCAGCTTGTAATTCATCATTCAGAATATTAATTTCGAAATCACAGTTCTGTTTTAGGTATGAGGCCAAAGCACCAGCAGCTAAAGAATCCTCAAGTGAATAAGTACCTTCCCAACCACTACCAAGTATTAAAACATTTTCACTTTTTAATGAAATTATTTTTTCGGCAACTGCTTTCCTATTTGGGAGACCCATAGCAAATAAATGCTTAGCATTTTGAACTTTTTGCAATGATTTAGTCCCATTAGTAGTACTCATAAATAGTCTTTTACCATTAACAATTTTTTTTGTAACTGATAAAGGAGAATTTCCTAAATCAAAGTCCTCAATCTTCTTTCCGCCTCTCTCTCCAAGCAATAGTCTCTTTTCAGCTTGCCACTTAATTGCAGATTCTTTTAATAAATCTAAATCTGCAAAAACTTGTATTGAATCAGCTCCATTTTTAAGAGCCCAAGCAATTGTTGTTGTAGCTCTTAAGACATCAATTACAACGGCAATATCGGGATTAAATTCCGGAACATCCTTTGCAACGTGATAATAAGTAAGATTAATAATCAAAACCTTTTTCTGAGTTTATTATAGAAAACAGTTACTTAATTTGATTATTTTTTTTTAAAAAACAAACTTATTGATAATATAAAACTAATTTGTTTTTACAGAAATCTTATCAATTAATTAATTTGAAAATGAATAATATCCGCACAATAAAAGGTGGAGTTAATTTAAAAGGAAAAGTAGAAGTACCTGGAGATAAATCTATTTCTCATAGAGCTTTAATAATAGGAAGTATTGCTAAGGGTGAGACGACTATTGAGGGGTTCTTACATTCTGAAGATCCACTTTCAACTGCTGATTGTCTAAGAAAGTTAGGTGTAAATATACCAGAAATAAAAAAAAATAAGCCTTTTACGATTTCAGGATTAGGTCTTGAAGGCTTAAAAGAGCCAAAAGAAATTCTCAATTGTGGAAATTCAGGAACCACTATGAGATTATTAATGGGTTTATTAGCCGCACAAGAAGGTAAGAATTTCATCTTAACCGGGGACGCTTCTCTTAACGAAAGGCCAATGAGGAGAGTTGGCAAACCGTTATCTTTGATGGGTGGCAAAATTTATGGAAGGGAAGGCGGTAACAAAGCTCCAATTTCAATTAATGGGAAAAAACTTAAGGGATGTGTTATTGGAACTCCAGTGGCAAGTGCCCAAGTAAAATCGGCAATATTATTGGCAGGCCTCAATGCTTCTGGAACCACCTCTGTAATTGAACCAGCATCTTCAAGAGATCATACTGAAAGAATGCTAAAAGCATTTGGAGCAGACATCAGTATCAGAGGAGAATTCGGAAGGAATATAGTTATCAAGTCAGGGAGCAACTTAATTGGTCAGAGAATATTAATTCCTGGAGACATAAGCTCTGCATCTTTTTGGATGATTGCTGCATCTATTGTTCCAAATTCAGAGGTTTTAATTAAGAATGTCGGATTGAATCCTACTAGAACAGGGATTTTAAATGTAATGGATTCAATGGGGTGCAATTATGAGATTTTAGATAAATCGACTATTGCAGGTGAACCTATTGGATCAATCAAAGTAAAGACTTCAAAGAATTTAAGATCATTCACAATTGAAGGAGATATTCTCCCAAAACTTATAGATGAAATTCCTATCCTTACAGTGGCTGCCTGTTTTTGCAATGGAGTTTCTGAAATTAAGGATGCACAAGAATTAAGAGTTAAGGAGACAGATCGATTAAAAGTCATGGCACGACAGTTACAAAAATTCGGCGCTGAAGTAATAGAAAAAGAGGATGGGTTAATAATTAATGGGCAATCAAAATTTCACTCTGCCGAGGTAGATAGTGAGACAGATCATCGAGTAGCAATGAGTCTTGCTATTGCTTCACTTCTTGCTAAAGGCACCTCAAAAATCATTAGATCTGATGCTGCTAGCGTCTCGTATCCAACTTTTTGGGAAGAGCTGGCTAAACTAACTCACTAACCAACAAAGTTTTTGTCTGAATTAATAGAAGTTTTAACTAAAGACGGTAGTTACTCTTTAAGAAGTGTTTTTTTTCAAGAGAACTTCCATAGTTTATTGGGCGCATTGGAGGAAACAAAGTCAAAGTTTACAGCTACTTCTAATTTGCATAGATTTAAGGGCAAATCTCTTAATGTTTTGGATATATGTTTTGGTTTAGGATACAATTCCGCTTCTTTATTAGATGAATTAATTAAACAAAAATCACATTTAAATTTGTATGCATTGGATATTGATAAAAAACCTCTTGAATATTCTCTTAGAAATGAATCTTTCCATAAATTATGGGATCCAAAAGTCAAAAAAATATTTGAATCACTTTATCGAAAAGATTACTTTGAGGATCAATTTTTTAAATGCAGTATTTTGTGGGGTGATGCTAGAGAACAAATCAAGATTATTCCTTCATCTATTAAATTCGATCTAATTTATTTAGATGGTTTTTCTCCTCAAAAATGCCCACAAGTATGGACAATTGAATTTTTATCCAAAGTCACAGAAAATCTTAATCCTCAGGGATATTTAATAACTTATTCTTCATCAGCGGCAGTAAGAAAAACCCTAAGAAATCTAGGATTAGAAATTTTTACTATTAAGCCAAGTTTTAAAAAAAGATCTTTTTGGAGTCAGGGAACTGTCGCAATATCAAAATTTGATAATAATAAATTGAAACCTAATTTTAATTTCGAAAAGTTATCTTTAATGGAAGAAGAACATCTCTTAACTAAAGCTAGTATTCCATATAGAGATCAAGATTTGAACTCAAGTAATGACGATATAATCAGGAGAAGATTAGATGAGCAATTATTCTCAAATCTATTATCTACAAATAAGTGGAGAGAGAAGTGGGGAATGACGAAGTTATCCGTTAAGAGTTAGATTTAAATTAGGATTTCAAATAAACATGTTAAGTGTTGCGATATTAGCGGCAGGCAAGGGCACCAGGATGGAAAGCTCATTGCCAAAAGTTTTACATAAAATTTCTGGCAAAAGTCTTCTACAAAGAGTAATTGATTCATGTGTTGAATTAAAACCTGATAAGATTTTCGTAATTACTGGACACAAATCAAAAGAAGTACAAAAGTCAATCCCAAATGATAAAAAAATCCATGTTGTTGTTCAAGAACCTCAAGCAGGAACAGGTCATGCTATCCAGGTGCTTTGTAAAGAAGTAAAAAAACATGAAGGAAAACTTTTGGTACTTAATGGCGATGTGCCACTCATTAGGCCTAGTACTCTAGAAAGACTTTTGTATTTACACGAAACAAAAAATGCTGATGTTTCTTTAATTACCACAAAGAAAACAAATCCTCATGGATATGGCAGAGTTTTTTTAAAGGGGGATTTTATAGAGAGAATTGTTGAAGAAAAAGATTGCAATGATCTAGAAAGAGAAAATCTATTAATAAATGCAGGTATTTACTGTTTTAACTGGGGTAACTTGTCAGAAATAATTAATACCTTGCAAAGCGATAATAATCAAAAAGAAATTTATTTAACAGATACAATATCTTTGCTAAAAAATTCCTTAAGTCTCGAGGTAGAGGATAATGAAGAGCTTCAAGGAATTAATAACAGAATTCAACTATCAGAGTGCGAAGAATGTTTTCAGAATTCAATTAAAGAAAAACATATGCTTAATGGTGTAACTTTTATAAATAAAGCAAGTTGTTCAATTAGTGAAGAAGCTGAAATTGGTAAGGATGTAGTCATAGAGGCTAATACACATATAAGAGGAAATACAAAAATAAATAGTCATTGCATTATCGGTCCAAATACTTTTATTGAAAATTCTAATGTGGGATTAAATTGTGAAATTTTAAACTCTACTGTTTATGATTCTCAGATAATGGATTATATAAAAATTGGCCCTTATAGTCATATAAGGCCTAATTCCAAAATATCTTCCCATTGCAAAATAGGAAATTTTGTTGAGATCAAAAATAGTAAATTAGAGGATGAATCTAAAGTAAACCATCTAAGTTATATTGGTGATTCTATTATTGGAAGATCTACAAATATTGGAGCAGGCACCATTACTGCAAATTTTGATGGACAAAAAAAACATCAAACAAAAATTGGAAGAAATTCCAGTATTGGAGCAAACACAGTTTTTGTAGCGCCAATAAATCTAGGGGAATCAGTAACAACAGGTGCTGGTTCAGTGATCACAAAAGACTCTAAAGATAATTCATTAGCGATCTCAAGAACTAAGCAAGTAAATATAGAGAATTGGAAAAAAGGAAATCCTGATCTAGTTAATTAATTCAATAATTTTTTCAAGTTGCCAACATCTGCTCCCTTTTATAAGAATAGAATCACCTTTTTTTGTAGATTTGTTTATCTCTTGAGGTATATCTTTAATATTATTTAAAACTAAGAATTTATTCTTATCTTTTAGATAATTGGTATAAATTTTTTCATTTTCTTTATCGCAAATAAATAAACATTTTTCTATATCTGAATTATTTATTAAGTTGAATATTTCTTTGTGATATTTCTCAGATTCTTTTCCCAATTCTTGCATACTTCCAAATATAAAAAATTTATTTCTTGGTTTTTCGAGCAGGTTTTTAATACATGCTTTTACTGACTCCGGCGAAGCATTATATGATTCATCATATATTGTTGTTTTTACTGATTTAAGAATTTTATTCCTTCCACCTAAACTTACAAAATCAAATTTATTAAAACTTGAAAAATCAATGCCTAACTCTTTAGCAACTGCATAAGCAAATAAGAAATTTGAAGCATTATGAAATCCCTCAAATGAAATTTCAAAAGTATTTTCTTCAATTAAAATTGTTTTTTTCGAAGGATTATAAAATCCTCGCAAATTCTCATCTTTCTTAAAACTCTCCTTTTGATTTTCTATATTTAAAAGTTCTACTTTTATTACTCTACCTTTCCAGTATTTTCTTAAAGTTTCTTCAAGAAGTAAATCATTTGCTGGTATTATTACAACTCCTTTGGGATTTAAAAATTTACTAATTTCACACTTTGCATAAGTAATATTTTTTTTAGATCCTAACAAACCAATATGGGCTGTCCCAATGTTAGTAATTACTGCAATATTGGGTTCACTATATTTAGATAAATTTTCTATCTGGCCAAGGCCTCTCATTCCCATCTCAAGGACTAAAACTTTATCTTCTTTATCTGTGGCAAGAATAGAAAGACCCACCCCAATCTCATTATTGAAATTTGCATGAGATAATTTAATTTTTCCAAGTTTCTTTAAAACTTCACCAACCATTTCTTTTGTAGTTGTTTTACCGACTGAACCAGTTATCGCAACCACAGGGATACTTAATTTTTTTCTTTTGAGCAAGGTTAATTTTTGAAATGCCTCTAAAGTGTCATTCACAACCCAACAAGGAAAATTATCAGGAAGTAATTCCTGCATACCATCTTTTATAACTACTGATTTAACCCCTTTATTTAAAACCTCTGGAAGAAAACTATGTCCGTCAAAATTTTTACCCTTTATAGCTACAAAAAGATCATTTTTTAAACAAGTTCTACTATCGATACTTATATTATTAAAATTTAAGGAATCTATTCCTCCCTCGCCCAGATTTTTAATATCACCCAAAACATCTTTTAACTCTAATAAAGAAAGATCCATTAAGAATTTAAGTCATACTTTTTTTAAAGATGGATCAGCTGATTGTCCATAAGAAAATTTCTCAACTTCAGCAATATCTGGTGATGGTTCCTTTATTCCGCAAACATCCTTATACATAATTTCGTATTCAAGAGCTGATCTTTGCCAACTAAATTTTTGGCTCATTGCTCTTTTTTGTAGTAATTCCCAACTATCTTTATGCCTAAAGGCTTCCCAAGACCTCACTAAAGAAGTATAGAAATCTATAGGTTCAAAGCGATCAAAGCAGAAACCTGTACCACTATTATTTTCTGGATCATGAGGTAAAACTGTATCAACTAAACCTCCAACTCGCCTCACTATTGGAATAGATCCATATCTCATAGCCAGGAGTTGACTAATCCCACAAGGTTCAAATCTACTGGGCATTAAGAATGCATCAGAACCTCCATATATAAGCCTTGATAAAGAATCATCATATGTAAGAAATACTGAAAATCTTCCTGGGTAATCTAGTGCCAGTTGCCATAATCCAGACTCTAAATATCTATCTCCAGTCCCTAAAACAGCTATTTGAGAATCTGTATAGGCTAAAAGTCTTCTTGATACTTGTAGAAGTAAGTCAACCCCTTTCTGATCAACTAACCTACTAACCATACCTAAGAGATATTTTTTAGGATTAACTTCGAGACCCATTTCTCTCTGCAGAATTTTCTTATTTTCTAGCCTATTTTCTAAATTCTTAATACTGAATTTTGCAGGTAAAACTGGATCTTTGGCTGGATTCCATTCATCAAGATCTATGCCATTAAGAATTCCCCTTAATTTACCTGAAATGTAATTAAGTAATCCTTCGAGGCTTTCCCCGTATTCATGGGTTTTAATCTCATCTGCATAAGTCGGAGAAACAGCATTGACCCTATCTGCGTACAACATTGCCGCAGCCATAGTGTGGTCTCCATGCATATACCAAGGACACCAAGTCATTTTTTCAAGTTTCCACCTCCAAGGGCCTTGGTATTTTAAATTATGAATTGTGAAGACAGTACTAATTTCGGGATCCTGATGCATCCAAACAGGAATCATTCCAGTGTGCCAATCATGGCAATGGAGAACTTGAGGTTTCCAACAATTCCAAGCAAATTCTGCAGTAGCACTAGCAAAAAATGTAAAGCGCCAGTCCTCATTTTCGCCTCCATATATTTGGTCAGAGTCAAATGTTGGATGACCCACTAGGTAAATCACATAATTGTGAATGGGATGTTTCGCTTCATATACGGCAAAATCAGTGCCCATTGTATTTGATCTAAAGACTGGTTCATTCGATACCTCTAAAAGACTCCACAATTTTCCATATCCAGGAATTATTACCCTTACATCGTGACCAAGTTTTATCAAAGATGGAGGCAACGAACCAACCACATCTCCCATACCTCCAACTTTGATCATTGGAGCACATTCAGCAGCGGCAAGAAGAATTCTCATTGATAATTATTTAAAAAAGTTCTTTTGAAAAATAAACTAGGGTGTCCACTTATAGTCAGAAAAGTCTGGTGGACGCTTTTCAAGAAAGGCATCTCTACCTTCTTGAGCTTCTTCAGTCGAATAGAATAATTGAGTTGTGTATCCAGATAGTTCTTGAATACCTGCAATCCCATCATTCTCTGCATTGAATGAAGCTTTAAGAATACGAATAGCAGTTGGACTATTTCGTAAAATCTCTCTTGCCCAGATTACACCCTCAGCTTCTAATTCTTCAATCTTTGTAATTGCATTTATCAAGCCCATCCGCAGAGCTTCCTTGGAATTATATTTTCTACACAAAAACCAAATTTCTTTTGCTTTTCTTTGACCAACAAGTCTTGCTAAATAACTAGATCCAAAACCCGCATCAAAACTACCAACTCTTGGACCTGTTTGACCAAATATTGCATTTTCAGAGGCGATACTGAGATCACAAATTAGATGAAGTACCTGCCCTCCTCCAATTGCGAAACCAGGAACTAAAGCAATAACAACTTTAGGCAAACTTCTTATTAATCTTTGAAGTTCAAGTACATTTAATCTCTGCTTCCCTTCATCATTTTTATATCCATTTTTACCCCTTACACTCTGATCACCTCCAGAGCAAAAAGAATAAATGCCTTTCTTGTCAGGTCCCGCACCTGTAAAGAGAACTACGCCAATAGTTTCATCATTTCTTACGATATCAAATGCGTCAATGAGTTCATCTACAGTTTGTGGCCTAAATGCATTTCTTTTTTCAGGCCGATTAATTGCAATTCTCGCGATCCCCTCATCTGATTTGTGAAACAATATATCCTCATAAGATTTGCATTCTGACCAATTTAAAGTTGTTTTCCCAGGTAATACTTTCATGAAATCTAATTATTCAAAGATAGAAAATGATAAATTTAACTGCCAATTATTTTTTCTAGCAAGGCATTTTTTTCACAAATTTCATTTTCTGGATCAACATCAACTTTAATTATTACAGATTTCTGGATAGAAATGCTCCAATCTAATGCCTCTCGTAATTTTTTAAAATTTGCCACACTTTTAAAGTTTACTTGATAGCCCTCTGCGAGTTTTGGCCAGTTTATTTCTTTTGGCATAAGAAATAGTTTTTTTAATTCATCTTCTTTTAAATTTTTTTTGTAAATACGATTAAATATATTTCCACCATTATTATTTATTAGAAGAATTGTTAAATTCATGTCGATTGAATTTTCAATCAGCCAACCGTTTATATCATGAATAAAAGCCAAATCTCCAGTCACAAGAAGTAGAGGATTTTTAATTCTAGAAATACCTAATGCAAGAGATAAAGTACCGTCTATACCAGAAGCGCCCCTAAAGCTAAAACAATTTCTCGTTAAAGTACCGTTCTCAGAAAATGTAAGCCAATCTCTAATCGGGCTACTCGCGGAGAGCATTATAGGATTTTCAGTTGGCCAAAGTTTTGGAACAAGATTTGCAAGCATATACTCAGTAATTTGATTATCTTGAGAGATTTTCTCTTTTAAAATTTCTTTAATCTGCTCGCCTTGCTCTATTAGATTTAAAGCCATCGGAGTAAGAGACTTTTTGTTTTTTTCTTTGATTGATAATTCTTCTAACAATAGAGTAGTGAAATTTGATAGCCCAAAATCATATTCAAATGATTTTTTTATAGGGTCCAATTTTCTATAGTTTTTTTCTTTTATAAGAATTTGTATCCCTTTGAAGTTTATTAAAAACTTCTCCAAATCAATTGAGGACGACATAGGGCCAAGCCTCAAAAGTTGATGACAATTTATTGAATTTTTATTTTTTCTTAAGACTAATTCCCAATTCACGACTAGCCCTCTCAAACCAGAATAAACACCTGAAACAGGATCTGCAAATACTGGCCAACCAGTAATCTCTTGTAATTGTTCTAAAGACTTATTGAAAGAAGTTAAATCATTTGTGGAACCTTGATAGGGACCTACCAAAATAATGCCGGATTCATCTAAATTTAAATTTTCTGAAATTTCGAAGAATTTGTTTTTATCAGACTTTATTTCAACTTCCTGAAATATATATTTTTTCTTTAAATAAATTCTCTCAAAAACCTCTAAAACATTTTTTTTATTTAAAAATGAAATACCTAAAGGCTTATCAATAGGAATATTTATATGAATAGGACCAGGGAAGGTTGATATTTGTTTCTCAATAGTTCGAACTAAATTCAAGATTTCATTTTCTTGTGTTTGATGAAGTCCATTTAGATTTGTACTTAAAACTCTTCTGCAGACTGAACTCA
>QCCD01000009.1 GCA_003281405.1 Prochlorococcus sp. AG-347-K16 | reverse complement strand
GCTGTTTGAATGTTTTTGAAATTTTTTAAATAAGAACTCTTACTTAAAGATGGCGGTAACAATATTAGACTACCTTTTAGTTCATCTATATTTTTTTTATTTTCAATTTTTATAGTATCTTTAATATCTATTCCAAGTTCCCTATAACTATTGTTCATTTTGTGAATACTGCCATGGGAATAAATATTGCCTTTAAAATTTGTTTGACTAATTTCGTTTAATAATCTCTGAGCTTTTCCAAGTGAATAGCAGAAAAGTAAAGAAGTTTTTTCTGGTGAATTAGTTATCCATTTTGAAATATCATTTGCTATTTTATTTGATTCATCCCATTTAAATATTGGTAAACCAAAAGTACATTCGCTTATTAAATAATCAGTTTTTACTATTTCATATTGTTTGCAAGTCTCATCATTTTGAAGCTTAAAGTCACCTGAAATTAGCCATTTTTCTTCAGCAAAAATAAACCTTATTTGACTAGATCCAAGGATGTGACCGGATGGATGAAAAGAAATATTAATTCCATTTATCTTAAATTCTTCTCCATATTCAAAAGTCTTAAGTTTGATATTATCTCCAACTCTTTCTTTAAGAAGTATCGCGGTTTCCTTAGTAGAAATGTATTCTTCACAGCCAAATGTAAAGTGATCAAAATGAGCATGAGTTATTAATGCCTTTTTTACTGGTTTGCTTGGATCAATCCAAATATCAGCAAGTTCACAATAAAGATTTCCATCTTTATATCTAATTAAATATTCTTGTTTAGTTCTCAAAACTACATCTCTTACAATGAAGTTAATTTAGCTAATTATGCCCACGCTTGTTTTGATAAAGCTATGGCTGAAATTGTTAGTAAAGCAATAACTACAAATTTGTTACTCCAATTAATCATGAATGAACTAATTTTGTTGAAAGAAACTCTATTGAATGGCACAGTCTTTTTTTTATTCATAATGTGATGATTTTCATTATTTTCTAAGTAATTTAAATTTTTAATCTTATTTAATAATTTAGATTCGCAAGTTGAGAGTTTTTCTACTTGATTTAATAATGCAATATCTTCTGGCCTTAATAATGAATTTAATTCTTTAATTAGTCTTTCGTTTTTCATAAGAAATTCATTAACTATCTCATCTGTCCCTAACCCCTTCTTTATATTTAAAAGAATATCATCTCTTTCCCAGGATTTTTCAAGAGAATTTAAAATTTTGTTTATGCCCATTTTAAGTATTTTTACTTATAATAAATTATTATTTTTTTCTTCTGTGGCTTATTCCTTTAAGTAATTAAAAAAATTATTTTTATTTAAGATTTACGAATAAGTCTGTTAGCAAAATATTTTATCTTTACCTTTTCTACAATTTTTTTAGAATTACTTTTAGTTTTAACTTTATTTAAATTGATCACTTCATCTGACACATTTTTGCCAGTTTCGAAATAACTTTTAATTTTTTCTAATTCTTCTTTATTTAATCTTTTTGTTGCACCTTTTGCATTGATTCCAAGTTTCTTGCAGGCTAATAATATTCTATTACTTTCGACATTAAGATCTTTGGCAATACTGAAAATAGGAGTGTTGATAGACATTATTTTCTTTACTATGAAATTTATTATTTATAGTATATTTATAAGTTAGAAATTAAATATATTTTTAATTATTGTTAATTTTAAAAAACTTTTTTAATTAGGCTACTTCATCTTCAAAATTATTTAAATCATTAAACTTCTTCTTCATGGTTGGATTATTTTTAGTTAATTTCTTTACTGTCAAATCTTGAGATTTGCTGTCAGCAGATAAAAGATGTTTTTTTGAGAGAATTAAAGCCTCTTTAGTTTTTTGTAAATGGGTTATTGATTTATCAATTTCTGAAATTGCATCATTAAATCTATCCTGGGCAAGCGAAACATTTTTACCAACTGCATTTTTGAATTGCTCAAGAGTATTTTCAAAATTAGTTATGTCAAAATTCTCACGTTTCATTAAATCAATTTGTGATTTGTATTTTAAGGTTTCCATAGATGCATTTCTTAGAAGAGAAATAATGGGCAAGAAAAATTGAGGTCTTATGACATACATTTTTGGGAATCTATGAGAAACATCTACTATGCCAGCATTATATAGTTCACTATCTGGTTCTAGAAGGGTTACGAGAACTGCATATTCACAAGATTTTTGTCTTCTATCTTTATCTAATTCTTTTAAAAAATCTTCGTTTTTTCTTTTAGTAGTTCCATTTAAACTTTCATTCTTCATCTCAAACATTATTGATACGATTTCGGTTTTGTTTTCATCAAATTCTCTAAATATATAGTCACCTTTACTTCCTAAAGTGGCATCATTATCCTTTTCGAAATATGAGTTTTTAAACGCAGAGGAACGATTCAGATTAAATTGTGTTTCGCAATGGATTTCTAATGTTTCTCCTATCATCTTGGTAGATAATCTAGATTTCATTTCTCTTAACTCCTGAATAGTCAGGTCCCTTTCACTAATTTTGCTTTTAAACTTTTCTTCTATTAATTTTTCATTAATTGAATGTTCAAGTCTCATCTTTTCTATGGAATTTGTTAATGATGAGTTTTCTTTTTCTAAAGAAGTAACAGCTTCACTAACTTTGTTTTTTAAAGATAATTCTGAAATTAAAGACTGGTTTTTAATTTCATCCTTTAACTTGATTAATTCATTATTTAGTGAATTAATTTTATTTGTTGCTTGATTTTTTAAATCATTAAGAGCATTTGTTTTCTTCTCTTCAGCTATTTTTAATTTAGATTCAAGAGTTTGGATCTCAGACTCTTTAACACGATTTTGCTCTATTAACTGTATTTTTAACTCTCGTTTTAAAATTTCTAGAGCTTTTTTATTATCTTCTTGAGCCAGAATAAGTCTTTCTTTTATTTGTTTGTTAAATTCCTCGTCTTTTATCTGAAGAAGTATTTCTTCAAAGCTGCTGGGATCAATTCGGAAAGTTTTGCCGCATGAAGGACATTTAATATCTTTCATTTTTTAATTACAAAATTAATATTAGAAAGGATTTAATATTCGAATTATGTAAAAAGAATATTATTCTTGACTAAGAATAAACAATGATTCAAGGTAATGCATTAAAAAATAAAATAATTACTCAATAAAGGTCATATTAATCCTGATTCCTTAAGAATATTTATTTTATTTGCTAATTCAATATCTGCAGAAGATATTGAGCGGTCTAAAGTTTTGTGAGTTGAAACTGTATATCCACTATCGTCAACAAATTCGTCTTCAGTATCTTTTAAGTGTGCATTCTCATTATGGAGATCTTTAAAATTATCCGACTTGTATATATTTGACTTATTGATATTACTATATCCAAAATTCGCAATTCCTCTGGCATCTAATGCTTCCTCAACTAATATTCCAACTACCTTAGATCTACTTATAGATTCGCTCTTGGATATTTCATCAATAATTTCAAGTACTCTTTTTCTAGGGAGATATCCTATTCTTTTAACTTTATTTTCCATAAGTACTTACATATGTCAATATTGTAACACTTCTGTCAAATTAAATCAGAATTTGATTATTAGCACTTATGTATAAATTTAAATAATGAGATTAAAGTATAATTTTGAAGAATACTCATACAAAGTTATTTCTCAAATAGTCATGAGGATAGCTTTATATGCTTTCACTAATTACTCTTTCAGATTGGGTCGGACTTCTGAAATTTTCTTAATTTAATTCCAAATATTATGAAAAATAAACTATACGATAATGCAGATAGCTTTGCAATGTCATTTGATGAGGAATGGAAAAATATTGATTGTGATGATATACGATTAAAGATAGATAAGGTTTTTGAACTTCTGTCAGACCATCCTTTTTTAATATCTAATCCAGAAAATGCTAGACAAATGGCTGAATTTAGGATATTTTCATTAAAAAAATTTCAATAATCATCTTAAATTTTATAAAATAAATTATTTAAATTAATACTTATTTCTTAAGGTTTAAATAGTTGGTGAATTAAAAAATCCCTTACTGTATAAAAATATTATTATGCCAATAATTGGACCAATCCCAAAAACAAAAAGAACTAATTTTGCAGAATTTTTTGTTTGACCTAATTTTTGTTCTTTAAAATTTGAATTAGTTTGATTTTTTTTTGATTTTTTCTTTTTCATGAAGGATATATTACTACAAAGCGACTTTAGAAGATTTTGATATCGTAATGGGTTTGAAATGATTTTTCAATTTAACAAAAAGATATGGGAGTCAAAAAGGTCATATTGTATAATGTAAAGAATATAAAGGAAATATGAGTGCAACTAAGAGAGAGGAAGTATGTTCTCACCTTAGATATATAAGGCTAGAGCTTAGAGAGATGCATCAAATGCTTATCAAAGAAGATTTGTTGCCAGATCTTAATGAGGCAAAGGAAGTACTCGCGCAGCTTGATGCTTTATTAGATTTATTATCAGAAAAAAGAGTAATAAAGATAAAAAGCCAATTTTGAAAACCTTAGGCTAAATTTAATATTCTAAAGATAATTTGTTGCTGATTCTATTTTTTTTCTATTATCGTGCATCTGTTCTAATTTATTGTAAATTTCTTTAATTTGGATTTGTATTAGATCGGTCGAATTTATATTACTTAACGCATCTAATGTTGATAGAAGGCTTTCTTTGGCTTCAATTAAATGTCTACATTCTTTACTGCCTGCTTCGTATGACATAGGATTTTTATAAAAAATAAATTATCCCAAATATATTCAAAATTCTTCCGTATTGTTTGATACTCTTATTAAATCAACGCCTTTTATTGTAATTTTCTATACAGAATAAGAAATTATTTTCACTAAAATTCAATAAAAACTTATGCAAGAAAACTCCAATGATTATAAATTCTGTATTAAGTTGGCCTTGGACAATGCAAAAAAAAGAATTAACTTACTAGATAATTCTGATAAAAAGTGTGTCCTAGAAGAATATAAGGAATGGATTAATGATGGTTTAAATAAGCATACGGTTTTACTACTAAGAGATGATCCGATCATTTAAAAATGAATGTAAAAATATTTTTTAGTTCTTTGTACTAGAAGTAACCCTAAATAAAAAATAAAGACTTGCAATAAATATAATTGCCAAGATAACAGTTAATGAAGAAAAATTATCCATACCATTGTTAACTATAAAATTTATTTAAATATAGCAGTTAAGTTAAATAAGTACTGCATTCAGTTTTCTTTGAAAAGAGAAAGAATAAATTTATTCAAACTTTCTTTTTCTAAAAATATTTTTTTATTCTTATAGGTTTTTAATTTCTTAAAAATTAAATCAACTAAGTGTTCTGATTTTGGATTCATATAGTAAATTTATTTTTCCAATAAGTAAATCTTCTCTTTACCTATTTTATCTGGCTGTGTTATTTTACATCCTTTATCTTTTTCCATATTACAATCTTTTGTGGCAGGAACAGATTTCCATGTACAAATTTTTTCTTGGGAATCTTCTCTTATAATATTCCATCCATCATCTAAGTATTCTGAAATACCATCCTCTCCACAAGAAAACTTTATTTCCATTCTTTTCTTTTCTGAATTTGGATTCTCTTCAATATTTTTTTCCAAATTATTTATGGGATACTGTTTATTAGTTGATGTCTTACAAGAAATTAAGAAAATTGCAATTAGAATTATTAAAGGACATTGTTTTATTATTTTCATTTTTGTAACTTTAATAATTCTAAATTATTTAAATTATAGTTTATTTTGATTCTATTAATTTTAATAGTTTATCCATTTTTTTCATCAAGTCTTTTACATCACCTGGCTTCGGTAATATTAATTCTTCCGTAACTTCAAGATGCATTTTCTTTAAGTTTTGCCTCAAATCTTTTAAATGCATTTTTACGTTTTCTTTCTTTTGTTTTACATCAGTCATAGGAATATAATTTAATTTTTTAAATTTTCTATTTCATAGATTTCTTCACCACCATAACAAAAATTTGTAGATATCATTTTTATTTCCCTATTATTGATTCCGATTATATTTTTATTTTTAATAATATAATTTTTTGCAATCGCTTCACAATCTAATTTATTTTTTGCATGTTTAATAACTGGATAAAAATATGCCAATGTGGTAATTACAAACAAAAATATTATTATTAATTTTTTTTCATTTTTAATAAATTCTTTAGATGTTTTTTTGGCTTTTAATATTTTTATTAGTAATTTATCTGGTAATCCTATTTGAACAAATAATAACTCTACCCACCAGGGAAGCTCCTTATCTTTCTTTTTCTTCAGGTTTGAGGAAGTATTCATTTTCTTGGCTTCATGGTTTTGGTTTTTCAGTTCTTTAGGATTAGTTGTTTCTTTTTTATTCATATCATCCAATGATTTATTTGGAATGTAGAGGTTTTATTTTGATTTGGAAACTATATCTATATTTTATAAGTTTTAATTTAATTTATCTATGAATTTGAGTATTGTTAATCTGTATTTAGAAATTTTAAATGGCAAAAAAAAGAAGGAAGTTAAATAAAGATTTTGAGAGAAAAATATATTCATCAAAAAAAAATGTCGAATTAGTACTGGCAAAAATCTATGATATCGATGATGAAGACATACAAAAAGAATATATGAGCGCATTTAACAAAGTGGTTTACTTATATGATGAATTAAAAGAAGATTACGAACGACAGGGATTTTCTGATAATTCTGAAGAACTTCTCACAAGATATAAAAATGCATTTAATCTTTTCGAATCAGAATTTGAAATTTAAATTCAATTTCTAGTTACCGTTTTTAAGGGTTACAGGTATTTCAATTAGCTTTCCTTTTTGGAGATCAGATCTTTTCTCTTGTAAATTTTTGATACATAAAGATACTCTTTTCTCCTTTGCGCAAAATCTTTTTATTTGGTAATTAGTAAGTGATAATGATTTATTACTAAATGAAAAAAAGGCCAATAAAAACATAAAAAAATTTAATACTAATTTCATTTGTTCTCTCCTAACTATTTTCTAATACACTTTAATTTAATTACTTCTTATTATAAAGATCTATGATTTCTTTTAATTCATTTTTACTTAACTCTGTTGAAATAAAAACTTCTTGAGCTGTATTACCCTTTCTTGCGATCGCTTTATATCCATTTATAGTTTTCACTGACAATCTAATTATCAATTTAGAGGATCTTCCCCTGGATCTTGAAATAACAGCAGGAGTTATTGTCTTGATATTATTATCCAGTGCTAATTTTTGAAGTATTGGAATTAGACCTTCTATATTTGTACTATGATTTAAAACTAACCTTCCCAATTTAATTTTCTTACGATTCTATTGGGTAAATTTTGTTTCTGAGAAATTAACTTTAGCTTTAGAATGATTAAAAAATTTTGAAGTTCTGTTATATTTATAAAAACGCAAAAAAATCTAATGATCTTTCAAATAGGCTGGGCAGCATTGGCTGCTATTTTTACTTTTTCAATTGCCATGGTTGTTTGGGGAAGAAATGGGGACGGATCCATTGACATATGATTTCATTTTTAACTTATGAAGTCTATTTAAGTAAATTTCTTATCTTAACATCTTTTGTTTTACTAATATTCATAACATTAGCTGTAATTTATATATCCTATGTCTCTTGGAAAGATAAAAAAAGATTAAAAAAATAGTTACTATTTTTTTGGGTTTATTTTCTTATCCTTAATTCTGAGCTCTTCAATTAATTCTTTTGCTTGTTCCATTTTTGATATGCTGCTTTTGTAGATTCCAATATCTTTTTCTGCTTTATTAGCAGATAATTCTAATTTCTCAAAAATATCAGAAATCATATTATTTTTATCTGATTCATTTTTATCTTTGAAATCTTGAGAGTTTGAAATTAATATATATATCCCTAAGTTCAAAATCCTTGAAGGGTAAAGTTTAGAATTACTTTTTTCTACTAATAATTTTACAATATCTTTAGATGTTTTATCCTTTAATTCTTTTTGAGACTTTTTAGATATTTCATTAATTTCCTTCGCATCAAAATTTGTAGAACTGCATAAAGATTCAAAAAGTAGATCCAAGTGTTTTTCAGGTTGATATCCTTTCATTAATTCTTTGAATGTCTCGGTGAGGCCGACACAAAAGAGATAATCTTGCGTAAATTCATTTTGATGGTTCAAAAGATTAAGTTCAACAAGCATTTCATCAACTATTCTTTTATATAAACCTGGAATGACGTAAGGAAATTTTTCATGAAATAACTTTTTGCTATCTGAAACAGTCAATTTTTCTTTCAATTTTTTATATGTAAACCTTAATAAGGTTAGCGTATGTTGACTCAATATCGTTAATATCTAATAAACAGATAAATATTATTATGATCCCCTTAGTTTTAGAAGAATCGGGCGGTAGTGAAAGAGTCTTTGATATTTATTCGAGACTATTAAGAGAGAGAATAATCTTTTTGGGAGAACAAGTTACTAGTGAAACTGCTAATAGAATTGTCGCTCAATTATTGTTCCTCGAGGCAGAGGATCCAGATAAGGACATTTATATGTACATAAATTCACCTGGTGGATCAGTATATGACGGATTGGGTATCTTTGACACAATGCAACATGTAAAGCCTGACATTCATACAGTTTGTGTTGGCTTAGCGGCTAGTATGGGTGCATTTCTTCTTGCGGCAGGTACTAAAGGTAAAAGAAGCAGCCTTAGACATTCAAGAATAATGATTCATCAACCACTTGGAGGTGCTAGAGGGCAAGCCAGTGATATAAGAATTCAAGCAGATGAAATTTTGTTCTTAAAAGAACGACTTAATACTGAATTATCTGAAAGAACTGGAAAGGATTATGACACTATCAAAGAAGATACTGATAGAGATTTTTATATGTCACCAAACGAAGCTGTTGAGTACGGTTTAATTGATCTGGTCTTAGATAAGAAACCAATAAAAGTTTAGCCTAATAATTGAGGTGTTCTCTCTTTCTCAGGGATTTTAGTGAACTTCGAAAGAATACTTACAAATTCATCACCATCTAATGTTTCTTTTTCGATTAATAGGTCAACTATCTTATCCATAGCTTCTCTGTTTTTGTTTACTATATCGTAGGTTTCTTTATAACATTCTTTTACCATTACTCTTACACTTTCATCTATTTGTTTAGAGATTGAATCAGAAACTTCACTTCTAGTCATTAGATCTCTACCAACAAATACTTCTTGATTACCAGTTTCTAAAGCTATCGGACCTAAATTACTCATTCCAAATCTAGTAACCATTTGACGAGCCATTGAAGCAACTTGTTGGAAATCACCTCCCGCTCCTGTTGTAATCTCACCTTCTCCAAAAACTACATCTTCAGCAGCTCTTCCACCTAGTGCACCCATTATCCTCGCTTTTAATTGCGCCCTGCTAACAAGGGTTTGTTCATCGTCTGGGGTAAACCAAGTTAATCCTTTGGCTTGCCCTCTTGGAATGACGGTCACTTTTTGAACAGGATCATGAGCTTTAACAAGTGAACCTATGAGAGCATGACCGACTTCATGATAAGCAATTAATCTCTTGCTTCTACCATCTGTTAATGGAGAACCTTCCATTCCTGCGACAATTCTGTCTACAGAGTCATCAATTTCTGAAATACTTATAGAGTCTTTTCTCCTCCTGGCGGTTAATATAGCAGCCTCATTTAATAAATTTGCTAAATCTGCTCCAGTAAAGCCTGGGGTTCTTCTCGCAATGCTTTCAAGCGTTAAATCCCCTTGAAGTTTCTTATTCCTAGCATGGACTTCCAATATTGATAGTCTGCCTTTGATATCAGGTGCATCTACAGTTACTTGCCTATCAAATCTGCCTGGTCTCATTAGCGCTGAGTCTAGAACATCAGGCCTGTTTGTGGCTGCAATTATTATTATGCCACTATTACCTTCGAAGCCATCCATTTCAGTAAGTAATTGGTTGAGAGTTTGTTCTCTCTCATCATTGCCTCCGCCAATACCTGCTCCTCTTTGCCTTCCGACAGCATCTATTTCATCAATAAATATTAAACAAGGACTATTTTCTTTAGCTCTTTTGAATAGGTCTCTAACTCTACTAGCACCAACACCAACAAACATTTCAACAAATTCAGAACCTGATAGCGAGAAAAATGGTACACCTGCTTCACCTGCAATTGCTTTTGCTAAAAGGGTTTTACCGGTACCAGGAGGGCCAACTAATAAAACACCTTTGGGAATCCTTGCTCCAACAGAAGTAAATTTTTCAGGTTTTTTCAGAAAAGTGACAACTTCTTGCAAATCCTGCTTGGCTTCATTAACACCTGCAACATCATCGAAAACAACTCCTGTTTCAGCTTCCATTGCAAATCTTGCCTTTGTTTTTCCAAACTGCATTGCCTGGCCAGGTCCTCCAGGCATACCATTTGACCTCCTTGCTAACAAAATTAAACCTCCAATTAAAATAGCTGGGAAAAGTAAATTACCCAAAATTCCTAATGCAGGAGGGGCTGTTTTAACCGGATGAACATCAAAACTGATCCCTTCATTTTTTAGAATATTTATAAGTTCTGGTGTTAATCCGGGAAGATCTACACGTAATCTTTGGACTTTATTATCTAAATCTGAATCTATTGTCTCTATAACTGCATTTCTGCCTCCTTCAAAAATATCAACAGATGTAACTCTACCTGAATTAATGTAATCTAAAAATCTTCCGTAACTAACTCTTGCTACCGCAGAATTTCTAGGTGCAACAGTAGTCCCATTGGATTTCAGCGAATCAATATTGCTCGAAGATAAGAATTGGTAAGAAAGTGCTATTACTAAAAGTATAGGTAATGCCCATAAAATTAATGTTTTAAATTTCTGATTCATTAATTTGTAGAAAGTTAATTCTAAGATTGTAGAATGAATCAATGCATTTCGTTGATTTTTTCTCTAACTTTTCGCTTATACTACCCTTGAGAGTATCCAACGTATAAATGAAATACCAGATCAACGACAAGGTCAAGTTGATTGCGCCAGTGTCTTACTTGAAGACTTCAGATAATATGCCGATGTTAAGACCACCTGATTTGGTAGCAATTGATGAAATAGGAGAAATTCTTTCAATTAAATCTCCAGATACTGTTGAAGTAAAGTTTAGAAGAGGTTCGTTTTTGATCGATATTGATAAGATTGAGAAAAACTAAATAAACTTAAAAGTTTTTCTCCCACCTATTAGAAATTTCTAAACAAATATCTTTATTACCAGAAATACTCAGAAAAGGCTTTGAAAAATATTTATTAGTTAATTTAAGAATATCTAATGAGGATATTTCGTCTATTTTAGAATTTAAATTATGTTCAGAAATTGAAGAAATACCATAACTAATTAATTGTATCTTTCGCTGTAAAATTTCATCTAGTGATTGATTTCCCAATAGAAAAGAACCTTTTAGTTTTTCTTTAGCCAATAATATTTCAGTATCAATCAAAGGATTTAAAAGTAAATCTTTCCATAAAGTTGATAAAAGTTCAAAAGCAAAAAGGGCTTTTTTATTTGATACTGATAAATAAACTAAAAATGGAGCATTCCCGCTCCTAACGGGATAATAAACACCTAAATCGTAAGTGATTCCATTTTTTTCCCTAAAAAGTTTAAATAAAGCAGAGCTCATTCCATAGGATAAATATGACTCCAAAACCTTAAGAGGCAAATATTCACTACTTTTACGGGAGCAAGTTTGGTTGCCAAACATTATTATTGTTTGATTTGAATTATTGTTATTGAAATCAAATCTATTGTTGGGACTTAAATCGTGATTGATAGCTCTTAATTTTTCTTCTGAGGGTATTTTTTCTAATTTTTCTGTACTTATTCCATTTATTTCTAAATTATTTGAAATTAAATACTTATCTCGACTTTTGAAATTTTTAAACTCAAGCAAAACATCTTCATATGTAATTTTTGAGACATCATTTGTATTGCCATTTGTATTAAAGGCATAAGGATGATTCGAGTAAACAATTCTTCTCCATTTTTCAAAACAGATATTAAATGGATTCTCTTTATCCTTTTTTAAAAAATCAATAGAGGATTTTTTTACTTTTTGAAATTCAATTTCTAAGAGAGTTGGTTTATTAATTATTAAATCTAATAAGGGGAATAATTTGCTGAAATGTTCATTTAGGGATTTAATGCTTATTGAAATACCATCTTCAAATACTTCATGATTTAATTCTGCTCCATAGGACTCAATATACTCAGAGAGAGTGAAATTATTGAAACCCTCACATCCTCTCGTAAGTAATGAACTGAGGATCTTATTTATACCTTTTTTGCCAACACTATCCATATCACTACCTCCTTTAATCCATATTGAAGCAGTTGAAAAATTCCTTTTTTTATTATTTAAAAAATATTTTTCTAACATTTACCAGGGGATGCAACCAAAGTGAATTTTTCTTCACGGATATAATCAGTAATCTCCTTAAAGTTATCCAAATCATTCCAATAATTTAAATGACTTTCTAAATTATCTATTGAAGATTTTCTATCCCAAAGAAGTTCATTTCCAAAGAATGAAGAGAGTTGTGTAGATGTCTCTAAATTAAATATATAATTACTTTTTACAATATTTATTGCTTTTTTTATTTCATCCAAAGTCAAGACTTTACAATTTGAGATCTCATCTATTGTTTTATTAAGTTGCTGTTCTACTAAATCAATATCTTTGGACTCACAACTTGCTTCCATTATAAATAATCCGCCTAATTCTCCAGCATTTACATCGACATATACCGATTCAACAAGATTATTATCTTCTTTTAGAATTTTAACTAATCTGCTGTTTCTTCCAACAGAGAGTATTGATGCTAATATTTCCAGTCCAATAATATTTTTTTGATTATTGAGGTTTGGGATAAACCAAGCCATAAATATTCTTGAAAACTCTAAATTATCAAACTGAACTGACTCTCTACCTTTCCTAATCTTTAAAGAAGGTTTATCCTTTAGATTTATTAAATTTTGACTTTTATTTATTCCAGATAGATCACTTTTTTCAAAATTTTTATAAATTTCTTCTGAGAGATTCCCTGCAATTGCAATACAAATTTTTTCGGTAGTATAATGTTTGCTATGAAATTTAATAAGGTCATTTATCTCAAGGTTTTTAATACTATTTACAGTTCCCAGAATCGAATTACCATAATTCGGACTTAGCCAAATTCTTTTCAAAAAATAATTAAATAATCTTTCTTCAGGCTGATCATTTTGTTGTTTTATTTCATCGATAACTACTCCTTTTTCTTTTATAAATTCATCAGGATTAAAAACTGGAGCAACAACAATATTTGTCAAAAGAGCTAGTGATTCTTTAAAGTTATTGGGTGGAACTAGGACATGGTAATGTACATCATCATAACCTGTTGAAGCGTTACTTAATCCCCCAAGTGATTCAATTTTATGATCAAACTCACCTGGCATTATTTTGTTAGATCCTTTAAATATCATATGTTCTAGAAAATGAGCAGTACCGTTTTTATCAACATCCTCAAATGAAGAACCTGCTTTGCACCAAATATCAATGCTTATAAGCGGCAATTCTTTATTATCCACAAACACACATCTAGTTTTGCTTGAATGGGTGTAGTAATTAACATCTCCTAATTTCATTTAGGTTCTCACTTTAAATTCTATTTTGGTACTTTTTAGCCTTGTTGTCTGAATCTTTAACTAAAACAAAATTAACTGACCCTCTTATTTTGGACTTATTACAAAATATTAGAGAGCATAGATCTATGCTTGAGGACCTTAAGAGTATAAAAATTGATCCAAATCTAACCAACATAATATCTAATGAAATAGGCAGAGAACTCTATATTGAAAATGAATTTCATAAAGCTAAAGGATTTAGAAAGTTACATATTGAAGTAGCAGAATTTTCAAGAAATCTCAAAATATTACATTGCGTTTTTTTTCCTGATCCAAAGTTTGATATTCCAATTTTTGGGATGGATTTAGTAAAAATAAATGATATTGTTTCTGCCGCCATTGTAGATTTATCCCCGGCATCACAAAACCAAGGTTTGAAATACGAAAAATTACTTTTTGAAGTTGATAAAAGTTCTTTTACATCTTTGAGAGAGATTCCTAAATGGGGGGGTATTTTTTCTAATAATGTATTTTTTGCTTCCTTAAAAAGTAAATCTGAAAAAAATGATTTTTGCAGTGTTGTGGATCAATACCTCTCTATTTTGATCAAATTAAGTAAAAAAGCTAAACCAGAAGTTAATCAGGAAATTATACAAGAGAGAATAGATTTTCAAAGAAATTATTGTGCGCAACAAATGAAAAATGAAAAGACTAGCATGGTGCTTCTAAAATATTTTGATGAAAAATGGGTCAATAACTATATAAAAACAGTACTCTTCGATTTTTAATGAAATTAAAAATTTTTAAAAATTTATTTTTTTACTTATTAATATTTACGCCATTATCTTTTGGGGTTATTTCCTGTTCTGTAAATAATAAATCTAGTTCAAAATTTAAAGAGGAAATAATTTCAGATTTCATACCGCCTATTACAGCTGTTGCCGCACTTGGTCAACTTTCTCCTTCGGGAGAGATTAGGCAATTGGCAGCTCCAATAAGTCAGTTTGGCTCTTCACCTAGAATTGTCGATATTTTAGTAAATGAAGGAGATTACGTAAAAAAAGGTGATATTTTGGCAATCTTTGAAAATGGTGAAAAGTTAATTGCTGATCTTGAAAGAAATGAAAATCTAATTAAAACTATTAACGATGAAATTTCCCTAAAAAAAGATCAAATTCAAAGGTATGAGTTAGCTTTGAGCAAAGATGCATATTCTTTTGTAGAATTTTCAAAGAGAAAAGATGAATTATTAAAATTACAAAAACAGAAAATAAATCTCATAGGAGATCAAAAAAATATCGAGATAGATCTGTTTAACTCAAAACTAAGGAGTCCAATAGATGGCTTTATCCTTGGAATAAATACGAGAGTTGGTGAGAGGCCAAAAAACGAAGGCATCTTGGATATTGGTTCTAGTCAAAAAATGGAAGCTTTGATAGAGGTTTATGAATCTGACATTGATAGAGTTTTTATCTCTCAGAATGTTGAATTGAGCAGTGAAAATGGTGGTTTCCAAAAAAATCTTAAGGGAAAGGTGATTAGGATTAGTCCTCAGGTAAAACAAAGAAAAGTTTTATCTACTGATCCAACAGGGGATGCTGATTCGCGAATTATCGAGGTACTAGTAAAACTTGATCAAGATTCTATAGATATCGTTCAAAACTATGCAGGAATGAAAGTGATTGCAAAATTTATTCCTCAATGATTTTTTCTATTTTAAAATTTAGAAAAATACCATTAGCTTGGTTGTTATTAACTAGGCAACCATTAAGGCTAGCAGTTGCCATAGCTGGAATCAGTTTTGCAGGGATTTTGATGTTTATGCAATTAGGTTTTAGAGATGGTTTATTTGATACGAGCGTAACTATTCATAAACTTCTAGATGCTGATCTTGTTTTGATAAGTCCCAGATCAAAAAGTTCTATAAGCATGAGTGGATTCCCAAAAAGAAGGCTAATTCAGACTCTCGCAGTAGAAGATGTTGAAAAGACTGCTCCCGTCAATCTTAATTATTTACTTTGGAGAAACCCCGAAAATCTTAAAACCAGATCAATACTTGCATTGGGTTTTAATCCCTCCGATTCACTTCTTTTAGATGATGGATTCTCAAATAAAGCTTATAAATTGAGAAATCCATCAAGAGTTCTTTTTGACAAACTATCTAGACCTGAATTTGGACCAATTGAAGAATGGTTCTTATCTGAAAAAAAAGTTGAGACAGAGGTCGCTGGGAAAAGAGTTATTGTTGAAGGCCTTGTGGAGTTAGGACCATCTTTTGGTGCAGATGGTAATTTGATAACTAGTCGAGAAACCTTCTTAAGACTTTTTCCTGCTAATCCTCCAGGAAGTATAGAAATTGGTTTGGTAAAGCTAAAAGAAGGGTCTGATCCTGAATTGATTTCAAGGATATTAAATAACTCACTCCCAAATGATGTTAGGGTTCTTACAAAAAATCAATTTATAGAATTTGAGAAAAATTATTGGAAAAATAGTACTGCAATAGGTTTTATATTTAGTTTGGGAGCATTGATGGGTTTCGTTGTAGGGTGTGTGGTTGTTTATCAAATTCTTTATAGTGACGTTACAGATCACCTCCCAGAGTACGCCACTTTATTGGCAATGGGGTATAGAATTAAGTCCCTTTTCTTTGTCGTAGCTAGAGAGGGATTTTTGTTGGCATTGTTTGGTTATTTACCTGCTTATTTCTCTGGTCAAATACTTTACTCAGTTATAAGACGTTCTACTAAACTCCCAATAATAATGGACGCAGATAAAACTATTTTAATTTTTGTATTAGTTTTAGTCATGTGCATGGGTTCCGCTGCTGTTGCGATGCGTAAATTGGTTGACGCTGATCCTGCCGAAATTTTTTAACAATTGAAGATAAATGGTTAAAGCTAATAATTCAAAAAATAATGTTAAAAAACTTAAAACAGTTTCAATAAATAATTTGAGTCACTTTTATGGAAAAAATGAGAATAAAAAACAAGTTCTTAATGACGTTAATCTAAATATTGACAAAGGGGAGTTGGTTCTTTTAAAAGGACCTTCTGGATGTGGTAAAACGACTCTTTTAACATTAATTGGTGCCTTAAGAACCTGTCAAAGTGGAGATTTAACTGTCCTAAATAATCAGTTGAATGGAGCATCAAGGAAAACTCGTCAGATTCTCAGAAGAAGTATTGGAATGATTTTTCAAGGTCACAATCTTCTGAGATGTTTAACAGCAGAACAAAATGTCCAGATGGGCGCCGATTTAATAAAAGGTTTAACATATTTACAAAGACGTGAAATAGCACGGAATTGGTTGTCAGCAGTAGGATTAGAAGAACATCATAAAAAGTTGCCAAATGACTTGTCTGGTGGACAGAAACAGAGAGTAGCAATTGCTCGAGCTTTATCTGCTAATCCAAAACTTTTATTAGCTGATGAGCCCACTTCTGCTTTAGATAGCGTCACAGGAAGAGAAATAGTAACCCTTTTAAGGAAACTAGCAAAAGAGCAAAATTGTTCTGTACTTATGGTGACTCATGATCCAAGAATTTCTGATATGGCTGACAGGATATTAAATATGGAAGATGGTAAGATATATAGTGCTCATAGTGAGCTAAAATAATTAAAAGTTAAAAATTTTATGTCTAAGAGAAGGAATTTAAAAAAAGAAAAGCAGGAACGTAATAGAGCCTATGCTAGAAAATTTAAAAAAAGGAAATTAAGAACTGATGGAAGACCTGATGGTGGAAATGTTACAGGTACTGCAAATAACGGTGGTGCAGCTGATTAGGGAATATCTTTTATTTTTATCTTTTGGAGTTCAATATATTATGCATATTTAAGACATAATCATGAATGTAAGTATTGTTATACCGACTTACAATAGATTACCTATATTAGAGAAATGTCTATTTGCGCTTGAGAATCAAAAATTAAATACAAATATCAGTAATTATGAAGTGATAGTGGTTGATGATGGATCAACTGATGGGACAACCACATGGATAAATAAAAACAAAGCTAATCTCCCACACGTTATTCTATTTCAGCAAGAACATGGAGGGCCTGCACTTGGAAGAAATCTGGGAGTAATTAAATCAAAATATGAAATTATTATATTCATTGATAGTGATCTCATTGTTTTAGACAATTTTATAAATTGCCATGTTGAAAAATTACTTGTCTCTTGGAGAAAAAATGATAAAAAATGTTTTACCTATGGCTCAGTAGTCAATACATCTAATTTTCTAAATCCTCAGAGTGAAAAACATAAAATAATAGACACTTCTTTTGCATACTTTGCTACTGGGAATGTAGCGATATCAAAAGAATTGATTTTAAGTGTGGGATTATTTGATACTTCTTTTAGTCTTTACGGTTGGGAGGATTTAGAACTTGGAGAAAGATTAAAAAAAATTGGGACAAAATTAATTAAATGCCCAAATGCAGTAGGTTTTCATTGGCATCCGCCATTTAATTGCGAACAAATAGATTCATTAATAGCTCAAGAAAAAGAGAGAGCAAAAATGGCTTTAGTGTTTTATAAGAAACACCCAAATTTAAGGGTTAGATTTATGATTCAATTAACTCCTCTCCATAATTTACTTTGGCAAATTCTTTGCTTGGGAGGACTAATCAGTGTTGATAGAATCCTTCCTTTATTAAGATTCCTAGTAAATATAAGAAGAAATAGACTTGCACTTGAGATATTTAGGATCCCTCTAAATATGATTTACATTAAACAGTTAACCAAATCAAGATAAAAAACTTTTAGAAATACACATCACTTGCTAGAATGTAAAAATTATATTTCACACATCTGACAGTTTCGGGTGAATTATTAATATTAATTCCCCGTCAGATGGAGGCTAACCCGAAACCCTTTTTAAATTATGGCTGTTGTATCACTATCAGAAATGATGGAAGCTGGTGCTCATTTCGGGCATCAAACTAGACGTTGGAACCCCAAGATGTCTAAGTATATATATTGCGCGAGAAATGGAGTGCATATTATTGATCTCGTAAAAACAGCATTGTGTATGAACAATGCATATAAATGGACGAGAAATGCTGCAAAAAGCGGAAAACGTTTCCTATTTGTCGGTACAAAAAAACAAGCATCAGATGTAGTGGCTCAGGAAGCTACACGCTGCGGAGCTGCATATGTAAATCAAAGATGGCTTGGAGGGATGTTGACTAATTGGACAACAATGAAAGCTAGGATTGAAAGATTAAAGGATCTAGAAAGAATGGAAAGTAGTGGTTCAATAGCAATGAGGCCTAAAAAAGAAGCTGCAGTATTAAGGAGAGAACTTGAAAGATTACAAAAATACTTAGGTGGACTTAAGGGTATGAGAAGATTACCAGATGTAGTTGTATTAGTTGATCAGAGAAGAGAATCTAATGCAGTATTAGAAGCTAGAAAATTAGATATCTCATTAGTATCAATGTTGGATACAAATTGCGATCCGGATTTGTGTGAAGTCCCAATTCCTTGTAACGATGATGCCGTTAGATCTGTTCAACTTATTTTAGGAAGACTTGCAGATGCCATAAATGAAGGTAGAAAGGGATCTAATGCCGAAAGAAAAAATTAAATTCTAATTTAAAACTTACTATTCACTATTTTTTATTACTTCAAATGGGAAACATTACAGCAAAACTTGTAAAAGATCTTAGAGACAAAACTGGTGCAGGAATGATGGACTGCAAAAAAGCACTTAAAGAAACTGAAGGAAATCTAGATAAAGCTTTGGAATGGTTAAGAAAGAAAGGTATAGCTAGTGCTGAAAAGAAATCGGGAAGAGTAGCGGCTGAAGGTTCAATTGGTAGCTATATACATACTGGATCAAGAGTCGGAGTTTTACTAGAGTTAAATTGTGAAACTGATTTCGTTGCTAGAGGTGATATATTCCAATCTCTGTTGAAGGATGTCTCAATGCAAGTAGCAGCATGCCCAAATGTTGAGTATGTATCAATTGATGAAATACCAGAAGATGTTGTGGAAAAAGAAAAGCAGATTGAAATGGGTAGGGATGATTTATCTGGAAAACCAGAACAAATTAAAGAAAAAATAGTCGAAGGGAGAATAGCAAAAAGACTTAATGAGCTTGTTTTGCTTTCACAACCCTACATTAAAGATAGTTCTCTAACAGTTGAGGATCTTGTTAAACAAGCAGCCGCAAAAATTGGCGAAAATATCAAAGTAAGACGCTTTACAAGATATACATTGGGTGAAGGTATCGAAAAAAATCAGATGGACTTTGCTGAAGAGGTCGCATCAATGCAAACAAACTAGTTACTTTAATGATTTGAATAATTTCAATAATTACATAGATATAGATAAAATTAATTCTCAATTAGAGAGAGCAGACATACAAAAAAGAATATTAACTAGAAATATTTATAGGGAATATGAACTTTATCTTAATCTAGTAAGAGATATACTTTTCATCTCTGTAGAAAAAGGCCTTAATCACTTATATAGTTATCCAACAATTAATGATGATTTCTTAAATGAGAATGAATTCTACACTCTTTTTGAAAAAAAAATAAGTAAATTAATATTTACGAATTTGCCCTTTTTTACAGTAGAACAATTAAAGATAAATGAAATTGAAAAAAATATAAATAAGGAAATTAATTTTACTATTTTTGATGGTTCTACAAAAATAAAGGATGATCAAAATGAAAAATTTCAATATGAAGATGGTTTTCAATTAAAAGAACCAACTCAGGTAGAGATTACTGAAGACTTTTCAAATACTTCTGAATATTATCAAGCTGATTATAAAGAGAAATTAGTATCACTTGATTTAGATAATCACGACTATAATAATTATTTATCTAATAGCAATATTACAGAAAATTTAGGAGTTGAAAAACAATTTATCTCCTCGCTACTTGAATTAGTAGGCGAAGTAAAGGTTGAAAAACTAAGACATCCAGAAAAAGACAATATCAATCAAATGGATATTTCAACCAAAAATCAGATTCCTAAAAATTTTGACTTAATAGACAAGTCACTGGAAAATTTACTAATGAATCTTTCATATGAGATTAATCAAGAATTATTTAAGGCCAATCTTATAAAAAAGATGATATCTAAAGATTCCTTTGATTACTTACTAAGCAAAAATTTGATGATAAAACATCCATATCCTTTTATTATTAATTTCGAATTCAACTTAAATCGTCCGCTATTAAACGGCAATAATCTTCCAAGTATTATTTTCATTAATATATCTACTGTTGAGTTAGAGTTTAAAAATTTAAATCTTTCTATTCAAAGGAATAAAATAAATGAGCTCAAAAATCAATTTCAGCGTTTGATTAAAAAAGAGACATACTGGAAGCAAAAACAAATAACTTTGAATAAGATACGTTGAAAAAATAACTTTTTTTCAAATGTGACTATTAGCGGGAATAATAATAAATTAATTAAAGATTGGATAAGACCTCTTCAAAAGTCTCTTGCTATTGAAACTGAAAACAAATTTATTAATACTTTAGGAAGAGAAAAATATTTTAATGATTATTTGCATGAATCATTAAAAAAACTAGATAATCTAAATCTCTCAGAGGAATATTTAAGGATATTTAATGAATTTTCTAATAAATATAATCAATATAATAAATTAGATGAAAATCAAAGAAGAAGGTTAATTATAGATACAAGAAAAAATCTTTATAAACTAGGTAAAACTCTAGAAATAGAAAGTTCTAATATTATTTCTAATAATGTTTTTCTGAATAAAGCTGACTCAAGTTTGTCTTTTGATTCAGATATTTTATTAATAAAAAATGTAGGAAAAGTTTATAAAAATAAGCTTAATGAATTAGGGATATTTCATATAAAAGATCTAATTAATTATTTCCCACGAACATATCTAGATTATACAAATAGAGTCAAGATAATAAATTTAAAACCAGATAATTTATACACGTGTATCGCAAACGTTAAAAGATTTTATATTCATAAGAGTAAAAAAAATAGTAATTTATCAATAATGAATATTGTAGTTTCTGATGAAACGTCTTCAATAAAGGTTACAAAATTTTTTTTAGGAAGAAGATTTAGATCTTACTCCTTCTTTACATCTCAAAAATCTTTGTATACTTCTGGAACCAAATTAGCAATTTCCGGTAAGGTTAAATTGACAGAGTATGGCAAAACTTTTGTAGATCCGCAGATTGAAATTCTTAAGGATAACAATGACAATTTTAATTTCTCAGGCAAAATATTACCCTTGTATTCATTAGGTGAAGCATTATCAAATATGAGTTTTATAAAACTTATGAAAAAGGTACTAATATATGCAAAGCAATATCCAGAGATTTTAAATAAAAAGCAACTTGATTCATTATCTTTATTATCAAAAGGAGAGTCGTTGATTAATATTCATTTTCCACCAACTCAACAGGCACTTATTGAGTCAAAAAAACGTTTGGTTTTTGATGAATTATTCCTACTTCAAATAAAGTTTCTACTTAGAAAAAGAAAGACGAATAAAAAAGTAACTTCCCAGCATTTACCTCAAAAGAAATCTTTATTAAAAGAATTTTTAAATAATTTTCCTTTTGAGTTAACAAAATCTCAAGAAAATGTTTTAAATGAAATTAAGAAAGATTTAGCTAATCCCGTGCCAATGTCTAGATTGCTTCAGGGAGATGTGGGTAGCGGTAAAACCATAATTGCAATAGCGTCTCTTTTGCTTGTCATTGAAAAAAACCTGCAAGGTGCATTTATGGTCCCAACTGAGGTATTGGCAGATCAGCATTATAAAAATTTATTAAAATATTTGAACCCCCTTTTAGTTTCTGTTGAACTACTTACTGGGAATACTCCTCAAAAAAAGAGAAAAGAAATTCTCTCTAATTTGAATAATGGATTAGTTGATATCCTCGTAGGTACTCATGCATTATTTGAGGATAAAGTCATCTTTAATGCATTAGGGATGGTCGTAATTGATGAACAACACAGATTTGGAGTTACTCAAAGAAATAGATTACTTAATAAAGGAGAAAATACTAACTTGTTATCAATGACAGCAACACCAATTCCAAGAACTCTTGCGCTTTCTCTTTATGGTGATTTAGATGTGAGTCAAATCACAGAACTCCCTCCTGGGAGAGTTCCTATAACTACAAAAATAATTTCAGAAGATGATTTAACTAACTTGTTCAAGATTGTTGAAGATGAGATCAATAAGGGAAAGCAAGCTTATGTGATTTTGCCACTTATAGAAGATTCAGAAAAAATGAATTTAAGCTCCGCAAAGAAAACATTCAAACATTTATCAGAAGAGGTCTTTTTCAACAAAAAAGTTGGATTATTACATGGCAAATTAAGTTCACAAGAAAAGAATGAAGTGATTAATTCTTTTTTAAAGAATGAAATTAATATATTGGTTTCAACCACTGTAATTGAGGTTGGCATTGATGTTCCTAACGCAACAATTATGATTATTTATAATTCGGATAGATTTGGATTGTCCCAGTTACATCAATTAAGAGGCAGAGTTGGCAGAGGATCCACAAAATCTTTTTGTTATCTGGTAACCTCCGATAAAAATGGATTAGAAAATAAAAGATTATGTGTTTTGCAAAAATCTAATGATGGCTTTTATATTGCTGAAAAAGATTTGGAGCTTAGAGGTCCAGGCCAGATTTTAGGATATAGACAATCCGGATTGCCTGATTTTGTAATTGACAATTTACCTAATAATAAATTTCTTATTGATAAAGCTCGTGAAGAGGCTATTAAGATTATCAGTGATGATCCTGATTTAAAAGAAAATATTGTTTTAAGGAATATACTTATTGATAATTCAGATAATAAATTCATTCATGATTTCTTGAATTGAAAACCATCATTGTAATTTTTGATATATATGCCACTATAAATCAATTGTAAATTTCAATTGAAAATTTGGAATAAAATACCAATTAAAGATAATGGAGATAAATTAATAGCTATACCTAGCTGCTTTAAGTTTTTAGATCCCCACCCTTACTCTCATTTAGGAGCACCTTACAAAGATAAAACCTCTATTTGGAAATTAAGAGAGGAGGTCGTAAATAAATTAGTAAAAGTAAATGATTATTTGATATCAAAGAGTAGTTTTAACCTTTTAATTTATGACAGCTGGCGACCTTTGGAAGTCCAGGAATTTATGTTTAAAAAAGCATTTTTATTAGAGTGTGAAAAATCCGATATTGATATTTCATTTGAAAATCTAAAATCTTATCCATCTATTTTAAAAAAAGTTGAAAAGTTTTGGGCATATCCTTCTTATGATTCTGGGTGTCCTCCACCTCATTCAACTGGTGGCGCATTGGATGTTTGTTTATCAGATAAAGACGGGAATCTTGTTGAAATGGGAAGCACGATTGATCAAATGGACGAGACATCAAATCCATATTTTTATGCAAATATGAAGAATAAAGAAGCAATTATTTGGAATAGTAGAAGAAATTTATTAAGGGAAATTATGACTAAATTTGGATTTGCTCAACATCCAAATGAATGGTGGCATTTTAGTTATGGTGATCAATTATGGGCTTGGAAAAATAAAAAAGAAAATGCTTTTTATGGGAAGATTTAAATTCTATTGATTTTTAGTTAGTAAATTCAATATATAATTTTCATCTTGGGTATTTATAAAATCTCCGAAATCCAAATCCAAATTACTCTTCCAATTATCAAATAATGGTTGAAGAGTTTTTTCTAAATCGTTAAGTTCCATCCTTTGTAAGAATGGTTTAGCCAGCCTTTGCAGATTTTTACTTCCCCCTAACCATAATTGGTATTTGTTTTGCCCACTTCCAACAAGTGCTAATTCGGCCATATAAGGCCTGGTACATCCATTCGGACATCCTGTCATTCTGAATAATATTGTCTTTTGTATTTTTAGATCTAATAGTAAATTTTCAACCCTTTTTAATACATCAGGTAATATTCTTTCAGCTTCAGTCATCGCAAGACCACATAGAGGTAAAGCAGGACAAGCTAAAGCGTGTCTTTGTATTTCATTAATGTTTTCTAAATTTTCGTATCCAATTTTTGATAGAGATTTTTGAATTTCACCTTTGTTTTTATTGGCGATATTACAAAGTAAAATATCTTGATTAGGTGTGAGTCTTAAATCTAAATTATATTTTTTAACAATACTTGTGATGGTATTTTTCTTCTCTCCAGATAATCTCCCTGATAATAATGGTAAACCTACAAAACAGGAGGCTTTATTTTGTTTATGCCAACCTAGGTAATCAATAAGAACCTTATCAGGTTCTTTTCTAATTTTTTTAATTTCTTTTTTGAAATACTTATCTAAAAGTATTTTTTTGAACCATTTAATACCTTTTCTATGAAGAAGATATTTCATTCTCGAATTCTTTCTTGATTTTCTATCACCATAATCTCTTTGAATAGCCACAATGCTTTGTATTAATTCATAAACATCAGGTTCTTCAACATATCCAAGTGGATCTGCAATTCTGGCAAAGGTCTCTTCATTATTATGTGTGCGACCCATACCACCTCCAACATAGAAATTACACCCTTCTAAGTTCCCATCTTTAGAAGTAAATGCAACTATTCCTATGTCATTGGTAAGAAGATCAACTGAATTATCCCCAGGAACTGTCACGGCACATTTGAATTTTCTCGGTAAATAAGTCGAACCATAAAGAGGCTCATCTTTTATCCCACTAAAAACATTATCTTTGAATTGGAGTTTCCTAATTGCTTCAATATCTTTGTCAGGCTTTATGGTGTACTCTAAATCTCCATCAGCCCAAAGCTCTAAAAAAGTACCTTGGCCAGCCATTGGGGTGAGAAGATCTGCAACTTTTTTTGCCAATGCTCTTGCAATCTTATAGTCTGGCGAATCAAATGGAGCAGCAGGGGCCATAACGTTTCTATTTATGTCTCCACATGCAGCTAATGTGGAGCCCATTGAATTTACTATTGTTTGAATTACTTCCTTTAGGTTCTCCTTTCTAATTCCATGCATTTGAAAGGCTTGTCTTGTAGTGGCCCTTAATGTTCCATTCCCTAGTTTGTCAGATAAGTCATCTAATGCTAAAAATAATTTCCCAGGGACTTCACCGCCTGGATTTCTTAACCTAAGCATCATTTGCCAATCTTTACTTTTGCCCGGCCTTCTATTTTCCCTATTATCTTGTTGATAACTACCATGAAATTTTAATAACTGAACTGCATCATTGGTAAAGTGATCGCTCTCATTGACTAATTCCGTAGCAAGTGGTTCTTTAAGAAACTGGCTACTTTTTTTAAAATTTTCAAATTTGGAAACTTCTAATCCATTTGCCAAACAAACAGTTTCTTCTTTGGCAGGATCTTTTTTCTTTTTTACTTTCTCAACCTTGATCAAAGGACCAAAAAATATCTCTTTTTATACATTAGCGAAAAGCTTATTTAACTGGTAGTAAATTATAGTAAGTAAAGTTATATTTTTTTCTTGTCTAAATATTTACTTGAGATAGGAACAGAAGAGTTGCCCGCAAAATTTTCTCATTCTGTTCTAGAGCAATTTAAATCTCTAATAGAATTTGAATTGGATAAAAAGTTAATTAAATTCGAACATATAGTTGTTACCTCCACACCAAGGAGGATAGTTCTTCTTCTCGAAGGTTTAGTTGATTATGCAGAAGATAAGGTAATAGAAAGAAAAGGGCCTAAAGCAAATTCAGCTTATTTAAATGGATGTCCTACTAATGCTGCTTTAGGATTTGCTAATAGCTTAGATATTGATGTAGGTGAGCTAGAAATAAAAAATACAGAAAAGGGTGATTTTGTATTTGGAAAGAAAATTGAGAAAGGACTATCAACAAAAATTTCTTTGTCTTCGATTGTCCCAAAATTAGTAAAGAGTCTTCAAGGCCCTCGATTTATGAAATGGGGAGCTGGCAACATAAAATTTTCAAGACCTATTAGGTGGATTGCCTCTATTTATAACGATGAAATTCTTGATTTTAAATTTGATGAATGTGATCCAAAGATCAAAATAAGTAATAAAACAAAAAGTCATAGGCTAATCAATGAAGTTTTAGAAGTTAAGAATCCTGATGATTTTTTTGAATTATTGAAACGAAATAGAGTAATAGCTATTCGAAAAGAAAGAAAAGAAAAAATTGAAAGTTTAATAACTCAGGCATCTAAATCTTTAAATTTGAAACCTGATCTTTCAGAAGGACTACTAAATGAACTAACTGATTTAGTCGAATGGCCAGACTTAATTATTGGCAAATTTAGTGATGAATTTCTTGATCTTCCTGTTGAAGTTCTCTCAACAGTCATGAAAAGTCATCAGAGATACGTTCCTCTTTTATTGAGAAACAAAAGTTTTTCAAAACTAGATTTAAGCTCTGAAAAAAATATTAGTACAACTTTCTGTGTTATTTCAAATGGTCTTGAAGAATCAAATAATAATATTGCCAAAGGTAATGAGAAAGTGTTGAGGGCAAGGTTTTCAGATGCAAAGTTTTTCGTAGAAAGTGACAAAAAAGTTGCTTCAATCGAAAGAAATGAAAAACTTAAATCTGTTTCCTATTTGAAAGGACTTGGAAATATATTTCAAAGGGTAGAACGGATAGAGGAAGTTACTAAAAAAATTCTTAAATTTTTAAATGATAAGTCTTTAGAAGAAAAAAAAATAATAGAAGCTGCAAGATACTGTAAAAACGACTTATGTAGCGAAATTGTTTTCGAATTCCCTGAACTGCAAGGAATAATGGGTGGTAAATATCTTAAATATGAGGGATTTAGTGAGGATGTTTGCTTGGCTGTCGCTGAACATTATTTACCTTCTTTTTATAAAGATGTTTTGCCCTCCACAAAATATGGTGCAATAGTTTCTATAGCAGATAAGGTCGAAACTTTAATAAGTATATTTATTTCTGGTAAACGTCCTAGTGGATCATCTGATCCTTATGCTTTGAGAAGAAATCTGAACGGAGTGATTAAAATAATTTGGGATTTTGAACTTGATTTACCTTTAGATAAATTATTTAACGAACTTATTGATTTTTGGAAAATTGCATTTCCGAATTTAAACTTCTCAAGAGAAACAGTATTTAATGATTTAAATGAATTTTTAGTTCAAAGAATTGTTAGTCATCTAGAAGAAATATCACTAAGTAAAGAATTAATAAAGGCCGTTTGCTCTTCTGATCAATTATCTCAAGAAAGAGTATTGAATATTGTTGATCTTAAAGATAGGATTTCATCTATTATGAATTTTAATGAAAAGGATAATTTTGTTGAAATCCAGAAGGTAATTACTAGGGTAAGTAAATTAGCCATTAATAGTGATCTTTCAAGAGAAGTTCTCTCAACAAGAGATTATGTAAACACCAAACTTTTTGAAAAAGATTGTGAATTTAAAGTTTTTGAATTTATTGGAGAATTAGAAAAACTTTTTTCGAAAGGTTCTTGCAATTATTTGGAACTTCTAAATTTGTTTGAGATTAATGTAAAAACTATCGAGGATTTATTTGATAATGAAAAGGGAGTACTAATAATGTCAGAGGATTTAAAAATAAGAAATAATAGACTATATCTATTGAGCTTAATTAGAAATTATTCTCTAAAAATAGCCGACTTTACACTTTTGAACTTTTAACTTTAATGCCTCCCTTTATTGAATAATTTTCTAGCATTTTTTCTACTTCTTTATTTTCCCTAACAGCACTATCAACGGGTTTATATTTTAAAGGTGCTAGGGCTTTCCCTCTTAAAATCGAACCAAGTGTAAGCATTGTAATTTTAAGTTGCTGTAATGGTTTCATGGAGACAACTTTTTTGTATAAGTAACTATCAAAAGTAAGTCTTTGTACATCCATGTCATCACACATCTCAACAAAGGCTTCTCTAGCAGAATCATTTCTGTAGAAAATATTTTGAAGGATTTCTAGCACCTTATAAGTTGTGCCATATTTTTTATCCCATTTTTTAAGATAGTTTTTTAAATCTTTTTCTGATGGAATTACTTGACCGTTTTTTGATGCTTCAACAATTTCTTCAGCACACATTCTTCCGCTTTTTGCGGCAAAATATATACCCTCTCCAGAACTTTTTGTAACATAACCAGCAGCATCACCAACCAATGCCATCCTCCCAACTACTCTTCTTGGCCTTGGATGCTCAGGAATAGGGTGAGCTTCTACCTTTATTACTTCACCATTAACAAGTCTTTTCTTTGCCCTATTTCTTACACCCTCTTGAAGTCCTTTAATTAATGACTGGTTCTTTTGCATGGTTCCAGTGCCCACAGCAACATGATCATATTTAGGAAATACCCACCCATAAAAATCAGGAGAAACATCAGTTCCGACATACATTTCAGCAAGATCTTCGTAGTAACTCATTTCTTCTTTAGGCAATTTAATTCTTTCCTGAAATGCTATGGCAACTTTGTAATCTCCTGCATCCATTGCTTTTGCAACTCTGCTATTGGCTCCATCAGCTCCGATCAAAAGGTCAACAGTAAGCTCTTTGAGTTCCCCTTTTTTATCTCCATTAGTAAAATCTGAGTAGGAAAGCTTATAGGGCCCTTGATTATTATCGCCAGTATCAATAGAAGTAACTAATCCATTTATTAATGTAGCACCAAGATCTGATGCTCTGTTACGCATAAAGGCATCCATAACTTCTCTTCTACACATCCCAATAAACTCATTATCACTTTTCCCATAAACTCTATCTAAACTTATATCTACCTCTCTATTTGATGGAGATATCATTCTCATATGCCTTACTTTTCTATCTATTATTGACTCCGGTAAATCAAATTCTTCGACCATACAAAGTGGAATTGCTCCTCCACATGGTTTTGCATTATCTAATTTTCTCTCGAAGAGCCAAGTTTTTATTCCAGCTTTAGCAAGTATTTCTGCCGCACATGAACCACTTGGACCTCCACCAATAACAGCAACCCTCAACATATGAAAAAAAAATAATACTGTATATAAAAACTACATCTTTTTTGCTTATAAAAGTGCATTTCTTAAAATAATAGTTAATATCGAAATATCTTTTCCAAATTCACTTCTAAAATATTGGAACTAAACAAAGATATTGATCAATTTGATATACCACTTGCCAAAAGAACTTACTTAAATAACTCAAATTCAACATTATTAAAAAAATTATTAATATTTTCTCCATTTATTTTCCTTATTTTTTCTGTCGCTGCATTGCGATTTATTAGGAATTTAGAATTAATACCTCTTAATAATCTCAAATTCCAGGTTGAAAGAAATCATGATGCCAGAATTTTAGGCCATCTTCCCTATAACGAAACTCCTAAAGAGAAACTAGTTTTAATTGAGCCTAATATTGAGGTTCATATGGATATGCGTGATTCCCTACTAAAGATGAGAGAAGAAGCCAAAAAGGATGGAATTTATTTGATCTTCTTAAGTGGATATAGATCAATAAATTTGCAAAAAGATATCTTTTATTCTTTAAAATCTATTAGAAATCAAGAGGCGGCAGAAAGAGCTAGAGTTTCAGCCCCTCCAGGATATTCTGAACATAGTACAGGTTTTGCAATCGATATTGGTGATGCTACTCAAAGAGAGACAGACTTTGAACCCGACTTCGAAAATACTGACGCCTTTAGATGGCTAATAAAAAATGCAGCTAAGTTTCACTTTAAGTTATCGTTCAATAAAGATAATAGATATATAGATTACGAACCCTGGCATTGGAGATATGAGGGGTCAATTGAAGCATTAAAAGTTTTTGAAAGATCAAATAGAAAATTACAAAACTAATTGCTTAAATTTAATTATTCAATTAGATTATATTTTTCAAAGTCTTAAAGGAAAAATTCTCATAATAAGCATACTTTGAGTTAGCCTTATTAAAGTCAATATACTATTTATATAGATTCTATAAATGTCATCTTCGATAAAAGAAATTAGAAATGTTGCAATTATTGCTCACGTAGATCACGGGAAGACAACTCTTGTAGATGCATTGTTATCTCAATCAGGAATATTTAGAGACAATGAAGTTATCCCTACATGTGTAATGGATTCAAATGATCTTGAAAGAGAAAGGGGCATAACAATTCTCTCAAAAAATACTGCAGTCAACTACAAAGACACCAGAATTAATATTATAGATACACCTGGGCATGCTGATTTTGGAGGAGAAGTAGAGAGGGTTTTGGGAATGGTTGATGGTTGTCTGCTTATAGTTGATGCAAATGAGGGCCCTATGCCTCAAACAAGATTTGTTTTAAAAAAAGCATTAGAAAAAGGACTTAGACCTATAGTATTTGTAAATAAGATTGATAGACCACGAGTAGTACCAGAAATAGCAATTGATAAGGTCCTTGATTTGTTTTTGGAATTAGGAGCTGATGATGATCAATGTGATTTCCCTTATCTTTTTGGGAGCGGCTTATCAGGTTTCGCAAAAGAAGAGATGGAATCTAATAGTGACAATATGATGCCTCTTTTTGAAGCTATTATCAGACACGTTCCTCCTCCAGTAGGTGACTCTCATAAGCCTCTTCAGTTACAAATAACTACTTTGGACTATTCTGATTTCTTAGGCAGAATAGTAATTGGAAAGATCCACAATGGAACTATAAAAAATGGCCAACAGGCTAGTTTAATTAAAGAAAACGGAAAAACTATTAAAGGTAAAGTTAGTAAACTATTAGGATTTGAAGGATTACAAAGAATTGATATAAATGAAGCATTTGCAGGTGATATTGTTGCTGTTTCTGGTTTCGATGACGTTAACATTGGTGAGACCATAGCATGTCCGGATTCTCCTCATCCTCTTCCACTAATCAAAGTTGATGAACCTACCTTAAATATGACATTTGTTGTCAATGATTCACCATTTGCGGGTAAGGAAGGAAAATTTGTTACTAGTAGACAATTAAAAAATAGATTGGAGAGGGAACTTTTAACAAATGTTGCCCTTAGAGTAGAAGAAACTGATTCTCCTGACAGGTTCTCAGTTTCAGGAAGAGGAGAATTACATCTAGGGATATTGATTGAAACTATGAGAAGAGAGGGTTTTGAGTTTCAAATCTCACAACCTCAAGTGATTTTCAGAGAAATTGATAATGTTGAATGTGAGCCTATAGAGACTTTGGTTTTAGATGTACCTGAAGTATCTGTAGGTTCTTGCATTGAAAAACTTGGATCTAGAAAGGCAGAGATGAAAAACATGCAGACAAGTTCAGATGGTAGAACTCAATTAGAATTTCTTGTTCCATCAAGGGGATTAATTGGATTTCGAGGGGAATTTGTAAGGATAACCAGAGGTGAAGGTATCATGAGTCATTCGTTTTATGAATATAAACCTAAAACAGGAGACTTTGAAACCAGAAGGAACGGCGTTCTCATAGCTTTTGAGGAAGGTGTAGCCACATTTTATGCTTTAAAGAATGCTGAAGATAGGGGAGTCTATTTCATTAAACCTGGAGTTAAAGTTTATAAAGGAATGATAATTGGAGAGAATAATCGACCTCAAGATCTTGAGTTGAATATATGTAAAACTAAGCAGTTGACTAATATGAGGTCTGCAGGAGCAGAAGAACTTGATACTTTGCAGTCACCTGTCGATATTACCCTTGAAAGAGCGCTCGAATATATTGGTCCAGATGAAATGCTAGAGGTAACACCGGATACAATAAGAATGAGGAAAATTAATAAAAAGAAAAAAAATTAGTTTTTGGTTTAATGAACGAAGAAAGTACAAACAGTTTTCAAGATTCCCTTTTTACAGCTTTAAATCTTTTTAACAATCATGAATGGTATGAGGCTCATGACGCTTTTGAAGAAATATGGAATTCCGTAGATGGTGACGAAAGACAAGTTATCCAAGGAATTTTACAAGTATCTGTTTCTCAGTTTCACTTAAGTAAAGGTAATTTAAATGGAGCTACTATTTTGCTTGGAGAGGGTTTAGGCAGAATAAAAACTAGAACGAAAATTGATTTAGGGATTGATCTTGAATCCTTCTGCCAATGTTTGGAAGATTTATTGAGGAAATTACAATTTAAAGAACTATTAAACGAGGATGATAAGCCTTTTTTGAAACCTCTTTGATATATATCTTTATCTTCAATTAAATTATTATTATCTATATGCATTTTTTTTCAAGAAAACAAGAAAACTAATCGATCACAAGGAAAATGAACTTAAAGATTCATAATGTATCCCTTTCAATTAAAGGAAGATTAATCGTAAATGATGTCTCCATAACTGTTAATCCAGGGGAAGTTGTAGGTTTGATGGGACCTAATGGTGCTGGTAAAACTACAACTTTTAATCTTGCTGTTGGGAATATAAAACCAGATAAAGGTGAAATTTTAATGAATGGGAAAAATATAACCAATCTTCCTCTACCAATTAGATCAAGACTTGGGTTAGGGTACTTAACTCAGGAAGCGAGTATATTTAGAGACCTCACTGTTAAGGATAATATTGATCTGGCTTTACAAAATTCTTCTTATAGTAAAGCAGCGATAAGAAATAGAAGAGAACAATTAATTAATGAATTTAATTTGAATAACTTTGTAGACAATTATGGTTATCAACTTTCAGGAGGAGAGAGGAGGAGGTGTGAGATAGCTAGGGCTCTTACTGTAGGCAGAAAAGGACCTAAATATTTGTTATTAGACGAACCTTTTGCCGGGATCGATCCTCTAGCTGTTAATGATCTAAAGAAATTAATTCTTAAATTAAGTAGTGATGGGGTGGGTATTCTCATTACAGACCATAATGTAAGGGAAACCCTTCTAATTACGAACAATTCATATGTATTGAGTGAAGGAAAAATTTTAGCTAAAGGTTCATCAAGTGAATTGGCCGATAATCCAATAGTCAAGAAGTATTACCTAGGAGATAATTTCAAACTTTAAAATGCTTTTTTAAAAATAAATTAAAACTTTATTATTAAAGATTTACTCATATAAGAATGATTTAAATTATTATTTGATTGTCATTAAATATCTAAACTTGAGAAATTTCTAGAAATGATACTAGATAATTTTTTAAAAAATTTAATATATGAACCGGTTTCAGTTTTAGGTCTTTTAGTTTTTTATTTTTTATTAATTAACTTACCAATATCATTGAGTGCAGTTTTTAAAAAAAAGTCCTCTTCTGCTGTAAGACTTATTACGATTGTAGTGAACTTATTAATAACATTACAATTAATTTTTAGGTGGTCAATTTCTGGGCACTTTCCTATTAGCAATTTGTATGAATCCCTTTACTTCCTTACTTGGGGTATCACATTAGGTCAACTATTGGTTGAAAGAGAATACCAAGCCCCAATAATTCCTTCAATTGCTATACCTATTGAGTTACTGACTGTTGCGTTTGCCTGTTTTGTTTTACCTGAGGATTTGAAATTATCATCCAACTTAGTTCCAGCTTTAAGGTCTAGTTGGTTAGTAATGCATGTTAGCGTCGTAATGCTTAGTTATGCAGCATTAATAATAGGTTCTTTACTTTCAATGTCCGTTTTGTTTATTAATAAAAATAAGCCGCTTCAAATCAGAAGTAGTTCTACAGGTACAGGAGGATTTAAACTTTCAAATAGTTATCCTTTTAATGATTTAGTTGAACCTATTGAATTTTCTCATTCAGAAGAATTAGATACATTAAGTTATCGTTCTATATTGGTAGGTTTTGTTCTTTTAACTCTCGGTTTGATTTCAGGTGCAGTTTGGGCTAATGAGGCCTGGGGCACATGGTGGAGTTGGGATCCAAAAGAAACATGGGCATTTATCTCATGGTTGTTTTATGCCGCTTATCTGCACATGAGAATAAGCAAGGGTTGGCAAGGACGCAAGCCCGCATTATTAGCATCTACAGGCTTTTTAGTTGTTTTAGTATGTTATTTAGGAGTTAATTTTTTAGGAATAGGGTTGCATAGTTATGGATGGATATTTGGGTGATTTCTTAATCATCCAGAATATTTATTGAGGTTCTGAAAGAACATTCCCTTTTTGTGCTTCTTGTGCAACTTTTCTCAAGTCATCACATCCTTCTTTTAATGTTGGATAAGCAAACATTCCACTACCTGCAATAAAACAATTAGCTCCAGCATCTGCACATTGTGAAATAGTCCAATTTGCTTTTATCCCTCCATCAACTTCAATGTCTACATCTAAGTTTTTTTCGATAATAAAGTTTCTTATTTCTCTTATTTTATTAAGCATTGTTGGTATGTAAGCTTGTCCTCCAAAGCCTGGATTAACTGTCATAACCAAAACATGATCAACCATATCCATTATGTTTTTAATCATTTCAAAAGGGGTATGAGGGTTTAATGCAACAGAAGGAGATCCTCCTAAATCTCTTATCCTTCCGAGAACTCTATGCAAATGAATATTTGCTTCGGCATGAGCTATTACTACTCCTGGTTCACCATTCGCCCCTCTTGTAGCTTTCACATAAGATTCAAGCATGGTTTCACAGTTATATTGGCTAACCATTAATTGAGTTTCAAAAGGGACATTGCAATATTTCCGGCATGCAGCAATCATTTCAGGCCCAAATGTAAGATTTGGTACGAAATTTCCATCCATTACATCAAATTGAATTCTATCTACTCCAGCCTCCTCGAGCTCTTTCACACATGCTCCCATATTTGCCCAATCTGCTGGTAAAACTGAAGGAATTATTTGAATTGGTCTATTAGCACCAGTTAAATTTGCTTGATTTGACTCAGTCATTTAATTTTTAAAATATTTAATAAAGATACTATATTTAGTTGTTTATTCCTAATTTCAAGTCACGGCCTGATAAAGTAACAGCTGTAAAGAGTTAAAAAAAGCTTATTAGCATAATAATTCTCATAAAAAATGCCATTTTTTATGAGATCATACTCAAAACCTTTTAGAAAATCCTCAAAATTTAATTGTGAATCAAACTTTAATTCAAGAAATTCTCGAAGTTGTCGAGCAAGCTGCTATTGCCTCAGCAAAACTAACAGGACTTGGTCAAAAAGATGAAGCTGATGCTGCAGCAGTCGAGGCAATGAGATTGCGAATGGGCAAAATCGAAATGAAAGGGAAAATTGTTATTGGAGAAGGTGAAAGAGATGAAGCACCTATGCTTTATATAGGTGAAGATGTCGGTAGTGGAAATGGTCCAGGGGTCGATTTTGCAGTAGATCCTTGTGAAGGAACGAATCTTTGTGCGAATAATCAAAGAGGATCTATGGCTGTTTTAGCTGCCTCTGATACGGGTGGTCTTTTCAATGCTCCTGATTTTTACATGAACAAATTAGCAGCGCCTCCTGCAGCCAAAGGTAAAGTAGATATTAGAAATTCAGCTACTGAAAACTTGAAGATACTAAGTGATTGCTTGGGTCTTTCTATTGATGAGCTTACTGTTGTTGTAATGGATAGAACTAGACATAAAGATTTAATTAAAGAGATTCGAGGATGTGGTGCAAAAGTTCAACCGATTTCTGATGGTGATGTTCAAGCTGCGATTGCATGTGGTTTTGCAGGAACTGGAACACATTGCTTGATGGGTATAGGTGCAGCTCCAGAAGGTGTTATTTCAGCTGCTGCAATGAGAGCTCTGGGTGGCCACTTTCAAGGACAATTAGTTTATGATCCAGCAATCGCTCAAACTTCTGAATGGGCTGATTACACAAAAGAAGGAAATATAAAACGTCTTAATGAAATGGGCATAACCGATATAGATAAAATCTATGAAGCTAATGAATTAGCATCGGGAGAAAATGTCGTTTTCGCTGGAAGTGGAATAACTGATGGATTACTATTTGACGGAGTTAAATTTGAAAGGGATTGTGTTAGAACAAGTAGTCTAGTTATTAGTACATTAGATAGTACTGCAAGGTTCACAAATACTGTCCATATAAAAGATGGTGCTAAGAGTATCAGTCTTTAAAAATTCATTGTTGATATTATGCATATTGTTGTCGTCGGACTGAGTCATCGCACGGCACCTGTTGAAGTGCGTGAGAAGTTAAGTATTCCTGACCAATCTATAACAGAATCATTGAAAGCATTAAAAGCTTTCTCTGAAGTTTTAGAGGTGTCAATCTTAAGTACTTGTAATAGGCTTGAAATATATGCACTAGTAAAGGATAAAAATACTGGAATTTCATCTATAAAAGAATTTATATCAGAATATTCTGGAATTATTTTTGAAGATTTAGATCCACATCTTTTTTGCTTTAGACAGGAAGAAGCAGTTTTGCATTTGATGAAAGTCTCGGCAGGACTCGATAGTCTCGTTTTAGGGGAAGGACAAATACTTTCGCAGGTAAAAAAAATGATGAGATTAGGTCAAGAGAATCAATCTACTGGACCAATTCTTAATAGATTATTAACTCAATCAGTTAGTACAGGAAAAAAAGTAAGATCTGAGACAAATTTAGGAACTGGAGCGGTATCAATTAGTTCAGCAGCGGTAGAACTTGCACAATTAAAAATTGGACAAGAAAAGGGTTTTGATACTCTTGTTAGTTTGGAATCAGAGAACGTTCTTGTTATTGGCGCCGGACGAATGAGTAGGCTTTTAATAACTCATTTAAAATCAAAAGGATGTCATAAACTTACCCTTTTAAATAGAAATATTGATAGAGCATTAAATCTTGCTCAAGACTTCCCTGATCTAGAGATTGTTTGTAGAGGGTTAAACGAATTAGAAGAAAACATATCACTATCTTCCATTGTTTTTACAAGTACGGCTTCTGAAGAGCCAATTATTGATCTCGAAAAAATCGAAAAATTAAATTTGAGTAATAGACTTAAATTTATTGATATTGGTGTACCGAGGAATATATCTAATGATGTCAAACAACATGAATTTGTAAAATCATTTGATGTTGATGACCTACAAGAGGTCGTTTCAAGAAATCAAGAATTTAGACAGAAAATAGCAAAAGAAGCGGAATCTTTAGTAGAAGAAGAAAGGATTATTTTTCTAGAATGGTGGGCAAGTTTAGAGGCGGTTCCAGTAATTAATAAACTTAGATCAGATTTAGAGTTAATTAGAAAAGAGGAATTGCAAAAAGCACTTAGTAGGATGGGACCAGATTTTTCGGCTCGAGAAAGAAAAGTTGTCGAAGCGCTTACTAAAGGAATTATCAATAAAATACTTCATACTCCAGTCACCAAGTTGAGAAGTCCTCAATCAAGAGAAGAAAGACAAGTTTCTTTGAAAATCGTTGAAAAATTGTTTTCTTTAGTAGAAGATGACAAAAATAACTGATTTTTCTCAATTTATATTAAGTTTTTCTAGTGATTTATCGAAATACCTTCGTAAACTGACCATTAGTATTTCTAAATATGCCCATAATCAGTTACTTTAAGTAGTTGTATATGTACCTCCATTAGATTTAATGAAGCGTGTGTTGGCCATAATCCTCGGAGGAGGAAAAGGTTCTAGACTTTACCCTTTAACAAAAATGAGGGCTAAACCTGCTGTGCCTTTGGCAGGTAAGTATCGTTTAATAGATATCCCAATTAGTAATTGTATAAATTCAGGCATTGAAAAAATGTACGTATTGACCCAGTTCAATAGTGCATCTCTAAATAGACATATAGGAAGAACCTATAATTTAAACGGACCTTTCGGCCAAGGATTTGTGGAGGTTTTAGCGGCACAACAGACTCCTGATAGTCCAAAGTGGTTTGAAGGTACTGCTGATGCTGTAAGAAAATACCAATGGTTATTTCAAGAATGGGATGTTGATGAATATCTAATATTGTCAGGTGATCAACTGTACAGAATGGACTACAGTTTATTTGTACAACATCATAGAGATAATGGTGCTGATTTAACTGTTGCAGCTTTGCCTGTTGATGAAGCTCAAGCAGAAGGTTTTGGCCTAATGAGAACAGATGATGTAGGAAATATAAAAGAATTTAGTGAAAAGCCTACTGGAGAGAAGTTGAAGGCTATGGCAGTAGATACTTCAAAATTTGGATTAAGTAAGGAGTCAGCAGCTGAAAAGCCATATCTAGCCTCTATGGGTATTTACGTTTTTAGCAGAAATACTCTCTTCGATCTTCTAAATAAATTTCCTAATTATACAGATTTTGGTAAGGACATAATTCCAGAAGCCCTCAATAGAGGTGATACTCTTAAAAGTTATGTATTCGATGACTATTGGGAAGATATCGGTACAATTGGGGCATTCTTTGAGTCCAACCTTGCATTGACTGAGCAACCAAAACCTCCATTTAGTTTTTATGATGAGAAATTTCCAATTTATACTAGACCTAGATATTTACCCCCTTCTAAACTTGTAGATGCTCAAATCACAGATTCAATTGTTTGTGAAGGCACAATCTTGAAATCATGCAGTATTTTACATTGTGTTTTAGGTGTAAGAAGCAGGATTGAAAGTGACTCGGTTCTTGAGGATACTCTTGTTATGGGAGCCGATTTCTTTGAATCCCCTGAAGAGAGGATTGAATTAAGAAAAGGGGGCGGAACGCCTCTTGGAGTAGGTGAAGGGACTACTGTAAAAAGAGCAATTCTTGATAAGAATACAAGAATTGGTGATAATGTCGTAATCATTAATAAAGATCGAGTAGAAGAAGCAGATAAGCCAGAATTAGGCTTTTATATCAGAAATGGAATTGTTGTAGTAGTTAAAAATGCAACTATTGCAAACGGAACTGTTATTTAAATCTTTTCCATCATTTTTCGCTGACATAAGTATTTTTTTTGAGCAATTTTGTTGAGTTGCAGGCACACTGTATTTATTGAGTTTTTAATTTTTTATGTCCAAGGCACATTTTGGTTTAATAGGTCTTGGTGTTATGGGCGAAAATTTAGTTCTTAACGCAGAGAGAAATGGATTTTCTAGTGTAGTTTTTAATAGGACTTACTCAAAAACCGAAGAATTTTTAAAAGGTCGTGGCCTTGGGAAGAATATAGAAGGAGCTGAAACTCTTCAAGAATTTGTTAATAAGCTAGAAAGACCTAGAAGAATTCTAATGATGGTAAAAGCTGGGCCCGCAACAGATGCTGTCATTGATAATATTTCTGGATATCTCGAGGAAGGAGATTTATTAATAGATGGCGGCAACTCTCAATTTAAAGATACAGAAAGAAGGGTGAATACTCTTGAAAGTAAAAGTTTTGGATACATTGGGATGGGAGTCTCTGGAGGGGCCAAAGGAGCTTTAGAGGGTCCAAGTATGATGCCAGGTGGTACTAAGGCTTCATATGATGCAATAGAAAGCTTATTAACAAAAATGGCTGCCAAAGTTGAAGACGGACCATGTGTTGCATATGTTGGACCAGGAGGCTCAGGTCATTTTGTGAAAACTGTTCATAACGGAATTGAATATGGAATTGAACAAATACTTGCAGAAGCTTATGACCTTATGAAGAGAGTCAAAGGTATGAACGGTCAGCAAATGTCAGAGGTATTTGGTATCTGGAATAATACTGATGAATTAGCTTCTTATCTTGTTGAGATAACGGAGATTTGTCTAAATACAAAAGATGAGATAACTGGAGATGATGTCGTGGAAAAAATATTAGATAAAGCTGGCCAGAAAGGTACAGGGTTATGGACAGTTGTAAGTGCTCTAGAACTGGGGGTATCAGTCCCAACTATTTATGCATCTTTAAATGCGAGAGTAATGAGTTCTTTAAAAGAGCAACGAAGTGAGATTGAAAAAACTATTCCATCTAAAGAGATAGAAGATTTTGATTTAGGAAATATATCAGATGGAATGAAACCTTTATTTGATGCTGTAGTCCTTGCCACAATAGCTAGCTATGCCCAGGGTATGGACATTTTAAGAGAAGCATCTTCAGTCTATAACTATGGTTTGAATATGCCGTCAATTGCTCAAATATGGAAAGGTGGTTGCATAATTAGATCAAAATTATTAAGTAAAATTCAAGATGCTTATAACAAAGATCCTAATCTAAAAAATTTAGTTTTTGATGATTGGTTCAATAATGAAATCGCGACAAGATTAGATAACTTAGCTAAAGTCGTTTCTTTATCCACAAAAGCTGGTATACCAGTCCCATGTCTATCCAGTACCTTAGATTATTTGAATAGTTATAGAACCAATAGACTTCCTCAGAACCTTGTTCAGGCAATGAGAGACTGTTTTGGCTCTCATACATATGAAAGAATTGATAAGGAAGGTAGTTTTCATACTGAATGGATGAAATGATTGAAAAGGTTAAAAATGGATATACACTTAATATTTACAAAGATAAATTAGAGCTAACTAAAGCGGTTTCTAAGTTTATTGAAAGTCACATTATTCATACTTTAAAAAATAAAGACAGGTTCAAATTTTGCGTAAGTGGAGGTTCAACTCCTAAATCTGTCTATAAGCTTTTATCAAAAAGTGATCTTAGATGGGATATGGTTGATGTCTTTTTAGGGGATGAAAGATGTGTTGATCCAAATTCAGAATTGAGTAACTCGTTAATGTTGAAGAATTCATTGTTAACTAATTTTGGATCTAAAGCTTTTTTTTATGAAATTTTCAATGATTTAAATGCTGATGATGAAGCTACAAAAAATCAATTTATTTCTAAATTATTTGAAAAATGCGGATTAAACCCTCCAACTTTTGATTTAACATTATTAGGTCTAGGAGACGATGGTCATACAGCCTCACTATTCCCTTATCAAAAAAATAATAATGTAGATGATTTTGTTATTTTTAATGAAGGTAAAGGTTTAAAAAGAATTTCATTAACTCCAAAGGTTCTTTCAGCTTCTTCAAAGATAGTATTTTTAGTTAGTGGAGCTCCTAAAAGAATTGCTCTTGAGAGGTTATTAGATGAAAAAGAGCCACCAGATAGAACACCATCAAAATTAATAAAATCTATTAATCAAATTTCAATATTTTGTGATCAGGAATCAACAAAAGAATTAGAAATTTAGTTAAAGTTTATTAATAATTGAAATTATTTAATGAGTAAGAAAAAATTTTTATTCCAGAAAAAGGAGTTCGATGGTTGGAAAACATTAAATGATACTGTTATGGGCGGATCAAGTTCAGCTTTTTGTGAAATTTCAAATTCGGGTTTGATGTTAAAGGGTAATATTGTCGAAAAAGCAGGAGGATTTGTTAGTTGTAGATCGTCTATATATAAACCTTATTTAAATGTATCTGAGTATTCATCCTTTGAATTAAATATTGATGGACAAGGAAGAACTTTTAAATTTGCTGTTGCTTGTGAAGATGATCTACTAGGACTAACCGAATTTATTCCGGGAGGACTTAGATGGATTAAATCATTCCCAACAAAAAAATTCGGGACAACAAATGTTCAAATTCCTTTTAGTGAGTTAAAACCTTCAGTAAGAGCTAATAAAGTACGTTTTCCATTTAAATTCAAGCCATCTAAAATTAAAAGATTGCAACTATTACACTCTAAGTTCGGTGATGATGGATTACTTAATAATGAGTTTAGACAGGGTTCCATAAAAGTTTTAATTAAATCAATAAGTGTTATTTGAAAATCCACCTAAAAATATAGAGAGCTTAATCGCTAAGTCAGCAGATTTAACAAATAAACCTTTTGTTCATTCTGTAGTAAAAATAAATGGTGAATACGAATTCGAAGATGAAGATATTGATCTAACAGTTAATATCTTATGTCGTGATAAAGAAGGTAAAAGATTAGAAATTTTTGATCTTGAATTAGAACTTTTTAAATCAAATAAAGAGTTGGTTTTAGTAATCTCTAAGCTTAACTTCCCTGATGAACCAATATTGTGGTGTGGAGTTAAAACATTATGGATGGATAGCAATAATGGAAAAAAATGCAACTCACCAAAATACAGCTCTAGATTGGAAAATTTAGCAAATAGGATAAAAAGTTTTATTGATTAAGAAAATATAATTTTAGCTGATTTATAAATCAGTAACAGCGCCTAAACTTGATGTACTTACGATTCTCGAATATTTTGAAAGAATTCCTCTTTTGTATTTTTGAATAGGTTTTACCCAATCTTTTTTTCTTTTTTCTAATTCTTCGTCAGATAAATCAACTTCAATTAGTTGTTTTACAGCATCTACTGTAATTAAATCACCTTGTTTTATTAGAGCAATATTTCCACCTACAGCAGCCTCAGGAGCTATGTGACCTACAACAAGACCATAGGTACCCCCGCTAAATCTACCATCGGTAATTAAAGCCACCTTTTCTCCCAGCCCTTGACCAACAATCGCAGATGTTGGAGCTAGCATTTCTCTCATGCCGGGACCTCCTACAGGTCCTTCGTTTCTAATAACAACAACATCACCAGCTTTGATATCGTTATTTAATATCGATTTTAAACAATCCTCTTCACTTTCAAAAATTTTTGCGGGACCTGTTAATACAGGGTTTTTTACTCCGCTAATTTTGGCTACAGAACCTTCGCTCGCTAAGTTACCTTTTAAAATCGCTAGATGTCCTTTTTTATAAAGAGGGTCATCTATGTCTCTTATGACATTTTGATTTGTTGGAGGCTTATCTGGAATATTCTGTAAGTATTCTGAGATAGTTTTGCCTTCAATGTTTTTGCAATCGCCATGAATTAATCCTGCATTCAAAAGTATTTTCATCACTTGTGGAATCCCACCTGCCTTATGAAGATCCACCGTCACATATTTACCGCTCGGTTTAAGGTCACAAATAACGGGTACTTTTTGTCTGATCCTCTCAAAATCATTAATGTTGATATCTATCCCTGCAGTATTCGCAATAGCTAAGATGTGCAATACCGCATTTGTTGATCCGCCAATAGCCATAATTACTGATATTGCATTTTCAAATGCTTTCTTAGTCATTAGGTCTAGAGGTCTTATATCTTTTTCTATTGCAGAGACTAATATCTCAGCACTTTTATCTGCACTTAGTTCTTTTTCAAGATCTTCAGCAGCCATAGTGGAACTGCGAGGAAGACTTAACCCTAATACTTCAATAACCGCAGACATTGTATTTGCTGTAAACATTCCTCCACAACTACCAGCACCAGGAATACAATTTTTCTCAACTTGGATTAACCTTTCTTCATTAATTTTGCCTGATGTTAATTGTCCAACAGCTTCAAATGCACTTACAACAGTAAGATCTTCTCCATGCAATTTCCCAGGCTTTATTGTCCCTCCATAAATGAAAATTGAGGGAATATTCATTCTTGCAATCGCAATCATGGCACCCGGCATATTTTTATCACATCCACCTATAGCAAGTACTCCATCCATACTCTGAGCATTGCATGCTGTTTCAATTGAATCAGCTATAACTTCTCTTGAAACTAGGGAATATTTCATGCCCTCCGTTCCCATAGAAATGCCATCACTTACTGTTATGGTCCCAAACATTTGAGGCATCCCACCTGATCTTTTTATTGACTCTTCAGCTTTTAGAGCTAATTTATTTAAACCCATATTGCATGGTGTTATGGTGCTGTATCCATTTGCAACTCCAATAATAGGTTTATTAAAATCTTCATCATTAAATCCAACAGCTCTTAACATCGATCTGTTAGGGGATCTTTGCACACCTTGGGTTATTGCAGATGATCTGAGTTTATTCATATTATTTGAGAACCCTTTTTATTCTATTGCCCCAACTCTTCAAGTTGCTTCCTCACATCAGCAATTGCAGAATTAAGTTGCTCAACTTTTTTCTCCAGATTCTCTCCTTCAACTTCATTTATATTTTCATTTGAATCAATCGCTTCTGAGCCGTCTTGAATTCTGGAGGAATACATCATTGCTTTTTGTTTTTTTTCCTCCTTTCTTTTGTCTGCTTCGGATATTAACCACCAAGCTAGACCTGCTGCTCCAATAAAAGCACCGCTTATTAATGATAAAAGATTATTTGAAGACGAATCTCTGTATTCAGACATTGGTAAAATATTTACTCATATATTCTATATTAGTTCTTATCTTGAAATATAGTACTTAAACGCGATAGAGGATTCCCAATACCCGGTACTAATAATTGTGTTTTTTCGTCTTCCTCATCTATGCAAGAAGTGTAAATTACCTGATTAGGGAGTAATTTCGCAATTTCATTTAACCCTTTATTTGAGCAAATAGCAGTTATTAAAAGAATCCTATTTGAATTAACACCTAATTCCTTTAATTTAATTAAAGTTTCTAACGTTGCTGATTTTGTAGTTATTTGTTCTGAATAAAATATAACTCCTTCATTTGATTCGATAGTTTTAGGAAGTTCTCCTAATGAGAGGGTTGAATTAGGAATTACTTCTTTAGATCCAAACCAAAGAGATAACCCTTCGGGCAACATTGCGAGCACTTTTATTGGATAATCATTATTAATAAAGAATCCATCTGCGTCTCCATTATCAGTATTTACTATTTCTTTTTTATATGGTAACCAATTACGTAATGCTTCATATGTAAGCCATTTCCCTAATTGCTCATATCCTGTTGAGTACAAAATATTTGGAGTATTTTTTTCTCGCAATATTGAAAGCCAATGTTTTATTAATGGATGAGGAGGAACAATAACCTTTAGTGACATTGCCATATATTTTCCTTTAAGATACTCTTACAAACTTTAAATACTTAAGTTCTAAAATACAGTCTTATTATGATTAAATCAATTGTTTTCCCCTCACTAAAGAATGCATTAATTACTTTGTTATTCATTGGGATTTTATTTTTTAATTCTGTAAATTCTGCATGGGCTAAAAGACCTCCTGAGATTAGAAACCAGCAAGACCTTAATTTAGAGCCGGATATGCATGGTCAAGACTTAAGCGGTAACGAATACGTTAAGTTTGATTTGAACGGGTTTAATTTCAGTGAAAGTAATTTAGAAGGAGCGGTGTTCAATAATAGTAAATTGCAAAACTCAAAGTTTACTGGAGCAAATTTAAGAGATGCACTAGCTTATGCAACAGACTTTACAGATGCTGATCTTTCGGATGTTAATTTTACTAATGCTTTATTAATGGAGAGTAATTTTGAAGGTGCGAAAATAGATGGTGCAGATTTTACTGATGCTGTTCTTAGTCGTACACAACAAAAACAATTATGTGCGATTGCTAATGGCACAAATAGTTCTACAGGAGAAAGTACTGAATATAGTCTAGGTTGTTAATCATTAACGATGAAAAAAAAAATACCAGTTATAGTTGTTTCGGGATTTCTTGGTTCAGGTAAAACAACTTTTCTAAGATATCTTTTAAAAGAGAGTAATAAAAAATTTGGTTTAATAATTAATGAATTTGGTGATGTTGGAATTGACGGTGATTTGATTAATAGTTGTGATAAATGTGATGAATCTGAAGATGACTGCGTAATTGAATTAAACAATGGATGTTTATGTTGTACTGTTCAAGATGATTTTGTTCCATCAATAAAAGCTCTCCTAGAATTTAATCCTCCTATCGAATCAATAATTATCGAAACAAGTGGCTTGGCGCTACCAATTCCCTTAATTCAAGCACTTAACTGGCCTGAGATTAGGTCTTCCATCTATCTTGATATTGTTGTTGGTATCGTCAATGGAGAATCAATGCTTAATGGTTCACCAATTAATGATTTAAATAAAATAACAAAACAATATAATGAAACAGATAAAATTGATCACAACGCCACTATTGATGAACTTTTTGAGGAGCAATTAGAAGTTTCTGATATCGTTTTAGTCTCTAGATCAGATATTTTAAATGATGATCAGTTTGAAGTTGTAAAAAATAAAATTCAAGGAAGTCTAAACTCATCTACACCAGTCCTTAAATCCAAGAATGGCAAAATTGATTTAAATTATCTATTTGACTTTAATTTTAAAAAAGAGACTTATAAAGAATTTTTAACTGAAGAACATGACCATAATCATGTTGAGCTTGTATCAGATTCATTTAAATTAAATTATTTCCTTGAAAAAAATGACTTTGAAAAGGAGATGTCAAAAATCTTGGATGAATTAAACATTCTTCGAATAAAAGGACGTATTTGGATACCAAACAAATCATTGCCTTTACAAATACAAATTGTTGGAAAGAAAATTAATACTTGGTTTGAAGAAGCTCCAGAAAATTGTTGGAGACCAAATGATAATGCTGGACTTGAATTAGTAATAATTTCCTTTGATGAAAAATCTATAAAAACTTTCAATAGAAAAATTAAAGAGAAATTTAAGATTTTAAGTGAGCCAAAAATAGCAATTTGACTTTATAGTTAGCTGTCGGGATACTTACTATAGTAGACAGCCCAATATGAAAAATCCAAAAATTTCTTTAAAACAAATAATCTCTGACGACGTTACATTAATTGATAAAATAAAATGTTCAAAATGTGGAGGGGCAGGAAATTTCAAAACTCATGAAAATTCAAGAAGAACTTGCTTAGTTTGTTTTGGTAGAGGCTTCATAAACATTTAATAACTCAGAAAACCTTAAGGTAAAAATATTTGTTTATTAATCAAAAGTACTTTTTATGAAAATTTAAACTAATCTTCTAGTAGAAATTAATTTTTAATTGGACCAATTTGCTGTAAAAGTTTATGTAAGACTAAGACCCTCAGTTTTAGATCCAGCAGGGGAAGCTACCAAATCTGCTTCTATAAAACTTGGAGCCGAGGGAATTAAATCATTACGTATAGGAAAAATGATTGAGGTAAAGATAGAAGGTAATGGTGAAAACGAAGTAAGGGAAAAAATTGATTTATTATGTGATAGGTTATTCGCAAATACTGTTATTGAAGATTATGAGTATTCACTAGAAAAATTATAAGATGGATAATTTTACTGTAGGAGTTGTTGTCTTCCCTGGTTCTAATTGTGATCGTGATGTTTCATGGGCATTGGAAGGTTGTTTAGACATAAGAACAAAATACTTGTGGCATGAGTCTTCAGATTTAAGTGATTTAGATGCAATAGTTTTACCCGGAGGATTTAGCTATGGTGATTATTTAAGATGCGGAGCAATTGCGAGATTCTCTCCATTAATAAATGCCTTGGATGAGTTTGTTAAAAGCGGGAAAAGAGTTTTAGGAATTTGTAATGGGTTTCAAATTTTGACAGAATCAGGGTTTTTGCCTGGTGCTCTTGTTGCAAATAAATATCTTAATTTTATCTGTGATGACGTTGAACTGGACATCGTTTCTTCAAAAGGAGGTTGGTTTAATAATGTAGATGAAAAACAAACAATTAAGTTGCCAATAGCGCATGGGGAAGGAAGATATCATTGTGATTCTGATACTTTAAAGAAACTTGTAGATAATGAATTGATCGCTTTGAGATATAAAAATAATCCCAATGGATCCTCATTCGATATCGCAGGCATAACTAATGAGAAGGGAAATGTTCTAGGTTTAATGCCTCATCCAGAGCGAGCATGCGACGAGACAATTGGTGGGACTGATGGTCTCTTTACATTAAAATCATTAATATTGAAATAAAAAAAAAGACCTCCAAAATTGGGGGTCTTTTTTTATTTAATTTGGGAAGAAATTAAACAGTAGCTTTTACTTTTGGATCCAAATCACCTTTTGCGTAAAGATCAGCAAAATAATTAGTGCTGTTTTGTTTGATCTTACTTGCTTGACCTTCGCACCAGAACTGCTTGTATCTATCAAGACAAACTTGCTTCATGTATTTTCTAGCAGGCTTGTTGAAATGTCTTGGGTCGAAGTTTGCCTTATCAGCAAATGCTGCCTCTCTAACCGCGGCAGTGAAAGCAAGTCTGTTATCAGTATCAATGTTGACTTTCCTAACTCCATTTCTTATTCCCTCTTGAATTTCTTCAACAGGAACGCCATATGTTTGAGGAATTTCACCGCCATATTTGTTAATGATATCCAACCATTCTTGAGGAACTGAACTAGATCCATGCATTACAAGATGGGTATTTGGAAGTGCTTTATGAATTTCAGCAATTCTGCTTATTGCAAGAACTTCTCCTGTAGGTTTTCTTGTAAATTTATAAGCACCATGACTTGTTCCTATAGCAATAGCTAAAGCATCGACTTTTGTTTTAGCTACAAAATCTGCAGCTTCTTCAGGATCAGTCAGAAGCATATCTGTAGAAAGTTCACCTTCAAATCCATGACCATCTTCCGCTTCACCTTTTCCTGTCTCTAATGAACCTAAGCAACCCAACTCTCCTTCAACACTAACTCCTACTGAATGAGCAAAATCTACTACTTTTTTAGTAACTGCAACATTATATTCGTAACTAGCTGGTGTTTTTGCATCTGCCTCTAGAGAACCGTCCATCATTACTGATGTGAAACCATTTATTGCTGCTGAATAACATGTTGATGGCTCATTACCGTGGTCTTGGTGCATTACCACTGGAATATTAGGATATGTTTCTGTAGCAGCAAGGATTAGATGACGTAGGAAAATTTCTCCTGCATAATTTCTTGCCCCTCTTGAAGCTTGGAGGATTACAGGACTATCAGTTTCATATGCTGCTTCCATGATTGCTTGAACTTGTTCAAGGTTATTAACATTGAAAGCTGGAATACCGTAACCATTCTCAGCAGCGTGATCTAAAAGTAGTCTTAGTGGAACGAGGGCCATAATTAAAATAAGTTAAATGCTATATAAAGCATATGTTTCCGAGAGTTTAGTATAAAGAGGTATCAAATGTCACGTTATTAGATATACAAAATACTAAATTAAAGAAACTTATTTTATGACCCAGAGTACATTTTTAGGATTTTTTAGTTAATAAGTGTAGCCTGCCACAAACAATTGCTCATCAGATGAAGGTTGAGATCCCGCTACATAGGCACCTTTTGAAGCTTCAGAGTTTGCTTGAGCTCTTGCTATTAATGCTTTTTGACCTCCTTCAACGTCTTTTCCTTTCCAGGCCTTTAAGCATGAGTGCTGTAATGCTCTTCCATAGGAGAATGAGACATTCCATAAAGCTTTCCTGTAAAGAGTGTTCATATTATTTAAATAGACAGAAGCAGCTTCTTCGCTTAACCCTCCTGATAAGAAAACTATTCCAGGAACAGATGCAGGAACACATCTTTCCATAGTTCTAATTGTCATTTCAGCAACCTTCATAGGATCAGCCTTTGTTGGACAATCTGCTCCATTAACAGTCATAGAGGGTTTTAATAGAGTACCTTCTAGAAAAACTCCATTTGCTTGACAGGCAATATAAACCTGCTTTATTACCTCTTCTTGAACTTCAGCAGTTTTTTCAATAGTATGATCGCCGTCCATTAAGATTTCAGGTTCAATAATTGGTACTAACCCAGATTCTTGAACTGATCTTGCATACCTTGCTAATCCCCAAGCATTCTCTTGAATTGATAGTTTTGAAGGACAACCATCATTTGTAATTTGCAGAACTGCTCTCCACTTTGCAAATCTGGCACCTTGTTCATAATATTTTGCGGCTCTTTCAACTAACCCATCTAGGCCAGAGCAAAAAGTTTCTACATCTCCTCCTCCTGGAAGTGGATTTAGGCCTTTATCGACCTTTATACCTGGAATAATACCTAAATCATTTAGTTTCTTAACCATTGACTCGCCATCTTGGTGATTCTGATAAAGTGTTTCTTCGAAGAGGATTGCTCCACTTATATATTTGCCAAGACCTCCTGTAGTAAAAAGCATTCCTCTATATGCCTTCCTATTGTCTTCAGTATTCTCAACGCCAATTCCAGCGAGTCTTTTACCTACTGTTTTAGTGGATTCATCTACTGCTAATATTCCTTTTCCTTTAGAAGCTAGTAATTGAGCATTTTCTTTAAGCTCATTTTTGTAATAATTTAAAGCCATTCTTTAATAATTCAGTTCAATTGATTTTTCCAGAATATGAAAAAAAAATAAAATCAATCCAATACTTTATCGGGTGATAATTGCTACTTATAAATGTATAGCCTCAAATTTTGATACTTAATCCACTTTTGGAAGATTCTCTTATGGCTTCGCAAACTTTATGACTAGCAAGTCCCTCGCATAAGCCTGGGATTACAGGTGTTCCATTTATTATACTCTGAGCCCATAAATTTTGAATTCTCAAAACTGGAGCTATTCTCCCATCAGTCCATGTTTTTTCAAAATTAAAACTTGAATCTGCATTTAGATTATGTATTTTATTTTCGTTGTTTGAATATTTCAAATTAAAACCATGTACATAATCTTTTTGGTTTTCGCTTTTAAGAATTAGTGAACCTTCGCTTCCATATATTTCTAAACTAAATCCTCTACCATTTTTAGAAATTGATGATAAAGATACCTGACATGGAATAAGATTCGAGCTGTAGTTTGATATTTCTATATTGGCTAAACATACATCTTCACTCGTAACATCATTTAAATCAGATGAATTTGGTAAAGGTCTTTTTTTTATTGATGTTGCTAACTTGCCAGACACGTTTAATGCTTCTCCAAAAAACCAATTCAACATATCGAATGCATGAGTACCTAAAGCGCCAATAACTCCTCCACCTTTTTCTTCCAATGAATACCAATTCCAGGATCTTTTGGGGTCGGATCTACTGCCCATTAACCAATCTAATTTGACTAAATATATATCTCCTAAGATATTTTCATCAATAAGTTTTTTTGTCTGAAGGAAAAGAGGTACTGCTCTATATTCAAAATCAACACATACGCTTAAATTATTAATCAAAGATATTCTCTGAAGCTCTTCAATTTCTGAGGAGGATATTGAAACGGGTTTTTCTAAGAGCAAATTTTTATTATTCTCAAGAGCTTGTTTTGCTAACTTAAATCTTGATTCAGGAGGAGTGGCAATAATAATTCCATCAATTTTTGGAGATTTAACCAATTCTTCCCAATTATGAAAAAAATCTAAGCCCGTTTCTTTTTCTAATATCGATTTTTGCTTTTTCTCGTAATGATAAATTGCTACAGGAGTTAAGTGATCAGACTCTTTTAATGCCTCTAAATGAACTTTTTTCCCAAACCCAAGTCCAGCGATTGCTATTTTTAATTTTTTATTTTTAGTATTCATTCTTATTCATTAATAAACTCTGAACAGCTATTTTCAATAACAACATCTATAAGTTCATCATTATTAGAAGTTTGCCATTTTGAATTGAATTGAGGAATTCCATTTATTGATGTATCTTTGAACTTTTTTTCATTGCAATTAATTCTCATTACATAAAGTGATAACTCTCCATCATCATCAGAATTAGTTGGATTCTTAAAGAACTTTGTTAATATACTTATTTCACCATTTGGGAGAGACTTAATACTCCCTTTATCAAGCCATTCTTTTCCATCATCATTCTCTTTAAGGAGAACCCAATCAACATTTCCTATCGCATATGAATAGGAGGCAAAGTTTAAAATAAAGATTAGAAGGCTTAAAGAAAAATAAAATAAACTAGAAATTATTCTCATTTTATATATTTGCTTCTGCAAGTTCTTTTACACCATGAATTTTTAAAATTTTAGTAAGAGTATCTTTGAGATCTTTCCTTTTCACTATTACATCAACAAAACCATGCTCAAGAAGATATTCTGCTGTTTGAAAATTATCGGGTAATTTTTCTCTTAATGTTTGTTCTATAACTCTTCTTCCAGCAAATCCAATAAGTGCTTTAGGTTCCGCCAAAATTAAATCACCCAACATCGCAAAGCTGGCTGTTACCCCTCCAGTAGTTGGATGAGTTAACAAGGGCATATATAGGAGATTTTTCTCTTTATGTTTTTTTAGTGCTCCAGATATTTTTGCCATTTGCATGAGACTTAACATACCTTCTTGCATCCTTGCTCCTCCTGAAGCGCAAACAATAAGAATTGGAAAATTTTCCAAAGTTGCTCTTTCAATTATCCTTGTAATTTTTTCACCAACTACTGAACCCATGGATCCTCCCATAAATCTAAAATCCATAACAGCTAATGCTAAAGGCATTGAATTCACAGAACAGATACCTGTTACGACTCCATCTCTTAAACCTGTACCTGCTTGACTTTCTTTAATTCGATCAGCATACGCTCTTCTATCTTTAAAACCCAAAGGATCTGTAGGACTTAGTGAACTATCAAATTCTTTGAATGAATTTTTATCGGCAATTATATTTATCCTTTCATCGCTATTAATCCTATTGTGGTGTCCACAATTACTACAAACATTGAAATTTGAAATTAGGTCTTTTCTATAGGCTACTTGCGAACACTCTGAACATTTAACCCACAAACCATCTCCTTCGTCAGTATCTTGGGAAACTTTCCCAACAAATTGATCTTTACGCCTTGCGGCAAACCAGTCGATTAATGACACAACGTTTCCTTTTTTTCTATTTAAATCTAAGTTAGGTACTTTTATCAAGAAAGATATATAAATATTTGAGATTTTCTAAATTAGAAACTCCTCAAAGTTAAAAATATAATTATTTGAGTTAATAGTCGAAATTAATTATTATTTATTTTTCTCCTCAATCATTTTATGAATTATTGGAGTAAGAATTAGTTCCATTGCGAAACCCATTTTCCCACCATTTACAACGATACTTGTTGGACTTGACATAAATGAATCGTTAATCATTCCAAGCAAGTATTGAAAATCAATACCCCATTTCTCTCTTGCCCCTTTTCTGAAATGTATGATCACAAAGCTCTCATCAGGAGTTGGAATATTTCTGCATATGAAAGGATTTGAAGTGTCAATTGTGGGAATTCTTTGGAAATTAATATCGGTTTTGCTGAATTGTGGGCAGATGTGATTTATATAATCAGGCATTCTTCTCAATATTGTATCCACAATGGTTTCTGCTGAGTAACCTCTTTCTGCGTTATCTCTATGGATTTTTTGAATCCACTCTAAATTTGTTATTGGAACAACGCCAACAAGTAAATCAGCATAAGATGCCACATTGTATCCATCACCCTCTACTCCGCCATGCAAACCTTCATAAAAAAGTACGTCTGTTCCCTCAGGAATATCTTCCCATGGAGTAAATTGCCCAGGTTCTAGGGATGTCCCAAGTCTTGTATTATGTTCTTCTGCTTCTTCAAGACTATGTAGATAATATCTTTTCTTTCCTCCTCCAGTTTCACCATAGATTTTAAAAAGTTCTTCTAACTTGTCAAAAAGATTAGCCTCTGGACCAAAATGAGAGAAATTTTCACCTTTTGCAAGAGCGTCTGCCATAGCTTTTTTCATAGGCATTCTTTCAAATCTGTGGTAACTATCACCTTCTACAACTGCTGGAACAATATCTTCTCTGGCAAAAATATGCTCAAAGGCTCTTTTTACTGTACTTGTTCCTGCTCCTGAAGATCCTGTTACAGCGACTACTGGATGACGTTTTGACATTTTTTAAAAACAATATCTAATGATTCTGACAGGTCATATGCCAACTTTATGTTTTACTTAAAAATATTTTTTTATTTATTAATTTTTTTTAAATTTCATCCATTATTTTATCTCCGATTTCACTGCAAGATAAAACTTCAGTAGACCCATCAGCTAAATCTGCTGTTCTAAATCCTTTTGATAAAACTTTATCAATGGCAGTTTCCAAATTTTCTGCAGCTTCTTCTTCATTTAATCCAATTTTTAACATCATGGAAGCAGATAAAAGCATTGCAATAGGATTAGCGATGTTTTTACCAGCTATATCAGGAGCCGAACCATGAACCGGTTCAAAAACGCCTGGGCCATTATTGTTTAAAGAAGCAGATGGAAGCATACCAATAGAACCAGTTAACATTGCGGCTAAATCGCTTAAAATATCTCCAAATAAATTACTAGTTAAAATCACATCAAATTGAACGGGATCTCTAACTAATTGCATTGCTGCATTATCAACGTACATATTGCTTAGAGATATATTTTTATCTTTTGAGGTGATATTTAAAACTGTATCTCTCCACAATTGACTAACCTCAAGAACGTTTGATTTATCAACAGAACATATTTTTTTATTTCTTTGGTTAGCAATTTTTATTGCTATTTCAGTTATTCTTTCTATTTCAGTCGAATCATAAACCATCGTATTGAAAGCTTTTGGGGTTTTTGTGTTTGTTATATGTCCTCTTGGTTTTCCAAAATAAATTCCCCCTATTAATTCTCTTACAACAATAAGATCTACATGCTCAACGATTTCTTTTTTTAATGTACTTGCTTCCAAGAGAGATTTTCTTATTTTTACAGGCCTGATATTTGCGAAAAGGTTTAGCGCAGATCTTAACTTTAGTAACCCACTTTCTGGCCTTAATTCTCTTGCAAGGGAATCATATTTTATATCTCCCACACATGCTAAAAGTACTGCATCACTTTTTTTGCATTGATTTAGTGTCTCATCTGGAGCAGGAGTACCATATTTTTCATATGCTATCCCTCCAAATAATTTTTCAATAATCTCAATATCGAAATTATGATTTTTTGAAAGCTTTTTTAAAACTTTTTTTGAAACTTCTGAAATTTCTGGTCCAATTCCGTCTCCTGACAATAAAACAATCTTATATTTCTTCATTTAAATTTTTGTTTAATAGAACAATAAATTATTGCTTGTCTAATTGTCTAAGTTTTTTTGCTAATTCTGGTAATTTTTTAAAAATACTTGAACTCCTTAGCCATGATTTATTTCCCATCGCGGGGAAACCACTAATTACCTTTCCATCTTCTATGTCACAATGGATTCCGCACTTTGAACTCGCAATGACATTATTACCGACTTTTACCCTATTATTAACTCCTACTTGTCCTGCCAAAATAACACCATCTCCAATATTTGCTCCTCCAGCGATACCAACTTGAGCTGCAAATGCACAATTCTTTCCAATTTTTACGCCATGACCTATTTGGATTAAATTATCCAACTTTGTTCCCTCATCAATAAAAGTAAATCCAACTGCGGGTCTATCAATACAACAATTAGTTCCAATTTCTACAAAACTCATTATTTTTACACCACCTTTTTGCGGCATCTTTACCCATTTGCCATTTTCAGGAATAAAACCAAATCCCTCTGATCCAATAACAGAATTTGAATTAATTACACAATTATTTTTTAGAGTGGTATTTTCGTAAATAACACAATTTGGATGAATTATATTATTATTTCCTATTCGGACATTGCCTAAAATTGATGATCCAGGAAGAATATGATTATTGTCTCCTATTACAGTATTTTCTCCAATATAGACATTAGGTCCAATATGGCAATCTGCTCCAATTATTGCTGTTTTATCTATAACTGCTGTAGCATGAATTCCTGGTTTGAAATTAATAGTTTTATATAAACAATCCAATACTTCTGCAAATGCAATTCTTGGATTTTTAACGATTATGTTTGATATATTGAGTTTCTTTAGGGCGCTAACGATTTCATCGTTGTTAGTAGTTATTATTGCTGATGCTTTAGTTTGATCTAATTTTTCTTTAAGAATATTATTTTCTTCTAAAAAAGATATTTGATGTTTAACTGCAGCATCTAATGAGGCAGCATCATCTATATTTAAATCTTCGAAAATATTGGCACTAATAAAATTTGAATTTCCTTTTTTTATTAGATCAACTAAATCACTTAAAAGCATTTTTCAGTTTTTAATTTTTTTCTAAGAGAGAGCAAGAACATCCCTATGTACGACAATTATCGAGGAGCTGTTATTTTCTTTATTATTTAAGATACTTCTTAATTTGTCGCTACTTATTGATACTAAACCTTTTGCAACTTCTTTATCATTTGTATTTACGATTTTAACTGCCTGATTAATCGTAAAGTTTCCTTCTACATTCTTAACACCAACCGCTAAAAGTGAGGCGCCTTTTTTTTTAATTGCAAAAGAAGCGCCATCATCTAAAGTAATTTTTCCTACTGTTTGAATTGCATGTGAAAGCCAACTTTTTTTGTTTCCAATAGGTTTTTCTACTGGATAAAATAAAGTTCCAATTTTATTATCATTAAATATTTCAATTAAGTTTTTTTTATTAGTTCCATCAACTAGTTGGACTTCGACTCCTCCTTTTGTTGCTATTTCTGCAGAAATTAATTTTGTAGAAATTCCTCCTGTTCCCCATTCATTATTTGAGTTTTGAATATTTTTATCTTTAATTTCCTTTAATTCACTATTATGAACTTCTTTAATAGGTTGCGCATCTTTATTATTACGTGGATCTTTTGAGTATAGATTTTCAATATCTGTTAATAAAATAAGCTTGTTAGCATTTATAGCTAAGGCAACTAAAGCAGAGAGGGTATCATTATCTCCATATTTAAGCTCTTCATTTGCTACGGTATCATTTTCATTTACTATTGGAATAACATTCAAATCGATTAATCTTCTTAAAGTTTTAGAAGCGTTATTAAATGATTCTCGTGAATTGAAATCAGCTTTAGTTATTAAAATTTGAGCAATATTTAGACCTAATTTATTAAATACTTTATCGTATAAGGACATTAAATTAACTTGACCTACTGCAGCAGTAGCTTGAAGGGTACTTAAATCACTTGGTCTTGTTTTAATATTTAACTTTTGGCAACCTAATCCAACGGCTCCACTAGTTACTAAAATTAACTTGTTTCCTTTTGAAAGAAAACTTGTAAATGATCTAGAAAGGTTTTCAATAACTTCTTCTGTACATGTTTCATCCGTTCCTCTTAAAATACTAGTACCAATTTTTATAACCCAAGTTTTCATTTTATAAAACGAGAAATTAATTTTTCTATTGTCAAAGTTAAATTAAATTTTATAGGCAAGCCCTCTCTATTTAATCTCTTAACTAATATTGTTTTTATATCACATCTATTCCCAACAATAATATCTGTAAAAATTCTGTCGCCAATAATGGCTATATTTTTTGGCTTTCTGCCAATTTCTTTGATAGCAGACAAAGTTACTTTTTTTCTAGGTTTTGATGCATTGTATTTATACCTTAAATTTAATTCTTTCGCTATTTTTGCGATTCTTTTTTTTGATGGATTATTACTTATTAGATATAAGGAGAAAAGTTTTTTAGATTCTATGATCCAATTTTTTACAGCTATTGGGATCAAATTTGATTTTCTATTTACTAGAGTCCCATCCACGTCTAGCAATAAAGAATTAATTCCTTTTTTTTGCAACTCAGATTGAGAAATATTATATATTGGTAAGTTTGAATCCCAATTGACTTTTAGGATAGATCTCATTTATTTTAAGAACTACTTTTTTCAAGCTCAGTTTCAATCAAAGGTTGAATTTTATCGAACTCATCATCTTCAACTAATAAGGCACCTTTGTCTTTTAATTTACCCACAATAAAAAAAGGATCTAGTGGTATATATAAGCCATATTCTTGGTCAAAAAGATTAAAGTTAACGAGCAATTCATAACTCTCACTATCATCATCGACGTAATCTTCTTCTAATTCATCGTAAATTGGTTCTTCAAGTTCTCCTGATACTGTTAATGTAACTGCTGATCTGATAAGTTTTAAATCATGTTCTTGAAGGACTGCTTCAGCATTTTTTAGTATTTGTTCATTTTTATCTATTTTCTCAATTAGTTCAGGTTCATCTTTTTCATTTATCTTAAAAAGACTCACTGGTGTATCAACTGGCGTTAATAAAGCATATTCTTGGCCTTCAACACTTACTAATTGTTCAAGATAACAAAATAGCTCGTTTCCATTTGAGTCATTTAATAAAAGAGTCTGTGCATCATAATTATCATTTGAATTGGTTTCTTTCATTTAAAAATTATCTATCCTTTTTAATACTAATATTTTATCTGATGTTTAACAGCTATTTCTTCTAATTCAGGACCTTCTTCAATCCATTGTTCAAGTATTATTTTTGCTGAAAAACTATCAATCAATCCGGATTTATCTTTTTTTATTCCAAATCTTTCTAAAGATTCCCAAGTTGAACTGTGTTCGTTGACATAAGAAAATGGAAGCTTTAATTCATTTGAAAGTAATTGACCGTAATTTTTACAGTCAATAGCTTGAGTGGTCATTTGACCTTCCTCATCTAGCGGAATACCCACAATAAAACCAGTCAAATTAAATTCATTTATATAATTTCTAATGATTTTAATCTCTTGATTATTTTTAAATCGTTTTACTGCTGGAAGTATATTTGATGTTATGCAGAGGGGATCACAATAAGCTAATCCTATTCTTTTGGTACCTATATCCAAACTCAAAATTGACTTGGGTTTGGGTTTGCAAAATTTCACTTTGTTTTTAATGGAAAAGGAGATGGATATGGATTACCTTGTGGACTTAATTTTTCAAAGATTGATTCCAAAGATTGATTTATTATATTTACTTGTTTGGCTTCATTCTTAATTATTGTGTTCCTAATAAGAATTATTTCTTGATTTTTTTCTTTGATATTACACCCTTCGAGAAAAACATTTAATTGAGAATTTTCTTTATAGGTTTTTAAATATGAAACAGGTGATTTTTCAAAAAATCTTTTTATAAATTCTTTTAAAATAGAATTGAATCTCTTATCCCAATATCTACTTATAGTTAAAGTATAAATTTCCTCATTTTGATAATTAATATCTTTTAAAATTGTACACAAAACTGAATTTTCATATATTAAGGCGCCACTCTTAGAGTTATTTCTTTTAAGAATGTCGTCTTGATCAAAATCTAAAATATTTCTTATTAAGGGAGATTGATTTGATCTTATGAAATTAACTATTTTTAATATATTTTGTTTATTAATATTTTGGAATTCTTTAATTAATGTATAGGCATTAGCATTTTGATTTGTAGGTTTATTTAGATCAGAACCATCCCAAAGGATTATCTCTCCTAACGGTTGAAAGCCTAATTCTCTTGAGTTTGATATGAGGTCAACATTATTTATATCTGAATTAATTATCCAACTTGAAGTTTTGATTTCTTTTATTGAGATAGATTTTTTTATCAATGCTAATGTTAATTGTTTATCGGTTAAAGAACACTTGCTATTAATCAACTTGGGCTTAGATATTTTTAAGCAAGTCTCTTTTTTGTTTAAAGGAAAAATATTCAAATAACCAATAATTTCGTTTCCATATATAGCAATTATGCATTTATTTTTATTTTTCTTAAGATTATTCAAGAAGATTTTTAAGTCATCAAATGTATTGATAATTGCCATCTTTAAAAACCAATTATTCAATTCCTTATTTTTAATATCTATTAAAAGATTAATGTGACGTATATGGAGTTCTTCAAAAGTTACTTCCATTCCTTTTTTAGATTGAAAAAAATAAGAGGTATCTTTTTTCATTTACTTTTTTTCTCTTATTAATACTATAGGGGTTTTTTCATCTCCATTGCCAGCTGGATTAGATAATAAGTTTCTTTTAAGTATTTTATTTACTTTTTTATTTGAACTTGCTAAGACTTTTACACCTCCAAGATCATTAACATCAACTACAGCAACATCTATATTTAGATAGTTCGAGACCTCCTTACAAAATAAATCCGCATTGAGAGGACCCATAACTATACTCTTGTCGTAAGGTGTAACTGTGCCGCTTATATCATCAATGAGGGACGATTCTGAACCAGTTAACCTATAAAACATACCTTTAATCCCAACTAATTTGAAGAGATATCCAACAAATAGTCCAAAGGTTATTCTTGTGACTCCTATTCTATTTATTAATAATTGCATGCCGCAAGCTGTTGCGAGACTGCTTGTAGGGTGAAAAAAATAACATAAAGCTTTCGAAAATAAACTATATTCTAAATTTTGAGGTGAAATATATCTATTTTGCATAATCGCTAGAGGACTCTCACCGATAGTTAAAATATCATTTTCTTCTACAATTCCTTTGCAGTATTCAATCACAGTATTTGCTGGGTTATCAAAGCAACCAAGTAAATCAGTTTTAATAGCAAAAGCTTTATATTTATTATTTATTGGAATTTCAAAAACTTCTTTCGGCCTTTGTTTTTGACCATCTAAATTAATTAAGAAACAATCCTTATTATTTGAAATACCAAAATGTCCATAGTTCTCCCAATATATTTTTAACCAAAGATATTTTATTTTTTTTCTAAAATTATTATTGCTAAATTTATATATGATTCTTACAATTAATTCTGAATTTGATTTGATAATTGTTGTTGGCCAGTAATTATTTAAATTCTTTATTTTATTATTTTCATATATATAAATATCCTCTTGATAATTAAAATTTTGGCAATATTCGTTACCTTTACTTTTAAAAAAATCTAATTCAAAATTTATATTAGAAACCATCGTCTCTTTGGTTTTACTTTTATTAGTTATTTTTAAATCAATAGTTAATTCGTTTAAACCATCCTTTTTTTTTATTTTGTAATTTATAGGTACCAGATTTAACTTTGATTTGGGTGAGTTTTTAATATATAAATCTGAAATAATTAAAAAAATTAAAAGAACTAAGAGGATATTTATTAATATCATTTTTTTAATTAGTTTTTGTTTTTATCTTTTTTTTCAGAAATGATACTGTTGTATTCATTAAAACTTTCTACAGAAAATGTAGTTTCTTCTATATCAATTCCCTTTAGTTTTCCTATAACTTTATTTAATTCATCGATATTAATCATTCCATTTTTATCAAATTTAACTTCACCATCACTACTTAAAATAATGGTTTGTGGAATTAATCCGTTCCAATAATAATTAGGTTCATTTCTAAGATCAGACTCTTCTTTATCCTGTAATTCATCGGTAGTTAAAGCAATGATATCTATATTATTTCTCCATATCAAATCTAAACCAGATATTATCGGAGCCATAGCTTTACTATCCGAGCTATCGTCAAGATAAAAAAATAAAACTGCAACTCTTTTATTTTTTAATGACTCCTGAAGAGTTGTCTGGGGAGGAACTATAGCCCCATTACCCGCGTATATTGGGAAGATGTTGCCATCGTAACTATCAGAATCTCTAGAGGCATTTGCTTTATATGGGCTTAAGAAAATTAATGCTATCAGGATCCATTGAATTATTTTCATTAAAGTTTAATAACTTACTTTGAACTTGATCTTCCTAACCCTTGAAGGATCCCTTTCCCCACTAAGCCGATAGCTTTGCCAACGACCTTTGTAAGGAAAGTTACGAAAAGATTACCGATATATTTTACAGCAACTTCTAACTGCGGAGCTACGGCATCTCTTATCTCAACTAACAATGTAACTTGTTTTTGTAACCATTCTAGATTCTCTAATTCTCTCTCCCTATTTTCATTTTTAAAGTAACGGGTAAATTTTTTATCGATAATATCAATATATTCTCGTTTACTCTCATACAAGTAGATAGGCATATAAATATAGTCATGCCAACGATTGTAGTTATTAATATTATTTCTAAATCTTTCAAAATTTCTTGTGGATTGTAATTCGGGATTTATAAGTACAGTTCTTAATTCAGGCCAAGAAGAACAAATATTAAAGATTTCAGAAGCTAATAAATTACAGTTCCTTATTGTCCAGTTTGAAATTATATTTTCAAGGATCAAAAACGATTCTGTTTCATATAAAGGGAGTAATTTTCCATCATAGTCAAGAGCTTCATTTTTAATAATTGGCTCTATAAACATAATTGATTCATGTGATTCTCTATCTATCTCTTCGCAACTTACCTCACTATAAATAAAATCATTTATTGAAATAGATTCGCCTCCTTTTTTTAATCGAAAATAACTATCTGTGATATTTGAAATTGTATTAACTTTAAGTTCTTTTATAAGAGAATTTAAATCATCTTTAAAATCTTGCTCCTTATAGTTTTCCTTAATATTTTTTACTAAATTATCTAACTCATCTAACATTTTGCAAATTAGTCGCGAAATAAATTCTTTCTTTATTCCAGAGAGAATTATTGATGAATTATTAAATTCAACCTGTAAGTTATTTGAGCTATACCTTTGTTTTAGTCTATTTAAAATCAAATTCCATATTTCTGCACTGTTTTTATCTTTAATAAAAACAGTGTTCTTATTTTCAAGATTAATTTTATTTTCAGTGTAAACTGCCTCTGTATAAAGTTCTAGTGAATTACCCCACAAGAAAATTAGAAAAGATTTTGCAGTAATAAGTTCTCTTAATCTTCCTTTTAAAATGAATTTATAAAATTCTGGTGTTGAATCAGAGTTGACATATTTGAAGATATAATTAATTTCAGAATCTATTTGTTTAAGACCTGAAGTTAGAATTTTTTGACTAAATGAGAGTGGCTTATTTTTGTTGAATTTAACTCGGGAATTATTTTCAATATCAAATACCCTTCCTCCATTTAAAATGGTATCAATAGATTCAAGAACTTTTTCTGCACTGGGATTTAAAAGAAAACCTTCAGCATTTAAAGATGGAGTGGTATTTGCTTCATAAACAATTTCGCCAGAGAGAATTATAAGAAACTTTGACTCATCATATTTTTCTCTTAATTTTAATAATTCTAACCTTATAAGATCTTCTGATTGGAAATTAAGAACATTCCATATAACTAAATCGGGAGTTTTATCACCTGTTCCATTATTAAAATTAATTTCTAAATTTTGGTCTAGTGATGTTAACTTAAGCGATAAAGATTCTGCTATTAAGCTTGGAGCAATAATCAATATAGATTTTTTTGAAATTAATTCCAAGACTAGATTTCTTATCTCTTATACAAAAATAACTAACAATTACTGCAAACACCAGCCTTAAATCAATTTTTATACTCTTTTAAGCGTAGTAATTTGTGTTTAAATCAAAGTCATTTAGTCTCTCTGCTGACAATACATTATTCGCTTCGTTTATCGTGAATTTATTTTCATATAGAGCTTTACCTACTATTACTCCAAAGAGTCCAGAGTTTTCAAATTTTACTAACGATAATAAATCAGAAATTGAACCAATACCTCCTGAGGCTATTACTGGAATATCTGAAATTTCAAGTATGCTTTTTATGAATTCTTCATTTGTCCCTTCTAAAGTCCCATCTGTATTTATATCTGTAACAATAAAACTAGCAATTTTAAATGAAGAGAACTCCTTTACTAGATCTGTGGCAAAAATATTAGATTGCTTAAGCCAGCCCCTGGTACTAACTTTTCCATCTTTTGCATCTATCCCAACAATTATCCTTCCAGGAAATTTATTTGATAAGTCTTTAACTAGTTCTTTATTTTCTATTGCAGAAGTTCCCATGATAACTTTCTCAATACCATAAGAAAATAATTGTTCTATCCTTTCTTGAGACCTTATCCCCCCACCTATTTGAATTGGTATGTTAACTGTTTTTGCAATCTTTTTTATTGATTTATCGTTTGTTGGGGATCCAGTTTTTGCAGCATCCAAATCAACTATATGTATATATTTGGCTCCTTCGCTTTCCCAAAATTTAGCTTGCTCATGAGGCTCTTTTGTGAAGTCTTTTCTTTTATTAAAGTCGCCTTTAAAAAGCCTTACACACTTACCATTCATTAAATCAATTGCTGGTATTAGGTCCATAGAATCATCCTTTTCATTAATTACTTATTAGTAGTACTATTCAATATGTAATTCTATTTAAGATTACTACTTCAGTTAAATATTTTTTGAATATGAAAATTCTTGTAATGGGTGGCACTAGATTTGTTGGCAAGTCTTTGGTTGGAAAGTTATTAAGTAAAAATCATGATATTGATATTTTCACTAGAGGTAATAAAAGTAATCCTGAAAAAACAAATTTAATTAAGGGTGATAGAAATAATTCAGAAGATATCGTCAAGATAAGAAATGAAAAGTATGATGTTGTTTTTGATATTTCTGGACGAGAGTTAGAACAAACCAAACTTCTTATAGAAAATTTAGATAACTCTTTCCAGAGATATATATATGTAAGCTCTGCAGGTGTTTACAAAGATAATTGTGAACTACCTTTATCCGAAGTTGATCCAATTGATCCAGGAAGTAGGCACAAAGGAAAGTTTGAGACAGAAAATTGGTTAAAAAACCAGAAAATTCCTTTTACAAGTTTTAGACCTACTTATATTTATGGACCAGGTAATTATAATAAAATTGAAAATTGGTTTTTTGAAAGGTTATTTACTAAAAAATCAATACCAATGCCTGGTGACGGTTCTTTAATTACTCAGCTAGGCCATGTTTCGGATCTAACTGATGTAATGATTAGGTGCATAAATTTTGAAAATTCCAAAAATAATATTTACAATTGTTCAGGTGAAAAAGGAGTAACAATAAAGGGTTTAATTTATTTCTGTGCGAATGTTCTTGGATTAAACCAAAATGAAATTTCTTTAAGAACATTTGATTATCAAAAATTAGATCCTAAGTCTAGAAAGGGATTTCCAGTTAGATTAAATCATTATCAGACTGATATCTCTAAGATAAAACGTGATTTAGAGTGGGCGCCAACTTTTGATTTACTTAATGGTCTAAAGGATAGTTTTGTGAATGATTTTAATAATAAAAAGAGTGAGGAGTTTGATGAAAATTCAGATAATATTCTTTTTAATTCTTAAATATCCTAATAAAGTCACAAAAGTCAGGATGAATCCTAACCAATAAAAAATTAAAGCCAAATTATTCAATAAGCTAATTTTTAATGGTGTAAAGAAGGTAATTACTGAAATAAATAAGAAAAATGTTTTATATTTTCCTAACATTGATGCTGGTAAACCGTCTTTTGTAGTGTTCCTTAGGCTAGAGATAATTAATTCTCTAAATAAAATTAATGACAAAGACCAGAAGGGTATAAAATTATTTTTACAAAGGAAGGTCAAAGGAATTAAATAGAATACTTTATCGCTTAAGGGATCAAGGATAGCTCCTAATCTTGTTTTAAGATTAAATTTCCTTGCAATTAACCCGTCAAAATAATCAGTTAAGCCTCCAATAATAATCAATATAAAGACATAAAAAGGTCTGTTAATTTCTAAAAAAAGTATTAATGGAAATACAAGGAAAAGTCGAGATATCGATAATAAATTGGGAATATTCAATGCCAATTTTTTAAGATTTTTTCTTAATAACAAATTAGTTTTTGTATATAAAAAATATATTACACTCTCAACAAGCTTAAATTTTTAGTAAAAATATTAAATTGTTTTTAATACTAGATTCTAAAATTTAATTTAAATCTGAATCCTAAAGATTATAAACTCAACTTCTCTTTATGAATGATGATGTTTTATATTACAAAATTATTCCTTATATCTAATGCAGCCTCATAGCCTAAAGCTATCTCCAGAATCTGATTTGATAAATT